>PLSB01000133.1:0-29774 GCA_003165005.1 Acidobacteriaceae bacterium | reverse complement strand
GCTTGCGCAGCTTGGCCTCGGGACACAGGGCCGCGGTCAGCTTGTCGAACGGGACCGGGTAGAAACCCACGTCGCCGCGATACTGCTTCAGGTCCAGATACTCTTCGTAAATCGCCACGCCGCCCTTGGGCAGCGCCAGCACGTCCTCGCGCGCCGTGCCGGGATTCAATGCCACCAGCACCTCGGAGTCGTGCTTGCGCGCCACGTAACCGTCTTTGCTGGCGCGGATGATGAACCACGTCGGCAATCCCGCAATGTTCGACGGGAACAGGTTCTTGCCGCTCACCGGAACGCCCATCCCGAAGATGCTTTTGAGCAGCACGCTGTTGGCGGACTGCGACCCCGATCCGTTCACCGTGGCTACATTGATGCTGAAGTCGTTCGCGATGCGCGGACGTGCCATGCTTTCGCCCTGCTCTTGACCCAGGGCCAGGTCTCCAGTCGCCATGTGGCGGGATTCCCTCCGAAATATATTCTTGAGCGATTGTGAGCGCCTCACCCAGTGCCCAATCACTGCAGTGAGGAAGCCGGACCATTTCGCTCCAATTTGTGATTATAGTCACTTCCGGGCGTCGTGTCTCCAACTGCGCCCTGTTGCCAAGGCCTGAGATTCCCATGCGGGCCGGAGCAGGCCATTTTGGCATTTGCAAGAGGCAACTTGCGTGTTTTCAGGCTCTTTTGGCCGGAAGTCGAACCTGGATCAGGGGACGCGGATCTTGTCGCTCGATGCGCGCTGCTACCTGCCCGGACGGCGTGTTATTGGCTCCCAAGGTTCTTGAGTTCCCGCACGGCGGTCTCATATTCCGAGTATGAGTGCGGGCAGTTCGACCGCGCCTTCTCGAGATATTCGGCAGCCTCGCGGGCCTGACCGTGAACCAGCTTCCACTCGCCAAGATAGAACCCGGCCTCGCAGATTCGGTCCTGCTGCTGGCCCGAATCCGTGCCGCCGACCGCTGCCAGAACCTGGTCGGCATCGATCTGCCCGGCGTAGAAGCGCACCAACGGCCACGGCCAGTCCTGGCTCAGCCCCTGCGATTGCGCCTCCAGCCGCGCGGCCCAGCCGGAATCCGGCTGGCGCATTCCCGCTAATGCCTGCCACAACATAGCGTAGGCGTCCTTGGAATTTAATTCGTGGGCACGGGCAAAATCCGCCGCCGAAGCAGCCCAATTCTTGCTGTAATAGTTCGCAACGCCGCGGTTGGAATAGGCCTTGGCGTAGTTGGGGTTGAGCCGGATGGACTGGTCGTAATCGGCGATGGCATGGCTCAAGTCGCCCTTATCCAACCAGATGTTGGCGCGGTCGTTGTAGGTCATGGCATCGTTGGGATTGAGCCGGATGGCTTCGTCGTAGTCGGCCATGGCACGGTCGTCGTCGCCTTTGTGGCGCCATTCAACGCCGCGGTTCATGTACGTTTCAGCCAGGTTGGTCTGACTCAGTTGGCCGGACGCAATGGCGCGCGTGCAGGCATCAATCGCCGGGTCGCCCGACTGATTTTGGCACGTCTGCGCATCGTCGTTCCACCCGTTCTGGCCGAATGCCGACGCTGCCAGCAAGGGAACAAGGCACAAGATCCGCGAGACCTTCATGGGATCTCCTTTTTGGTTCGCTAGTACGCCGGAATTATACGCCGTAGTGACTTGTTCCCGAGTGAAGAATCTCTGCAAGGCGCACCCTCGGCGGGTGGTCCGGTTCTTGGCCAATCGAGTGCTCTCTCTGCATGAAGGTACCCTCAAAATTCCGGAGAACTAGACGGATTCTCGGACTCAAGCAAGCCGCATGCGGGCAGGCATGCCCGATTTCACGAGGGACATTCGCAAGCGTCCCGTCTGGAAGATCCTGGTTCGCCGGCGCGCACCCGCTCTAACGGCAATGGCTCAGGATTCCGGCGGCGAGGGCGCCGAGTGGCAGCACCTTACTGACGCCATTCATCCGGATCGCCTCCTTGGGCATGCCAAAGACCACGCAGGTCGCTTCGTCCTGGGCCATGGTATAGGCGCCGGCGTGCAGCATTTCCAACATGCCGCGCGCGCCGTCGTCGCCCATGCCGGTCATGATGACGCCGACGGCGTTGGGACCGGCGTAACGGGCAGCGGAACGGAAGAGCACATCGACCGAGGGACGGTGCCGGCAGACCAGCGGACCGTCTTTCACTTCCACATAGTAGCGGGCGCCGCTGCGCTTGAGCAGCAGGTGGTGGTTGCCCGGCGCGATGAGCGCGCGTCCGCGGATCACGGTGTCGTTGGTCTCGGCCTCCTTGACGGTGATGGCGCAAAGGCCGTCGAGGCGATTGGCAAAGGCGCGCGTGAACAGCTCCGGCATGTGCTGCACGATGACAATGCCGGGCGAATCGGCCGGCAAGGCCTCGAGAAAAGTCTTGAGCGCCTCGGTTCCCCCGGTAGAAGCGCCCACCACCACGACCTTCTCCGTGGTTTCGGCCATGGCGTGCGTGGCCTGCGAGAGAATGCAGTCGGCGTTGAGCTTGGGCTCGACCGTGTGCATGGGCCCGAGCGTGTGCAGACGCGCCCCGGCCGCGCCCTTGACCGCCTGGCAGAGAACAATGCGGGATTCTTCAAGAAACTGCTTGGTGCCCAGCCTGGGCTTGGTGATAATGTCGACGGCGCCGTACTCCATCGCCCGCAGAGCGCTGGTTGCGCCCTCTTCGGCGAGGCTGGAACAGATCACGACCGGAATGGGATGCTGGCTCATGATCTTCTTGAGGAAGGTGAGCCCATCCATGCGCGGCATTTCGATATCGAGCGTGATGACGTCGGGAACCTGCTCGGCGATGCGCTCGGCGGCCACAAAGGGATCGCCGGCCGTGGCAATCACCTCGATCTCCGGGTCGGACTCGAGCACCTCGCGCAGCGTCTGGCGAACCACGGCGGAGTCGTCCACGATCAGAACGCGTATCTTCGGCGTGCTCATGGGCCGGGCCTCGTGTTCTCTCTTCTTTCTTCGGCGGTTTCCGCGAATCCGCCAGTCCGGGGCGCGAATAGGGTTTCAGGAGTGCCGTTGCAGCAGCACTTCCCCGGTTTGGGTATTGAAGTAAATGTTGACGCCGCGCTTGCCGCCGAGCGAGGAAGCGGAGACATAAAAGCCTTCCTCCTCGAGCACCTTCATCGCCATCTCGCAGTTCAGCCTGCCTACCGTGGGCCGCGCCGTATCGCTGACCGCCACCAGGACGTCGCCGCCGCCGAAGATCTTCACCTCGACCTCATCGCGCAGCGCGCCCATCGCGTCAAACTGGCGGGCCAGATCGCGAATGGCATAGTCCACGTAGCGGCGTCCGGCGGAACGCGTCAACGTCAAAGCCTGCTTGACCGGAAAGCGCGGCAGCATGGGATGGCAGAGCGCGCCCATGCCCAGCCGCGGAACGCGAAAGGCAATCCCCACACAGGAGCCAAGCAAGGTGCGCAGGATCGCCGGCTCCTTGACCAGGCGCGATTCACCGGGCTGCAAGTAGATTTCGGGCAAGCCCTCCTTCGCAAATGGCTCAGCCCCGGCCATCGACCCTCCTGTAGAGAGCCGGGGCCACTGGCTCAAGAGGAAGGTTCATATCGTGCAGCGTCTCGGCGTGGCCGACAAACATGAACCCGCCCGGCAGCAGATAACTGGAGAGCTTCTGCAGAATGCGCTCCTGCGTCGGCCGGTCGAAGTAGATGATCACGTTGCGGCAGAAGATGGCATCGACCTTGTCGGAGAGGCCGTAATCGGCATCCATAAAATTCAAACGGCGAAACTCGATCAGCTTGCGCAACTCCGGCGCCACCCGCAGCTGGTTGGAGCCGCGATCGCGGCTGCGCATGAAGTACTTTTGCCGAAGCAGCGGCGCCACCGGGGCCACCACCTCGTTGGTATAAACGCCCAGCTCGGCTTTGGCCAAAACCAGGTTGGAGATGTCGCTGGCCAGGATGCGGAAGCGGAAGCCGGGATGGGCCGCCGCATATTCGCTCAGCACGATGGCCATCGTGTACGGCTCCTCGCCGGTCGAACAGCCCGCACTCCAAATCACGAAATGCCGCCCGGCAAAGCGCTCCGCCAGATCCGGAAGCATCTTCCCCGTCAGATAATCAAAATGCCCCGGCTCGCGAAAGAAGTCGGTCTTGTTGGTCGTCACCACATCGATCAGGTGAATCAGCTCATCCTTGAGTCCGATGTGCCCAAAGAGATAATCGCAGTATTCGCTATAAGAGTGCAGGTCGAGTATCTTCAGGCGCCGCTTGATGCGCACCTCGAGCATGGTCTTGCGTTCCGTTCCCAGGTGGATGCCGGCCTGCGCATAGATCAACTCGCTGAGCCGCGCATAATCTCTCCCGGACATCGATTCGTCGTGAGCGCCCATGATGTGAATGGGGCGGCTTGTTCTGTTCTAAACCGCCCCATTTTCCCCCTTACGCGGCCACCAACTGCTGGTCTGCCGCATGCTTCTTCCCCGCGGGCGGCTTGGCGGCTTCCTGCTTAACCGCTTCTTGTTTGACTGCTTCCTGCTTGACCGCTTCCTGCTGGCCGCGGACGACCGTAAGCTCCTCGGCCGAAAAGACGCGATCGATGTCCAGGATCATGATGAACTGCGTGTCGCGCTTCCCCATCCCCTTGATAAAATCTGTCCGGATCTGGGTTCCGATCCTCGGCGCCGGCTGAATCTGATCCGGCTCCAGGTCAATGACTTCCTCGACCGAATCGGTCAACGCGCCAATGATGGTCGATTCGTTGTCCAGCAGCACCTCGACGACCACAATGCAGGTGTTGCGCGTGCTCTCGGTCTTCGTCATCTCAAAGCACAGCCTGAGATCGACGACCGGGACCACGCTGCCGCGCAGGTTGATCACCCCGGCCATGAACTCCGGCGTGCGGGGGATTTGAGTGATGGTGGTGAGGTCGAGCACCTCTCTTACCTTGGCCACATCGGTGGCGAAGATCTCGTTGCCGAGCTTGAAGGTGAGGTACTGCCGCGTCTCCGTGATTTCGCTGACACTCATACTGAAACTCCTCTCTCACTGTGAAGACTGTGCTTGCCAGTGCTCGCCGCACGGGCGGACTTTGCTCGGGCGGCAAGCACCGTTTAGCACCCGGTTAGCACCTAGAAACGCTCGAACTCACCATCCAGCTCGTCGTGTTTGTCTTTGAGACGGAGATTGACTCCGCCTCCCTTGGCGCCCGTCGATGTCGCGTGGCCCGCCCCCTTCGCCGTCCGCGACGGAGCGGCCGGCGCGGACCTGACGCCCTTTGCGCCTCCGCCCTTCCGTCCGCCTTCGTCTCCGGTGTGGAAGAAGCCCAGCGCGCTGACCAGTTGATCGGATTGCCCGGTCAACTCCTCAGTTGTCGAGGCCATCTCCTCGGATGCCGAGGCGTTCTGCTGAATCACCTTCTCCAGTTGTTGCAGCGCCTTGTTGATCTGCTCGGCGCCGGTGTCCTGTTCCTTGCTGGCAGCGCTGATCTCCTGCACCAGTTCCGCGGTGCGCTGAATATCGGGCACCAGTTTGTCCAGCATCTCGCCGGACTTCTCCGAGACCCGCAGCGTCGTGCTGGACAGTTGATTGATCTCCGCCGCCGCCTTCTGGCTGCGCTCGGCGAGCTTCCTCACCTCGGCTGCCACTACGGCAAAGCCCTTGCCATGCTCGCCGGCGCGCGCCGCCTCAATCGCCGCGTTGAGCGCCAACAGGTTGGTCTGGCGGGCAATCTCCTCGATGATCGAGATCTTGTTGGCAATCTCCTTCATCGCGGATACGGCCTCCAGAACGCTCTTGCCGCTCTCCTGCGCGTCCTTGGCGCTCTTGTTGGCAATCTTGTCGGTCTGCGACGCATTGTCGGCGTTCTGCTTGATGTTGGAGACCATCTCCTCCATCGAGGAAGAGGCCTCCTCGGCCGCCGCCGCCTGCGCGCTGGCGCCCTTCGAGACCTGGATCGACGCCGTCGAAATGGACTGGCTGGCCGCCGCCACCTCTCCGGCAATCCCCCGGATATCGGAGACCGTCCGCGTCAATCCGCTGACCATGGAAGCCAGCGCCTGCATCAGCTTGTCCTGCGCGGAGCGGTCATGCAGCTCCACCGTAAGGTTGCCGTTCGCCACCTCCTCGGCCGCCGCGGTGATGTCGTTCATGGCCACGATCAGCACGTTCAGGTTGTTCTTGATGATGTTGAAGTCGCCGTTGTAGGTGTCGGTGATCTGCGGCGGGATGTCGCCCTTGCTGATTAGATCCACGTAACGGGCGGATATGTTCAAGGGGCCGATGATCGCATCCAGGGTGGTATTCACGCCCTTGACGATCTCAGCGTACGAGCCTTTGAACTGATCCGGCTTGGCCCGCTCGGCAAGTTGCCCTGCCTTGGCAAGATCGCTCATGCGCAACATCTCCTTCTGCAGGAGTTGCACCGCAACAGCAATGTTGTTGACGCCATTCTTCAACATCTCGTGGTCGCCCTTGAGGTTCTGGGTGACCAGTTCGTCGACCTTGCCCTGGGATACCTGCGTCAAGACGCGGGTGCTTTCCACCACTGGAATCACGATGGCGTCCAGGGTGGTATTCACGCCCTTGACAATCTCCGCGTACGAGCCCTTGAACTGATCCGCCTTGGCCCGCTCGGAAAGCTGCCCTTCCTTGGCGAGGTCGCTCATGCGCAGCATCTCCTTCTGCATGAGTTGCAGGGCGATGGCGATGTTGTTGACTCCATTCTTCAACTTCTCGTGGTCGCCCTTGAGGTTCTGGGTGACCAGTTCGTCAACCTTGCCCTGAGAGACTTGCACCACAATACGGGTGCTCTCCACCACTGGAATCACGATGGCGTCCAGAGTGGTGTTCACGCCCTTGACAATCTCCGCGTACGATCCCTTGAACTGATCTGGCTTGGCCCGCTCGGAGAGCATCCCTTCCTTGGCAAGATCGCTCATGCGCAGCATCTCCTTCTGGAGGAGTTGCAGTGCAATAGCGATGTTGTTGGCGGCATTCTTCAACTTTTCGTGGTCGCCCTTGAGGTGCTGGGTCATCAGTTCGTCGACCTTGCCCTCGGAGATTTGAGTCACGATGCGGGTGCTTTCCACCGTTGGAAGCACGATGGCATCCAGCGTGGTATTCACGCCCTTGACAATCTCCGCGTACGAGCCCTTGAACTGATCCGCCTTGGCGCGCTCGGAGAGTTGCCCTTCCTTGGCGAGATCGCTCATGCGCAGCATCTCCTTCTGCATGAGTTGCAAGGCGACGGCGATGTTATTGACGCCATTCTTCAACTTCTCGTGGTCGCCTTTGAGGGCTTGGGTGACCAGTTCGTCAACCTTGCCCTCGGAGACCTGAACCACGATCCGGGTGCTTTCCACGACTGGAATCACGATGGCGTCCAGGGTGGTATTCACGCCTTTGACGATCTCCGCGTAGGATCCCTTGAACTGATCCGGCTTGGCCCGCTCGGAGAGCTGCCCCTCCTTGGCGAGATCGCTCATGCGCAGCATCTCCTTCTGCATGAGCTGAATCGCTATGGCAATGTTGTTGGCGGCATTCTTCAATTTTTCGTGATCGCCCTTGAGGTGCTGGGTGATCAGTTCGTCGACCTTGCCCTCGGAAATCTGAGTCACGATACGGGTGCTTTCCACCGTTGGAATCACGATGGCGTCCAGAGTTGTGTTCACGCCCTTGACGATTTCCGCGTACGAGCCCTTGAATTGACCAGGATTGGCGCGCTCGGAGAGCTGCCCTTCCTTGGCTAGATCGCTCATGCGCAGCATCTCCTTCTGCATGAGCTGAATCGCGACAGCGATGTTGTTGACGCCATTCTTCAACTTTTCGTGGTCGCCCTTGAGGGCTTGAGTGACCAGTTCGTCGACCTTGCCCTCGGAGACTTGAACCACAATACGGGTGCTTTCCACGACGGGAATCACGATGGCGTCCAGAGTGGTGTTCACGCCCTTGACGATCTCCGCGTACGAGCCCTTGAACTGGCCCGGGTTGGCGCGCTCGGAGAGCTGCCCCTCCTTGGCTAGATCGCTCATGCGCAACATCTCCTTTTGCATGAGCTGCAGGGCGACGGCGATATTGTTGATCCCCTGCTTCATCTTTTCGTGATCGCCCTGATAATTCTTGGTAATCAGCTCATCGATCTTGCCCTCGGCGACCTGGGCCAAGATGCGGGTGCTCTCCGTCAGCGGAACCAGAATCGCTTCCAACATCTCGTTGACGCCCTGGACGATCTCGCGATGCGTTCCGTTGAATTGAGTCGCCTTGCCGCGCTCGGTAAGCCGCCCCTCCTTGGCAGCGTCCACCAGGCGCATGATCTCATTCAACACAAGCATCGAGTCGTCGTCTTCTTCAACCAGTTGCTTCTTCTCGCTCACGCGTTCCCGGGCCTCGTGTCCGTTCCCGCCGTCTCCGGAGACCGCGCCGCGCGGCTTCCGAGCTTCATTTACCAATGCAGTTGGCATGAAATCCGCCCTTCCTTTCGCTGGAATCCGTTCTCTTCCATGGTTCGCTCTCTAGGGAGGAAGATGGAAGCGCGAGACTCAGCAGGTTGAATCGTTATTTGACGGGCGCTGGCGCTCGATCCAGCACCGACGATGGCTTAAACTGTTCTTTGCGGCGCGGCGCTCCTTCCCCGGAGGCTCTGCTTGACAGCCGCCGCAATCGCGGCCACGGAAGGCCCCGCGCGCACTCCGTGCGCGGTAGCGCGCACCGCGTCGTGCGCCACCCGCTCCGGATCGAGAACCAGGGCTACCGATCCGTCGCCCAGAATGGTTGCCCCGCTGACCACCTTCACGTGCCGGTAGAAGCGGCCCAGGTTCTTGATCACCGTCTGGCAGTTGCCCAGCACCTTATCCACGACAAAGCCGTAGCGGCCTCCCTCGGTGGAGGCAATCATGATCTGCTCGATCTCCGGGCGCGGCGTGCGGATGCCGAAGTGCTCGCGCAGGCGGATGTAGGGAACGATCTCCCCGCGCACGTCGGCGATATGCTTGCCGTTGGCCCGCTCCACATCCGCCTGGGTCAGCTCGACGCACTCCAATACGTTGGCCAGCGGCAGCACAAAGAAGGCATCCCCGATGCTCACCAGCAGGCCATCGATGATGGCCAGGGTCAGCGGCAGGCGCAGCGTTACCGTGGTTCCCTCGGCGGCCTTGCTGGCCACGTTGATGGAGCCGCGCAAGCTGTCCACCCGCTGCCGCACCACGTCCATGCCCACGCCGCGCCCGCTCACATCGGTAATCTGCTTGGCCGTGGAAAAGCCGGGCTGGAAGAGCAGAGCGAAGATCTCGGCCTCGGTGAGATCGGCGCCGGCGGCCACCAGGCCGCGCTCGATGGCGCGATTGCGCACCGCCTCTGCGTCGATGCCGCCGCCGTCGTCCGAGACCGCAATCAGCACGCTGGCCCCGGAGTGCTTTGCGGCGAGATGAATGGTCGCGGTGGGGCGCTTGCCGCGCGCGGCGCGCAATGCGGCCGGCTCGATGCCGTGGTCCATGCTATTGCGGATCAGGTGCATCAGCGGATCGCTCAACTGATCGATCACCGTCTTGTCCAGCTCCGTATCCGCGCCCTCGATGGTCAGCTCGACATTCTTGCCCAGGTCGCGCGCCAGGTCGTGCACCAGGCGGCGGAACTTCTCGAAGGTGGCGCGAATGGGCATCATGCGGATGTTCATCGAGTTATCGCGCAAGGACGAGGTCAGCCGCTCGACCTCCTCGGAGACGGCCGCGATCTCGGGATCGTCGTGCTTGGCGGCAATCTCGCTCAGCCGCGCCTGCACCGTCACCAGTTCGCCCACCAGATTCACAAACAGGTCCAGCTTGGCGGCAGGAACCCGCAGGCTGGAGGCGTTGTCGGGCGTGTCGTAGGTGCGGCGGCCCGGCGTGGCGTTGCGTTTTTCTGCCAGAGCCCGCGCCGTGATCTCGGCCTCGCTGGCGGGCCGAGTCTCCTCGAGAGCCGGCGCGGCGCCGGCGGCGGGTTCGATGGTGAGCTCGCAGGTATCTTCGACAAAGATGAAGACGTCGCGGATGGCCTCCGCGCCGGCGGCCGTGGCCAGCTCCATCTCCCAGCGCACGTAGCAGCGCTCGGGATCGATTTCGCCGAGCGGAGGCACCGCGTCCAGGACGGCTCTTGCCGCCAGCTCGCCCAACTGGCCGAGTTCGTTGACGAGCAGCGAAGGTTTGGCGCCGAAGCGCATCAGATCCGGTCCCGGCGCGAAGCGGATGCGCCAGCTCTCGATGGGGCCGGCCGCGGCCGCCGGCGGCTCCGGGGCCGGCTGGCTCTTCTTCGCCGGCTTGGTCTCCTCTTCGATCGACGCCAGTTTGCGCACACCCGCCAGAATGCCGGCGCAGACCGCCGGATCGGCCGGCGCCACGCCTTCCGCGCCCTCCTCCAGCATGGCGGCAATCTGATCGAGCGCGGCCAGCGTCAGGTCGATCAGCTCCGAGCCGATCTCCAGGCGCCCGTTGCGCACGTGGTCGTAGGCGGTTTCAAGATCGTGGGTGAAGGCGGCCATGCGCTCGAAGCCGAACATGGAGCCGGAGCCCTTGATGGTGTGCAGTCCGCGGAAGATGCGGCCGATCACTTCCTTATCGCCGCGGTTCTCATGCAGCCCGAGGAGCGCGGACTCAAGCTCCGTCAGAATCTCCCGCGCTTCCTCGCGGAAACTGTGCTTGAACTGCTCGGCGTTGCCTGCAACCGCTTCCTTCATGGCTCGCAATTCATTCAACTTCCGGCCCTTGAGTCCATCGGCTTATCGCCCTGGTTCTTGGCCGATTCCTGTCCGGCGGCCAGTGGTTCGAGTCCCTGGTTCGCCAGAAGGCCCTCGATCTCTTTGGAGAGCCTTCTCGTAAACGCGAACGGCAATCCGGATCGTTTTGCCTCCCGCTCCGCGGCCCACAGCAACTGGTAGGCGCTGACATCGAGCTCGGTAACGGCCTCGGCGGAGACGCGGATGGCTTTTCCCGCCGCCATGGCCTCGAGAAGCGCGGCCTTCAACTCGGCGGCAACCGAGATGTCCATGGCGCCCTCCAGCCGCAAAAGGCTCGCGTCGTTGGCCTGGTTCAGCGCTATTTCCATTCCTTCCCCCCGGCAGGATCCGCAAACGTGTGAGAATAGGCTTGGTGCACGCTCGCGCCGGCTGAATCGGTTCAGAGAGCGGCGCGCGCGCGGTTTTTCGTCCCAGCATCCCGGCCTTCGGAAACACGGAACCTCAGAGTCATCGGCGACAACAGGGCAATTCGCGAGTGGAAAACAGTAAGAATTGCATTAGATTCCTCCCATAAAAACGGGGGAATCGATCTGGCCCCGCCCTGGGCGCGCCTCTACGGAAAGCTGTGCGGCCCAGACCGGTCTAGAAGAGTTCAATGGCCGGCCCGCTGCTGGTGCTTTGTGCCTGGCCGCCGGAGACGGCCAGGTGCGTCTCGGTCTGGCTGGCCATCCGGTACTGACCAAGATGGGACTCGAGAATCTCTTTGAAGGTCCTGGTCAGAACGCCGTCCCACTCGGCATCGCCGGCGAGCCCCGCCAACTCCTGCAGATGCTCGCGCATATCGCCAAGCGCCTCCTGCACATGGCCCATCCGCTGCCGCATCACGTCCTGGAACTGAATGTGCCCGAGCGCGCTCGACAGCCGTTCCACGGTTTCGCCGTAATTGCTCTCGACCTCGGAGATGACTTCGAGCAGCAACTCGCTGTTGTGCGAGAAATCGTACTGCATCTTGTCAAGGTCATTGGTCAGATGGTTGATCGCGGCCCTTTCCTCCTGTTCCTGCAGCGCGGACTGGGCCGATAGCAGCTCCGACTCCACCTGTTTCGCGGTGGCGCTGATCTTGTTGGAAACGTCCGACGCTGCTTTGGCCGTATTCTCAGCAAGTTTTCGCACCTCGGCGGCAACCACCGAGAAACTGCGGCCCGCGTCGCCGGCGCGCGCCGCCTCGATCTCGGCGTTCAGGGCCAGCAGGTGGGTCTTATCCGCGATGGTAGCGATGACGCGAATGAGAGGTGTGAGCGCACTGACTCCGCCCGAGAGGCTCCGGATGCGGTCGAAATTCGACCGCAATTGCATCATCTGCATCTCCTGCTCCATCTCGATGGCGGCCACCACCTCCTGATTGCGGCCCACGCTTTCCTTGGTGATTTCGGTCAGTTGCTTGCCGCTTGCGATGGATCGCGCCAGGTGTTTTTTTTGTTCGATCGATCGCTCCACCAGGTTGTTGATCTCCAGGACCGCCCCCATGACCTCCCGCTCCGATTCCCCCATCGAGCCGCCGATGTGTTCGTGCAGCACGTCGATGTACACATGCGAATCCCCGATCTCCGCGGCCACGGCTTTGCCCCCGGCCAGCAACCGCGAAAGCTCGTCGAAGCGCAGATCGCCGAAGGCCCACATGTCGGAAACCGCGCGATGCGCCGACCGCCAGTTCATCCATTCGACAGCCAGCGTCGGCACAATCAGGAAGGCAACCATCAAGAGCGCGGCCGAAGTGCGATGCGCGTCGAATGCCGGCCCCATCAGGCGCCAAAGCGAGAACCAAAGCAGCACCGTAAAGAAGATGACCGCCAAAGTTTGCGCCAGCAGGCGGCCCTCGATCCGCCGCATGCGGCGGCGCAGTTCCTCCTTCTTCTGCTCTTCGACCGTAGCCGGTCCGGCGGCCGGGTCGAAACCGGTGGCATCTTTCGCGGCAATCGTCGTCGTGGCCATTCTGCTAGGCTCCCGGCAACACTTTCTTGATCACTGCCACCAGGTCGTTGCCGGAGACGGGCTTGACCAGCCAGCCGGTGGCGCCGGCGAGTTTGCCTTCACTTCTTTTGGCCAGTTCGCTCTCCGTGGTGAGAGTCAGAATGGGAATGAATTTCAATCCGGGCATGGCACGAGTTTTTCTGATCAGTTCCATTCCACCCATCACCGGCATGTTGACATCCGTCACAATCAGATCTGGCTTCAAACCGGCCGCAAGCTTATCCAGCGCCTCGCGGCCGTTGCCGGCCGACTCAACCTGAAAGCCGTTTAATGTCAGCGTCGATTTCAGACTCATCACCATGGTGATGGAGTCGTCGACGACCAGGATTGTCTTGGCCATGGTGGTCCCTGTGATTCCAATTTCTCAATCGGCCACAATGAACCATTACTTTAAGAGGAGCGAGGAGCCCTAGGATCAACCGTTGCGCCTGGCGATTCATCGAAGGCGGATTGTATCCGGCATTTGCCGCGCGGGTTCGAAGCTCATCTTGGAGGAGACACCGGCGCGATCGCTGCCAATGGACTGAAGAACACGCTTTTCCCATCGGCTCTTCAGGTTCGTAAGAATCCGGTTCCGATGGCGAAGCGAAACAGTCCTCCGGGGGCCGCTCTTGGGAAGCAGCGAACGGACGGCCTTTCAGCGTTGACTTAAGAAGGAAAACAGACGGGGTGGAACCTGCTGCCTACCCCAGCAGCCTCTTCGCCACCTTCACGTACAACTCCACCGCATCGAGCAGCTCCTTTTTCGCCAGCTTCTCAAAGGGCGTGTGCGCCACGAAAATGCTCCCCGGACCGAGCAGCAACGGCTCGCCCCAGTTCGAAAGCTGCGGAATGTCGGTGGTGAACTTTACGATCACGGTGGGCAGTCCCTCCACCGCGCGCAGCCGCACAAAGGGAATCTCCAGCGTAAAGTCGACCTCAGCCAGCCCGTCCGCCGCTTCAATGAGCGCCTTGCGCACCGGCGCCGAGTCGCCCACCAGCCGCACCAGCACCTGCGCCTCGGCCTGGTCCGCAATCACATTGGGCGCGCGGCCGCCCTGAATCTGTCCGATGTTCAAGGTGCTCGGCCCCACGTCTTCGCTCCCCGGCAGTTCCAGCTTGAGCAGCTTTGCCATCACCTCGACCAGCTTGTGCACGGCGCTCTCGCCCAGCTCGGGATAGGCCGAGTGTCCCATCTTGCCCGTCGCGCGAAACACCGTGCGCAGCGCGCCCTTGGACGCGAGCGCCAGCTTGTTGTCCGTCGGCTCGCCATTGATCAGATAGCGGCTGCCCTTGGGCTTCAGATTCGCGGCCTTCGCGCCCGCCGAATCGCGCTCTTCGCCCGACACAAACAACACGCCAATCCGAAACCCCGCCGCGCGCAGCGCTTCGGCGGCGGCAACCTGCGCCGCGATGATCCCCTTGGCGTCGGAAACCCCGCGCCCGTACATAAACTCCGCATCCTCGCTGAACGGAATGTACGGCGGAACCGTGTCCATGTGCGTGGAGAAAACCAGATCCGGCTTCTGCCCTTTAGGCCCGCCATAGACGTTCCATCGCGGCCCCGCAATTGCGCTCTCGGGCGGCTGCGGCACGGCAGTTTTCTCCACCTCCCAGCCCCTTCCGCCGAGAAACCCGGCGAGAAAATCCCCCACCGCTCCCTCGTGGTAGGTCGTTGATTCAATCGCGCATAGCTGGCGTGTCAGCGCGATCGGGTCAAGAGGCGTGCGTGCGGAAGCATCGTTCGTCATGATACTGCCAGAATACCGTAATCGCCTCTGCGGTTACTCGCGATGCGGCTGCGACGCTCCACCACTGGCCCTCCGCTCCAAACGGCGTAAAATGAAGAGTGGCATGAGCGCGACTACCGCACCCCTACAAGTTGAAACGCATCAGGAAGGCCCGGCCCTTTCTGCTCTGAAGAGTGCGCCCTCCCCGGCAGCCATGCGCAGTCTCACGCTTGCCGGATGGTTGAAGGAGCAGTTGCCATGACGCCGGCCAGCGAGATCGCTCTCGAATCGCAGCATGCCACGGCGACCGGGATCTTTACCGGCGCGCTCAAGTCATGCGACATCGCGTCCGCCTTCGACCGCCGCCTGCAATTCGACGGTCGCTTTCTGTATCGTCTTCTCCCCGACGGCAGCGGCCCCGCCACCATCGATCTCTCCACGTTCAAGCGCGTCTTCGTAATTGCGCTGGGCAAAGCCGCCGCTCCCATGCTCGGAACTCTTTTGAGCCGCATGAAGCGCCGCCAGGGGCTGAGCGGCATCTGCGCCTCCAATCAGTTGCCCGCGAATCGCAACTGGCGCTTCCGCTACTTTGAGAGCGGCCATCCCCTGCCCAACGAAGATTCCTTCGCCGCCGCACGCGCCGCGCTCGCTCTGCTGCGCAAAGCGCGCAAGGATACCATTGTCTTCTTCCTCATCTCCGGCGGCGGCTCGGCCCTCTTCGAACTGCCCCTCGATCCGCACGTCACGCTTGAAGACACAATCGCGTTCAACCAGTTGCTGCTGGCCTCGGGCGCACCCATCAACGAGGTCAATACCCTGCGCAAGCATTTCTCGGCCGTCAAAGGCGGCCGCCTGGCGATGGCCGCGCCCGATGCCACCAAGGTGATCCTGCTGCTCCCCGACGTGCCCTTGCGCACTCTCGACGCGCTCTCCTCCGGTCCCACTTCGCCCGACCACTCCACCGTCGCCGATGTGCGCGAGCTTCTCGCCAAATACGATCTTGCGGAAAAACTTCCACCCTCGATCCGCGCGTTCTTCGAGCGTGAAGACTTCCCCGAGTCGCCCGGCAACAAGACCTGGCGGGTTACGTTCCTCCCGCACAAGATGCCGTGGCCCGATGCCGCGCGGCCGCGTTCTATGACTTCGGCAAGAAACATGAGCGGTGAGGACGAGGCCTTCCAGAATTCGGTCTACGAGATTCTGCTCTCCAGCCACGATCTGGTGGAAAGCGCGCGCACTCTGGCGCGCAACGCGGGCTATCACGTCATCGTTGACAACGGCTGCGACGATTGGGATTACGCCGACGCCGCCCGCTACCTGCTGGAGCGATTCCACAACCATCGCGCCAGGCACGCGCGCCTCTGTCTCATCTCCGTGGGCGAAGTCACCGTGACGCTCAACCGCACGCCGGGCGCGGGCGGCCGCAATCAGCAGTTCGCCCTCACTTGCGCTCTCGATCTCGCCAGGTTTCCTGGCGCGCATCTCACCGTGCTCAGCGCCGGCTCCGACGGCATCGACGGCAACACGCCAGCGGCTGGCGCCATCGCCGACCCCACCACCGTGGCCCGCGCCCGCGCCTTCGGCTTCGACCCCGAAGAGTCGCTCGCCGAGTTCAATGCCTGTACGCTCTTCACGGCCATCGGCGATTCCGTGGTCACCGGACCCACCGGCCACAACCTCCGCGACTTGCGCCTGTTGATCTCGGAAAACGATGAGCTTCTTTAGGCAGGATCAGGCTGACTCGTTGAATTGCCGACTCGCTGACTCGCCGTCCCACCCTGCGGTGGAAAACCTCAAAAACTTTTTCTGAGCGCGCATCCACTCCCTGGATTACGATGAGTGGGTGCCTCGAAGATCCTCCCGCAAGGCCGCCGGCAAACTACCCGACATTCGCGCCGTTGCCGCTGCGGCCAGGGTTTCCATCGCTACGGTCTCTCGCACCGTCAACGGTTCTCCGCCGGTCAGCGACCGCCTCAAGAAACGTGTCTGGCAAGCCATCAAGCAGCTCAACTATCTGCCCAACACCCACGCGCGCACTCTTGTCTCCGGCCGCAGCCGGCTGCTCGGCATCATTGTTGAAAACATTACGAACCCCTTCTTCCCCGAGCTGATTCGGAGCTTCGAAGAGATCGCCGTCGCGCACGGTTACGAGATCCTGGTCAGCTCCACCAACAGCGATCCCGCCGTCCTGGCCACATGCGCCCGCCGCATGTTGGAGCGCAAGGTGGACGGCGTGGCCGTGATGACCTTCGGCGAAGAGGAACCCGTGCTTGACCAGATCGTCCACGGCGGCATTCCCATCGTGCTTGCCGAGTTCAAGCTTGACGATCCCAAGGCCAGCACCATTCTTCTCGATTACTCCACCGGCATTCACGCCGCCATTCGCCATCTAACCGGTCTCGGGCATCGCGCCATCGGATTTCTCGCCGGCCCGCACAGTCTCCATTCGGCCATCACGCGCGAAAACGACTTCCGCTCCGCCATCGCGGCCGCCGGGCTGCCGCTGCAGAAGAAATGGGTCATCGAGTGCGACCACACGCTCAAGGGCGGCGTCGCGGGCTTCGAGCAGTTGCGCAAGCTGGGCAACCGCCCCACCGCCATCGTCTGTTCCAACGACATGACCGCCATCGGCGTCCTGCGCGCGGCTTACGCAGCCGGCCTGCGGGTGCCCGAGGATCTCTCCGTGGTGGGCCTCGACGACATCGACTTCGCCGCATACACGCTGCCCCCGCTCACCACCATCCGCCTGTCGCGCGTGGAGCTGGCGCGCGCCGCCTTCGAAGCCTTGCACACGCAGGCCGAAGATCCTGAAAGTCCTAAAAGGAAGCGCGAGTTCCTGGTTTCCACCAGCCTCGTGGTGCGCGGTTCCACAGCCCCGCCGCCCGCCACCCATCCATCCTGACCGGGATGCATCCGTCTCTCGATCGCCCGGCCCGTCCTCCATCCTCTTCCGCGCATTTTGCGGAAACGCCCGGGTACGATTTTTGTTCGCAGGGCTAACCACCGCCTCACTCCCGCGTCGAATCCACGAGGTCCTGCATCTGTCTCTCGCAATTTGCCGCCATGTCGCCTGGTTGGTTCTGATTTCTTACTGCTCCGCGCTCATGAATTGCAATCCGGTGACGCGCCGGTTACAATCCCGCGCCAAATTGCAGGTTATTCTGTTCACAGAGGGCTCTCGCTCATTCCTTCTCCTGAAACCGGCACGATGACCACTGCCTATCTCAACCGCATCGCCACGGCGGTGCCTCCGCACGATATGCACCAGGCCTTCCAGGCCTTCGTGGAGGCCACGCTCCCCGAAGGCAAGCCCAGAAATCTCTTTCGCCGCATGGCGCGCGCCGCGGCCATCGACCACCGCTACACGTTCCTGAGGCCGGTGGTTACCGAAGATGGATCGGTGCGCGACTTGAACGAGTTCTACGTGCGCGGCAGCTTTCCCGCGACCGCTCCCCGCATGCAGGCCTTCGAGAAATTTGCGCCGCTGCTGGCGCGCGACGCTCTCGACAAACTCGCCCTCTCCGAAGCCGAGCGCCGGGCCGTCACCCACGTCATCGTAACCACGTGCACCGGGCTCTACGCGCCGGGCCTCGACTATGAGGCCGTCGATCACCTCCAGCTCAACCCCTCGGTCGAGCGCACCCTGATCGGATTCATGGGCTGCTTCGCGGCTATCAACGCGCTCAAGTCGGCCCGCCACATCGTCCGCTCCCAGCCCGGCGCCAAAGTTCTGCTCCTCAGCCTCGAACTCTGCTCGCTGCACATGCAGGAGACCCAGGACCTGGAGCAGTTGCTCGCTTTCACCGTCTTTGCCGATGGTTGCGCGGCCTACCTTGTCAGCGCGGAGCCGATCGGTCTTGCCATCGACAGTTTTCTCGCCGTCCGCCTCCCCGACACCCATCAGCTCATCACCTGGCGCATCGGCCAGCAGGGCTTCGACATGGTTCTCTCCGGCCAGGTTCCCGGCGAATTGCGCCGCGGCCTGGCGGCAGCCGGCAGCCAGATTACGCACGGCGCGGACCCCAGGTCCATCGATCTCTGGGCGATACATCCCGGAGGCCGCACCATTCTCGACGCCGCCGAACAGGGCCTGGCGCTGCCTCCCGACGCCCTTGCCGATTCGCGACTCATTCTTGCGAACTATGGCAACATGTCTTCGGCAACCGTGATGTTTGTTCTGGAACGCATCATGCGCCGCGCCCGCTCCGGGCAACTGGGCTGCGCCATGTCCTTCGGTCCCGGCGTGACTGCCGAGACCATGATCTTCCACGCCGTTTAGCGACGCCAGACCAGAAGAAGGCCCTCGTTCCGGGTCGCAATTTCACCTCTCCGCATGAACCACACGCCCGACTTCCGCCAGCGCGCCCAGCTTACCGAACTCATGGATGAGCCCTGCACGCGAGAGCAGTTGCGCGGCTGCCTTCGCGACATTGCGCGGCTCAATCGCTGGTTCCTGGGCTATCGCCCTGTCCTCGACTGGCTCAATCTCGTGGTGCCCGCGTCCACCACGCGGCCCATCCACATCCTCGACGTTGGCTGCGGTTACGGCGATGGATTGCGGCGCATCGAGCGCTGGGCTCTCCGGCGCGGCATCGCCCTCGAGCTAACCGGCCTCGACATCAACCCCGACGCCGTTGCCATCGCCGCTGAAGCCAGCCCTCCCACAAGTACCATTCGCTGGATCGCCGCCGACGTCCTCCGCCACGATCCCGGCCGGCCGGTCCATTTCATCGTCAGTTCTCAATTCACACATCACCTCGCCGAGCCGGACCTGGTTCGCTTCCTTGAGTGGCTGGAACTCCATGCCGAGTTCGGCTGGCTTGTCAACGATCTCTCGCGCGCGGCCGTTCCCTACCACTTCCTTCGCCTCTTCGCCAAACTGGCTCGCCTGCATCCTTTCGTTCAGTACGACAGCTCGGCGTCCATCGCGCGCGCCTTCGTCCGGCAGGATTGGGAAAGCATGTGCGCCGCCGCGGGTCTCGCCTCTGGCGCGGTCTCCATTCGGCCATTCAAGCCCGCGCGCTTGTGCGTCATGAGGAGAAAGCCGCAATGATCGCCGCATCCCCTGCCCGGATTCGCGCCCCCAATCAACTTGTCGATCATCTCGTCATCGGCGGCGGACCCGCCGGTGCAATGGCCGCCCTGCGCCTGGCCGCCGCGGGCCGAAACGTTGTGCTCATCGAAAGAGAAAACGGGCCCCACGACAAGGTTTGCGGCGAGTTTCTCAGCGCCGAGGCCGTCGCCTATCTCCATCAGGCTGGCATTGCGCCACGCCAACTCGGTGCTGTTCTCATCCGCACCGTAAGCATTTCGGCGGGCGACAAACTAGTCGAGACCGCACTTCCCTTCCCGGCCTTCTCGCTCTCGCGCCGCGTTCTGGATGCAGCTTTACTCCGCCGCGCCGAAGAGAACGGCTGCCAGGTCTTGCGCGGCGTTGCTGCCGAGGCGATTGTTTCTCGCGACGGCGAGCGGCTGGTTACGCTTGGCGACGGCCGCTCTCTCTCGGCATCCACTCTCTTCCTCGCCACCGGCAAGCACGATTTGCGCGGATATCTGCGCCCTCCCGCCAAACCAACCGGTTTCGTCGGCTTCAAATTGCATTGGCGGCTCGCGCCCGCGCAAGTCCTCGCTCTCAGCGAACGCATGAGCCTCTATCTCTTCCCCGGCGGATACGGCGGAATCTCTCTGGTCGAAAACGGCATCGCCAATCTCTGCCTCATCGCGCGCCGCTCCATTTTGCGCGAGCTTGGAGGCTGGCCGCAACTCCTCGCCTTCATCCTCCGCGGCAATTGCCACTTGCGCACGCTTCTCGATGGCGCCACGGCGCTCACACCCCGGCCGCTTGCCATCTCCCCCATCCCTTATGGCTACCTTGCCGAAAATATGCATGGCCTCTGGTGCATTGGCGACCAGGCGGCCGTGATCCCTTCGTTTACGGGCGACGGCATGTCCATCGCATTGCACAGCGCTACGCTCGCGGCACGAATGTTCCTCGCCGGCAAAAGCGCCGCCGACTACACCGCCGCTCTTCGCGCGCAAGTCAGCCGCCAGATGACGCTCGCCACCTGGCTTTCACGGGCTGCCGTTACGCGCGCCGGCCGGGCCGCGGCCTTCGCTGTTCTGCCGCTCGCTCCAGGCGTCTTGCGCTGGATCGCCGCCTCCACGCGCATTCCATCGTCTTCGTTGATTGCGGGTATGGGGGCTGCCGCGAACGGCGAACTTTGAAGTTTACAGAAATCCGCCGCACGCACTTTGGTTTTGCCCGAACCTACTGCGCCGCCATCACGTTCTCGGTTGCGAGTGCGTTGGCTTCGCGCCAGGCGGTGATCTCCGCGTGGGTCCGGTCGGCGGCCACGCGCCGGTGAGGATAGATGCGCGGCTCGCCGAAACAAAGCTCCGCGGAGAAGCCGGTCACGCCCAGCACCTTCCACAGGTGCGTCGCAAACGGCTCGTCGCCGTACCAGCAGAGCTCGCGCTCTTCGATGCCGCCTTCGATCATGTAACGCAGCGCAGCCGCGGTAATCGGCGCGCCTGCCGTGGTTGCCGGATCGATGAGCCTTGAGTGGAAGCGCAGCACCTCGGCTCCATCCGTGCTCGTGCCCTCCGGGAACAGCAGCACCGGAACCGGCAGGCTCAGCCGTTCGGAGATCTGCTCGGCGACCGACATGGCGCTGGCCAGGCTGGAGCGGTCGACAAAAATCGTCCCTCCGGTTCGCGCCGCCTTGCCGAAGTACGGCCAGCTGACGATCTCCATCTTGGCCACAAAAAAGCACGGCATGGCCGCGCTGATGATGATGACGTCGAGATAGCTGAGATGGTTTGCCACCACCAGCCCGCACGCCGGCAGCTGTCCCTCCACATGGAACCCAATGCCCAGGGCTCTCAGGATCATGCGCGCCGCATCCTGCAGCCAAACCGCGCGCTGCTCCAGCGTGAGCGGTCCGTGGATGCGCCTGAGCCAGTAACGCAATATACAGAGCCCAAGAACCAAGGCCAGCGTCACAGCACGCCGGACCCGCCTGAACATCATGAAGTCAGCGGAGCCAGGAAGCGGTTGCGCGCGGCAGCCGAAAGCAATTTCAAATCGAGGAGCGTCAGAAAATCGATGGTGCGGAATGCGCGGTCCCACGCCGGCGGTGCGGCAATGCGCGCGCCAATGGCGAGGTACGTCTTGAGCAATTTGGGAACTTTCGCCTGCGTGGCAGGCGTCGCGCAATCACCCGATCGATCGGTCTGGCAGGGCAACGGCGGTGCGTCGGCCTCCTGCAGCTCCGGGGGGCACGCATAGGCTGCGGTTGGCGCCGTCTCAAACTCCCTGGGAACCCCGAAGTTCTCAAGCTGGCGATACATCCGCCAACCTTCCGCCGGGTCATTGGAGTTCAAGGAAGAGCAGCCGAGCAAATAGCGAAGCCCCATGTCGGTAGCATACTGCGCGATCCCCCGCCACAACAACATCAACACCTCGGGGGTGCGGTGCTCGCGGTCGATCGAGGCGCGCCCCAGTTCCAGAATCCCCGCGCGCAGCGGCTCGTAGGGCGCCAGACAAAACTCCTGTTCGGAGTAGTAACCCAGATGCCGCGCCGCCGCTTCTCCGGATTGCATGCGATACGTGCCCACCACGCGCCGGCTCGTCTTGTCCTCCACCAGCAGGTGCTCGCACACTGTATCGAAACGATCCACATCGAGCCCAGTATGATAAGAGCTTTCCAATCCTTCGCCCAGTTCGATATTGAAGACTTTGAACCGCAGACGGCACGCGGCCTCGCGATCCTTCGCCGTCTCGGCAAGCCGCAACCGGTATCGCCCAACATCGGCATGAATGCGCGAGGCAGGCGTGGCCAGCGGCGGCCAAACGGCGCCGGAGGCAAGTGCAACTTCTGCGATCGAAGTCGAGCCGGGATCAAGTATGAGCGGAACCCTGTGCCTTGTTTGTGAAATCACGGCATCAGTATCACGGCCGCTCGTGAAAGTGCCTTCAATGGCCTGAGAAAACCGCGCAAATTCCTCTTTGCGCCTTCATACGGCTGCAACAATGCAGCAATCTGCGCTTGAGAAGCACGTCTCTCAGTGATGCACCTCACGCGGAGAGCAAAAAACGAACGGCCGGAAGCAGTACCGCCCAACTTGGCAGCTCCGCCCCGGCCGTTCGAGGAGGCATCTCATGTTCTTGCCATGCGCCTGAGGTTTTCTCAGGCCTTTATCTGAGCGTTGCACAAACACTGGAATTTATCTGCAAAGACGGGCGGAAATATTTCTCTCGCCAGGCCGTCGTTCCAGGGTTGAACGCGCACTCCCATATAGAATGCAAGCAGTGGCTGAACCGGCGACATCCCCGAATCCCGGCACGCGATCCTCGGCCGTCCTCCAGAGTCATCTACCCTCGCTCGACGGCATGAGGGCCATCTCCATCCTGCTCGTTCTTCTACTCCATACTCACAATACTTATGTCGATAATCCTGTCCGGGAATCACCTTATCTGGAGTATCTTGGCCGTCTGGGCGTCTTCGTTTTTTTTGTGATTAGCGGCCTGCTCATCACCTGGCTCATGATCCGCGAACGCGATTCGACCGGCGCATTCTCGCTGCGCAACTTCTATATCCGGCGCTTTCTTCGCATCCTGCCCGTGTTCTGGCTTCTCATTCTCACCGTTTCGGTGCTGAAGATCACGCACGTCATCTCCATCGAGTGGCTCGATATCCTGCGCGCTCTCACCTTCACACACAACTACCCGCTCACCTTGAGCCGTCCCGAGGACTATGCGGTTTGGCTCGCACACACTTGGTCCCTGAGCCTGGAAGAGCAGTTCTATCTCGTCTGGCCAGGCCTGTTTGCCTTGTTGCCTAAAAAACTCTCCCCGCGGTTAGCCATCATCCTGGCCGTTTCCGGGCCCATTCTGCGAACCGCGAATTATTTCCTGCTCCCATCGCTAAGGGGGCTCGATACCTTCGGATTCGAATCCCGCATCGACATTCTCATGGCAGGCTGCGCAGCGGCGTTCCTTCTCGATTCTCCTGCGTGGTGCGATCGCATTCGAAAAATACCTGTCTATCCCACGTTGGCGGCTACGTCGACCATCCTGCTGATCGCCGACCCCATCCTCATCGGCCATTTCAGGCCGCACTCCATCCCCGCCGTGATCGTCTCCCTCTTCGTCCCCACCATGGAAGCCGTGGCCATCGCGCTCACTTTGCTGGTTGTGGTGGCAGGCAAGCCGGGCCTGCCTTTTAGACTGCTCAATGCACGCGTTCCCACGCACATCGGAAAACTTTCCTATAGCCTCTATATCTGGCAGCAGCTCTTTCTCCCGCGAGACATCGCCGCCAGCATCTTATCCTTGCTCTGCCGGCTAGCAGCTGCCTACTTAGTCGCGCTTTGTTCGTTCCGTTTTATTGAGCGGCCGCTCCTCAAGCTGCGCAGCAGATTCCGTCACGGCGTGGCCGTGTAGCCGGCATCCGCCCACGCGCCGCCTCATTCCCGGCTCGCCAGTCCGATTGCATCCGTCTTCAAGCGTTACTTCGCCTGCACATCCAGAAGGTTTCCGCTTGGGTCGGCAACCAGAAGGGTAATGGAGAGATCCCCTTTGGTCCGCTGCCGGTCCAATAGATAGATCGGGAGCCACTCGTGCCCGTCAAAGTGGGTCAGTAAAAGAAAGTGGCGATGTTGCTCGACAAAACTGTCGATCTCGCCGGTTTGGATGGGCAACATCCGCGCGAAGAGCCTGGCGCACTGCTGGCCTGAAAGCGTGTACCTGTATTCCGGCTTGCCGTAGTCGGCAGAATCGATGGGAACATAGAGACGCTGACGCAGCTCCGCGCTGCCATAGTAATCTTCGCCTATATAGGTGAAAAAATCGGTAATCACGGGCAGCGGGCTTGCTGTGGCTATCTGCATCGACGGCGCAGAGGTTACCTCCTCTGCCTCGCGAGCAGCGACCTTCGATGGACGCAATAGCGCGTCGATCCCTACGGCTGCGGCGTGTCCCTGCGCGGCGATGGCGCAGCAAAGCATGGCAGCGAACGCCATAGCGCCCGCCGCGGCCCGCCGCTTCGCAATCTCAGCGAATCCGCCCGAGATAGCCAGAATCAAGCCAATATAGAACGGAATCGCAAACTTATCTTCATAGACGCCTATCGCCATGGACGCAAGCGCCTCATAAAGCGGAAACAGCACTAATGCGCCTATAAGTACCCATTCGGGTCGAGTAAATCCCGTAGTTTCTGGTATTGCCGCGTCTAAGTGTGATCCGCCGCGTAACTCACGGTAGAGTAACCAGACGGCGATGATGAGGAAAACGCTGACGACAACCCAGCCATACGATGTGTACACCCCGCGATACGATATCTCGAAGTTACGGAGGCCGGGTTTGGCATGGAAGGTTGCACGGAAATTGGCGCTGGCGTTCAATGCTGCCGGCAAAACGGGGAGAAATCCCAGCGGGAAAGTTAGAATTGCGAGCCAAACCGGCCAATCCGGACGCTTACGATTCAGGTCCTGAGCCAATTGTCCGGCAGCGAACGGCACGAACAGGAACACTGCGAAGAAATGCGCCGCGATCGCGGCAGCAAGCGCCAGCCACAGTCCCACAATACTCCAGGCGCGCATCTTGGCCTCGGATGCATTTTGCCAGAACACAAGCGCCAGGCCGGTGGCGCACAGCACCAAGGCATAAGCGCGTGCCCCCGTCATGAAGTAATAGAGCTCAGAGAATAAGACTGGCATGATGAGCGCGGCAAGCGCGTTACTTGCCGGGTATCGGCGGCGAACAAACCCGTAAATGCAGAGACACATGCACAGAAAGGCCAGAATGAACGGAAGTCTGAGCCCAATCTCTGTCGGCAGCGGAAGCTTCATGCCAATGTGCCCTACGAGAGATTGCACCGGTCCCGTAGTGTCGAGTCCGTCTTTGTAAAAACGCCAAATCTCTCCGAAGGTTCGCATGCGGGAAGTCAAGAGCGTGACCTGGTCGTCTGCCCACAATAATTTGCGCGAGGCGATTCCGATCGCAGCCAACAAAATGTAGAGAAGAATTCCAAGCGCGAAGAGCCGCGAGCGCCGGTCCAGCCTCACCGCGAGTGCTGTCCATCGCGCATCCAATGAATTCTCGATTGGGGTCATCTTTCGTTTCCTTCTTTAGGCAGACGTCGAGAAAAACAGAGTTTCCAGTATAGTTCCCCGGAAATGCGCCGGGGATAAACTCCCATGCCAATGCACTGCGCGGCAGGGCTCGCGGAGGCGAAAGACACGGGGACCATGACTTCAGGGTATGAATGCGGCAAGAGAATCAGCTGGCCTTTTCCCCGCAGCTCACTTCGTTTCCGGCTCGTAGTTCAAATTCGGCCCCAGCCAGCGTTCCACTTCCTTCACGCTCATCCCTTTGCGCCGCACGTAATCCTGCACTTGGTCGCGATCGATCTTGCCCAGGCTGAAGTACCGGCTCTTCGGATGCGCGAAATAGAACCCGCTCACGCTCGAACCTGGCCACATGGCGAATGATTCGGTCAGCTCGATTCCCGCCTTCGCCTGCACATCGAGCAAACGCCAGATCGTTCCCTTTTCCGTATGATCGGGACACGCCGGATAACCCGGCGCAGGCCGGATGCCGCGATACTTCTCGTGGATCAGCTCCTCGTTGCGCAGATTCTCCACGCGCCCGTAGCCCCACTCCTGGCGCACGCGCTTGTGCAGGCACTCCGCGAATGCCTCCGCCAATCGGTCGGCAATCGCCTCCGCCATGATCGCGTTGTAATCGTCGTGCGCCGCGCGAAAGCGCTCCACCAGATCCTTCAATCCGACGCCGCTCGTCACCGCAAAGGCGCCTATGGTGTCGCGCAAGCCCGTCTCTTTCGGCGCAATGAAATCCGCGAGCGAGCGGCAAGGTTCGTTCCCTTCCCGATCCGATTGCTGCCGCAAAAAATACAACCGCTCCAGCACTTTTTCGCGCTCGCCGTCCGCATACAGCTCCACATCGTCGCCCACCGCGTTCGCCGCGAAGAATCCATACACCCCGCGCGCCGTCAGCAGCTTCTCTCGAACGATCCGGTCCAGCAGCGCATTCGCCTCCGCAAAAATCTGCCGCGCCTGTTCTCCCTGCCGCTCGTCTTCGAGAATCCTCGGGTAAACGCCCTTCAGCTCCCAGGTGTGGAAGAACGGGCTCCAGTCAATGTACTCGCGCAGCGTGGCGAGCGGGAAATCATCCAGATAACGCACCCCGACAAACTCTGGCTTCGCCAGATCCTCTTGGCGCCACTCGATTGGCGTACGCCGCGCCCGCGCCGTTTCGAGCGGAACCACGCTTCGCCGCGGCGCCGCATGCGCCTTGCGCAGCGCTTCGTATTCGGCTTCGTGTTGCGCCACAAACTCTGCTCGTCCCCCTTCGCTCAGCAGGCTCGTCGTTACCGGCACCGCGCGGCTCGCGTCCAGCACATGCACCACCGGCGCGCTGTAATGCGGCGCAATCTTCACCGCCGTATGCGCGCGGCTGGTGGTCGCGCCGCCAATCAGCAGCGGCAGCTTCATCCCCTGCCGCTGCATCTCGCGCGCCACGTGCACCATCTCGTCGAGCGACGGCGTAATCAATCCGCTCAGCCCCACAATGTCCGCCCGCACCTCCCGCGCGCGCTCCAGAATCTTCTCCGCGGGCACCATCACGCCCAGGTCGATCACCTCGTAGTTGTTGCAGGCCAGCACCACGCCCACAATGTTCTTGCCGATGTCGTGCACGTCGCCCTTCACCGTCGCCAGCACGATCTTGCCCCGCGCTCGCACCGCCTCGCCCGCCGCGGCCATCTGCGCCTTCTCGGCCTCCATAAACGGAGTCAGATAGGCGACAGCCTTCTTCATCACGCGCGCCGACTTGACCACCTGCGGCAGAAACATCTTGCCCGCGCCAAACAGGTCGCCCACCACGCTCATGCCCGCCATCAGCGGCCCTTCAATCACGCTGAGCGGCCGCCCCAGCTTCACGCGCGCTTCTTCCGCGTCCGCCTCGATGTAGGCATCAATTCCCTTCACCAGCGCGTGGCTCATCCGCTCCTCCACCGTCGCGTTGCGCCACTCCTCAGCTTTCTTTTCTGCTTCCTCGCCCGCGCCCGCGGCGCCGGCCGCCTTCAACTTTTCGCCGAGCTCGACCAGCCGCTCCGTCGCATCCGGCCGGCGGTTCAGCAGCACGTCCTCCACCAGCTCCTTCAACTCCGGATCGATCTCCTCATACACCTCCAGCATTCCGGCATTCACAATGCCCATGTCGAGCCCCGCGGCGATCGCGTGATACAAAAACGCCGCGTGCATCGCCTCGCGCACCTTGTTGTTGCCGCGGAAACTGAACGAGATGTTCGACACGCCGCCGCTCACCTTGGCGTGCGGCAAATTCTCCTTGATCCAGCGCGTGGCGCGGATGAAATCCAACGCGTAGTTCGCGTGTTCTTCCATGCCCGTCGCCACGGTCAGAATGTTGGGATCGAAGATGATGTCTTCGGCCGGAAAGCCAACCTCATTCACGAGAATCCGGTACGCGCGCTCCGCAATGCGGATTTTCTCCTCATAGCTCGCGGCCTGGCCCTGCTCGTCAAAGGCCATCACCACCGCGGCCGCGCCATACTTCAAAATCGTTCGCGCATGTTCGCGGAACTTCGCTTCACCCTCCTTGAGCGAAATGGAATTCACAATGCCCTTGCCCTGCATGCATTTCAGGCCCGCCTCAATCACTTCCCACTTCGACGAGTCCACCATGAACGGCACTTTGGCCACTTCGGGCTCGCTCCCCAGCAGTTGCAGGTAGCGCGTCATCGCGGCCACGCCGTCGATCATGCCCTCGTCCATGCAGATGTCGAGCACGTTGGCGCCGTTTTCCACCTGCTGCCTGGCCACGCTGACGGCCTCTTCGTACTTGCCCTCTTTGATGAGCCGAGCGAACTTCGGCGACCCGGAGACATTGGTCCGCTCGCCGATCAGGATGAAGACGCCGGGCTGCTGCGTGAAGGGCTGCGAGCCCGACAACCGCAACGGCCGCGTCTCTACGAGTTTTTCTCGAACAGATGACATAGTTCGTCTTGTGAAAGGGCACGACTTCAGTCGTGCCGAAAACGGCTCACAACATTTGGGGCTTTAGCCCCGAAGAAAAAGGTCCGCACTCATGCCGCGCGCGCTTCCTCATCCGCCACCGGCAACTCCCGCGGAGGCATCCCGTCGAGCGCCTTGGCGATCGCCGCAATATGTTCCGGCGTATTCCCGCAACAACCGCCGGCAATATTGATGAGCCCCTCGCGCGCGAATTCGCTCAAATACCGCGCCATGTCGTCCGGCCCTAGATCGAAGCCCGTCTTAGAAAGCGGATTGGGCAGTCCCGCATTCGGGTAGCACGACACCGCCGAACTAACCTTCTCCGCAAGCTCGCGCAAAAAAGGCGCCATCAGGTCCGGCCCTAGCGAGCAGTTCAATCCCACGGCCAGCGGCCGCGCATGTTCAACTGCGTTCCAGAACGCCTCAATCGTCTGCGCCGAAATCATGGTCTCGCCGCCGCGCCCCACGGCCGCGGAAATGATTACCGGCAGCTCACGACGGTTCGTGGCGGGGCTCTCCGCATCGAAGACCTCGCGGATCGCCACCAGCGCCGCCTTGGCGTTCAACGTGTCGAAGACGGTCTCCACCAAAAGCAAATCCGCACCGCCCGCAATCAGCGCCCGCGCCTGTTCGGCATACGCCGTCTTCACCTGGTCGAAGGTCACCACGCGAAATCCCGGATCGTCCGCATCCGGCGAATTCGACAGCGACACCGTCAGCGGCCCCAACGCGCCGGCCACAAACCTCTGCCGCCCGGTCTCATTGGCCACGCGATCCGCCCACTCGCGCCCTTGCCGCGCGGACTGCTCGTTGATCTCCCATGCCAGCCCTCGCAAAAACTCGTCCTCAATCACACCCTGATAAAACTCCGGATCCTTGCGCCCTCCATGCCCGCGCGGATCGTCCACAAAAAACTCNNTGTTGGTCTCGACGATGTCCGCCCCAGCCTCAAGAAACCGGCGATGAATATCGCCGATCGCGTCCGGCCGCGTCAGCGTAAACAGATCGCCGTTGTTCAAGAGGTCCTTCTTCGCGTCCTTAAATCGTTCTCCGCGAATGTCCGCCTCGATCATCCCGTAGGTGCGGATGGTCGTNNCTTAGTCATTTCTTCCCCATGGTTTACGCCTTGCTCCTTCAGCATATCGAACGCGCCGCCCACCGCGAGCCAATTCGCGCCGAACGGCGACAACCCGCGCTGGACGGCCGCACGCGCTGCCTGAATGGAGCTACTGATTCCGCAAAACGGGAACTAGAGATGCGGGATGATTCTCCTAGCGAATTCGTACGACTCTCATCCAAAAGGCTGCTGCACGCAGTGC
>PLSB01000058.1 GCA_003165005.1 Acidobacteriaceae bacterium | reverse complement strand
GCTCGCGCACATGGTTGGCCAGCCAACCTACGGCCAGAACGTCATGGGAGCGGTAGAGGGTGAGGCCGTCGTCCGCAGTGAGCCGCTGCTCGGCCATCACCTTGGCGGCGATGGGCTCGAGGTGCGGATCGTAGGTTTGAAATGCGCGGCTTGGGGAAGCGACCGTCATGATTCTGATGATACCGAAAACTGGGGGGCTTCGCTGGCTGGCCCTGAGCGGCCTTTTGGTGTGGGCTGGGTCACACGGGCCGGCTGGGATGGCGGCGTACACTGCCGTTCATCGCCAACAAGAGACAAGCGGAGCTAGCGGAGTTAGCGGGGCTAGCGGAGCGAGTTCAGCTCCTGGGCCAGCCAGGCTCCATGCGCGGCGAGATGGAAACTTCGGCGGCGGACTATAGAAAAAGGCTGAAACATGCCCATGATGGAAGAGCAGATATTGACCCAGAGCTATGCGCGGGGGCCGGCGGGGCCGCTGCTGGAATTGACGATTGGCGACCTGCTCCAATGGACGGCGGAGCGCTGGCCGGAGCGGCCGGCGGTGGTGTCGCGGCACCAGGAGCGGCGGCTGACCTGGGCGGAGTTGAGCGCCGAGGCGGATCGCGCGGCGCGCGGCTTGTGGGCGCTGGGCGTCCGGCGCGGCGACCGCGTGGGACTGTGGTCCACCAACTGCGCGGAGTGGGTTGTGATGCACATGGGTTGCGCGCGGGCCGGGGCGGCGCTGGTGAACGTGAATCCCGCGTACCGCTCGCATGAGTTGCAATTCACTCTGACGCGCTCGCGGATGAAGGCGCTCTTCCTGTGGCACAAGGACAAGCACGCCGATTACGAGGAGATTCTGGGACGGGCGCGGCACGGGCTCGACCTCGCGCTCGAGCACACCATCTATTTCGATTCGCCGGAGTGGCCGGCGCTGCTCGACGCCGAGGGGCGGCTGCCGGAGCACGTGGCCGTGGACGACATCGCGAACATCCAGTACACGAGCGGGACGACTGGACTTCCGAAGGGCGTGATGCTGACGCATCGCAACGTGGTGAACAACGGGCAATTTCTGGCGCAGGGATTTCACTACACCGAGCAGGACAAGATTGTGGTACCGGTGCCGCTCTTCCACTGCTACGGCTGCGTGATCGGCACGATGAGCGCGGTGAACTCGGGCGCGACGATCATACTGCCTAACTGGACCTTCGACGCGCGGGCGGTGCTCAAAGCGATCCACGACGAGAGAGCAACCAGCGTCTACGGCGTTCCCGCAATGTACGTGGCGGAGTTTGCGCTCGAAGACTTTGCCAGCTACGACTTCACCAGCCTGCGCACCGGAATGATGAGCGGCGCGCCCTGCCCNNGGCATGATGAGCGGCGCGCCCTGCCCGGTGGAGCTGATGAAGCGCGTGCTCGGCGAGATGCACATTGGCGAACTGGTGATTGCCTACGGGCAGACGGAAACCTCCCCGGTGGTGACGATGAGCGACGCCGGCGATTCTCTCGAAGTGCGGGTGAACACGGTGGGCCGCGCCATGCCGCAGACCGAGATCAAAATTGCCGTGCTTGAGGCGAAGCCCGAATCGAGCGTTGCTAGTCAGGACACGCTGCCCTGCGGCCAGCAGGGCGAGGTGTGCGTGCGCGGATACGCGCTGATGAAGGGATACGACGGCGATCCCGAAGGCACGGCGCAGGTGATCCAGCCGGACGGCTGGCTGCGCACCGGCGATTTGGGAGTGATGCGCGAGGACGGATGCATCCACATCACCGGCCGCTCGCGCGACGTGATCATTCGCGGCGGCGAAAACATCTATCCGCGCGAGGTGGAGGAGTTCCTCTACACGCATCCCAAGGTGGGCGAGGTGCAGGTGATCGGGATTCCCAACGCGCGGCTGGGCGAGATCGTGGTGGCGTGGATTCGCCTGCGGCCGGGCCTGAGACCGGAGATCGACGCGACGGAAGAGGAGATCCGCCAGTTCTGCCAGGGGCAGATCGCGTACTACAAAGTTCCCGAGCACGTGCGGTTCGTTACGGAGTTCCCGGCGACGCTCTCGGGCAAAATTCAGAAGTACAAGATGCGCGAGTTCGAGATTGAGGCGCGGGGATTGCAGGCGGTGGAGAAGACGGCGATGGCGTAACGGGCCGGCAAGTCGGCGTGCGTTCCCACATCTTGAAAGCGGGATTTGGGGCACCCCCAGCGATGGTGAGTTTGCGTCCCTGAGATGCGCGCCACCCGCCGTGGAGTGCGATTTCGTGCGATACTTGTAGTGCACGCACCATGCTGGAGGCGCCTATGCCTGCCGTTTCTCTCCGCTTGCCGGAAGACCTGAAAACACGTTTAGTCCGCCTGTCGGAGCGCACCGGCAGGAGCAAGACCTATTACATGATCGAGGCCATCAGGGAACACGTCGGCGACCTGGAAGCCCTCTATCTTGCCGAGCAGCGGCTCATCGAACATCGCGCCGGACGCAGCAGGTCCTACACCCAGAGAGAGATGGAAAAGCGGTATGGCCTGGCGGATTGAGTACGACGCCGGTGCGGTGAAGGATCTCGCGAAGCTCGACAAGCAAATCGCCCGGCGAATCGTTCGATTCCTGGGCCAGCGCGTGGCAAAACTGGACGATCCCCGCAGTATCGGCGCGGCATTGAGGGGTTCCAGGCTCGGCGAGTTTTGGAAATATCGCGTGGGCGACTACCGCATTATTGCCGAGATCGAAGACAAAGTTTTGCGCATCTACGTCGTTGAGGTCGGCAATCGGAGAGAAATCTATCGGTAGAACGGCCCACAGATTGAGGCGCGGGGATCAAGGGCTGTGGCAGACGCGGCGACGGCGTAGCTTTTCACTCCCAGGTTTCAAAACAAGAGCTTAGCCGAGCGCGAAGCGATAAGAGAGGATAACTATATGATCGACAACTTACGTGCTCGTACTTACATAAGAGTTGCGCTACTCCAGAGTTATTTGCACAGATATGTTAAGGATTGTGCTTGCTCCATGTGCGGACAAAGAGGGGTGCCTCTCGCTTTCCACGTAATAGAAAAGACTGTAACTGAGATAGTACCCGGGATAGAGGGTGAGATGTTGTATAAGTCGATATAGTCGTTGTTGTACTTCCAATCCTTCGCTCCGGTGTTGTACGGCGGGTCGATGTAGACTTCATTTCTTTTGATTGGAAGTGCTGAGAGCAAATTTGCTAACTAAGAGCTGCCCCTCATCGCTATCTAATGGAGTCAGACTCATATCTAACGTCTGTGTTGTATCGATATACGTAAAGGTGTTCTTGACCTCGAAGTAGTAGATGCCTCCGGCTTCGGCTGTGAAATGTGCCGCTGCTGTCTGGCGATCTTTTGCCAAGCCGACATTACTCTGCCAGCTTGCGCAAAGATGGTGTACTCCAGGATCAATGGAGAAATACAGGTAAGAATTGCCATGCGTAGCTCCCACCCACCCGCCATTGATTCCTGCTCTGACAGTTGGCTTGAGAATCGAATTAAAATTCGAATCATCCTCGATGAAATAGACCAGCGCTTTGCCGGCCTCCGGTTGGGCAGGGTTCTGCGCCTTGTCAGTTTTCACTTCAAACTTGACCGCATCATCGCCGCAACCGGGCGATCTCGCGGAGGCCTTGTTGGTGTCTTGCGCCAAGATCGGCAAAGGAAGAAATGCGAGTGAAATTAAAACTGCATTGATGGCTGTTCTGATCATGGAATTCACCTCATCCGGGATTTCCATTTTGCTTGTCCGGCGACGAAAGAATACACACCTGAGTGCCCGGCTCGCCACCTTTTTCGCATTCGTTCCAACGGCAAAGCCCCCTTCCTGCCCCGCGGGTCCTCTGCCCAGGCCAAAAAGCCGTGATTTGCCTGATTTCGAAGCGATTTCTCAGACACCCCTCCCTCAACTCCCCTCCGTCGTCCAGATTGGTTTCGCCTGGCTTGCGCGCCTATCCGGCCGGCAGC
>PLSB01000111.1 GCA_003165005.1 Acidobacteriaceae bacterium | reverse complement strand
ACCTGATGCAGCGCTGCGCCGAACTTTACAAAAAACTGCGCAACACCTTCCGTTTTCTGCTGGGCAATTTATACGGCTTCGATCCGGCGCGCGACCGCGTGGCGGAGAGCGAGCTCCTACCGCTCGACCGCTACATGCTGGCGCGCACCCGCGACCTGACCGAGAAAGTCCTCGGCTGGTACGAGGCCTTCGAGTTTCACCGCGTCTACCAGGCGGTAAACGAGTTCGCCGTCGTCGACCTGAGCGCCTTTTATCTCGATGCGATCAAGGACCGCATGTACACCTTCGCGCCCGCGAGCCTTGCCCGCCGCTCGGCGCAGACCGTGCTGTGGCAGATCACCGAAGCCCTGGTGCGGCTGGTCGCGCCCATCCTCACCTTTACCGCGGATGAAGTTTGGGAACACCTGCCCAAGGTCGAAGGCCGGCCGGCATCGGTGCATCTCGCGCTCTTCCCTAAGCCGGAGGAGATCTTTTCGGAGAACCCCGCCAAGCGCATCGAGGAGTGGCAGCAACTCTTCGCAATTCGAGAAGAAGTATTCAGCGCCATCGAAGTTGAACGTAAACAAGGAAGTATCGGCAAAGGACTAGAAGCAAGGGTTGAAATCAGCGCGAATCAGGCCGACGCAACACTTCTTAGGTCGTACCCTGCGGATGTCCTTGCGGAATTCTTCAATGTTTCCTTGGTCGTGATTCGCGATTCAAGAGGTTTCAACGTTGATGCTTCACCTGATGACAGGTCAAGGGCTGTTGCTTTTGTAGCTCCCGGTACGAAGTGTAACCGCTGCTGGCGATACACCGAGGATAGCGGCGACTACGGCATCTGGAAGAACGTTTGCACGCGCTGCCAATCGGCGCTCAAGGAGATGGGCATCGCGCCGCCGAAGCCGGAGGACGCCGCATGAACTGGCCCGCACCTCGCCGCCTTCCCTGGCTGCTTCTCATCTCCGTCGCCGTTTTTGCCGCCGACCGTTTGGCCAAGGCATGGGTCGTCGCCCATATTCCCATGGGCGGCGCGATCCCCGTCATCGACCACTTTCTGCGCATCTCGCACTGGACCAACGAAGGCGCGGCCTTTTCGATGTTTGCCGGCTCCGCCTCGCCCCATCTGGTGAATCGCGTCTTGACCGGCGTCAACTTTTGCGTGGCGAGCGGCGTTCTGTTTGCGCTCATCCGTTTCGGCAATCGCATCGGCCTGATGACGATCGCATTGGCGCTCATTTTGGGCGGCGCGGCGGGCAATGTTCACGACCGCCTGGCTTACGGCGCCGTCATCGACTTCATCGAGGTGCACATCTTCGCCTATCACTTTCCCGACTTCAACGTGGCCGACTCCGCGATCTTCACCGGCGCATGTCTGCTGTTTTTCGACTCGCTGCGGCCGCAACGCAAGACTGCCTCCCGCGCACAGTGACCCCGCACCCAGGCCCGCGCGCGGCTGGCCGGTATAATCGGTCAGACCTCTTTAGAGCGGTTCCACAATTCACGTGCTCCTTCTGGCTCTTGCGCAAGGTGGGTTTTTCTCAACGAAAAACCCACTGAGCGGTAGCTGCTCTGAGGTAAAGCAATTGTGGAACCGCTGTAGCGCCGCTCAGGAGACGGATGAAATGCCTCAAGCAGGCACCCAATCCCGCAGTTTTTTCCGGACATTTCGATCCCAGAATCGCGTCTCCCACCAACGCTGGGTGATCTGCTCGCTCCTGTTTGCAGCTACGGTCATCGCGTATGTCGATCGTGGCGTGATCGCTTACTTGAAGAACACGCTGGAAAGCGTGATTCCTGGCCTGAATGACCGAACCTATGGATTCGTGACCGCTGCGTTTACGGCTGCTTACGCCATCGGCATGGTGGTCGCCGGCGGATTCACCGACAAGCTGGGAACGCGCAAGGCGTTCGCCATCGCCATCGGCATCTGGAGCGTGGCGGCCATGCTGCCCGGCGCGGCGTTTTCCGTCGCCACTTTCGGCATCGCCATGTTTCTCCTCGGCCTGGGCGAGGCCGCAAACTTTCCCGTCTGCATCAAGACGGTCGCCGAGTGGTTTCCCAAACGCGAGCGCGCACTGGCAACGGGCATCTTCAACTCCGGCGCCAACATCGGCAACATCGTGGTGCCCATTGCGGTGCCGGCGCTGGTGATGCTGGTGAGCTGGCGCGGCGCTTTCGTCGTGACGGGAGCCCTGGGCCTCGTTTGGTTGCTTTTTTGGCTCGTCTACTATCGACGGCCTGAGCAACACCGCAGCGTTTCAAAGTCTGAACTGGAACTGATCCTGAGCGATCCTGCGGAAAAAGTGGAAAGCGTTCCCTGGAGCCGCGTTTTGCCGTGCAGAGAGACCTGGGCCTTTGCTACGGCCAAGTTCCTCACCGACCCCATCTGGTGGTTCTACTTGTTCTGGATTCCCGGTTACCTGCAATCGATTTTCCACTTGAGCCTGTCTGAAAGCCGCGTGCCGGTCGTGCTCGCGTACAGCATTTCTATCGTTGGCAGCATTGGCGGCGGGTACCTTTCCTCCGTGATGATCAAGCGCGGGATTGGCGCCAACGTAGCTCGCAAGACGGCAATGCTGCTCTGCGCGCTGCTGATCGCGCCGATCTTTGCCGCGCCGTTCGTTCACCATCTGTGGCCGGTGGTGGCGCTGCTGGGAATGGCTACGGCGGGACACCAGGGATGGTCGGCGAACCTCTTCACGTTGCCGTCCGATATGTTTCCCAAATCCGCAGTAGCCAGCGTCATCGGCATTGGCGGCATGATGGGCGCGGTAGGCGGTGTGTTGTTCCAGTTGGGAACGGGTTTCATCGTCTATTTCACTCACAGCTATGTCACGTTGTTCATCATTGCGTGCCTCGCTTACCCGGTGGCGTTCCTCGTCATCCACGCCATCACGCCGAAGCTGGCCCCGGCGCAATTTGAATAGCGAACGGCATCGAAGTTTATCTCCAGCCGCTCGGCGACCGAACCTGGGCGGCAGTAACTTAATCCGAATAGTCAATTGCAGGGCAGTTGCGCTGCAGCTCCATTGATCTCAATGAGGAACCCGATGAAAATCCGCTGGAATTCTTCTTTGCAGGGCGCTTATTGTTGCGCTCTCGCCGCATTCTTCTGTCTTCTTTTCAGCTTCTCCCACGCTGCGCAGGCGCAGCGACTGTCCACAAACGTCATTCCCTCGCATTATGCGCTTGAGTTCGCGCCCGACCTGAAGGCCGCCACGTTCACCGGCTCTGAAACCATCGAAGTCAATATCAAGGAACCCACCAGCGCCATCACGCTGAATGCGACCGAGATCAAATTTGAGAGCGTGGAGATTCACGACCGCGACGGCCAAACGCAATCGGGATCGGTAAGCCTCGATGCGGAAGAGCAGCAGGCCACGCTCACCTTCGCGAAGACCGTCCCCGCCGGCCGTGCCACGCTGCGCATCCATTTCATGGGAATCCTCAACAACGAACTGCGCGGCTTTTATCTTTCCAAGACCGCGAAACGGGACTACGCCGTCACGCAGTTCGAAGCCACAGACGCGCGCCGCGCCTTTCCCTGCTTCGACGAGCCGGCCTTCAAGGCCACGTACGACATCGCGCTCACCATCGACGCCGCCGACACCGCCATCTCCAACACCGCCATCGCGGCCGACACGCCGGGGCCCGGCGCGGGCAAGCACACGCTGGTCTTCGGAACCACGCCCAAAATGTCCACCTACCTCGTGGCCTTCGTGGTGGGTGACTTCGCATGCACCAGCGGCGAGGCGGATGGAGTGGCCCTGCGCGTCTGCGCCACGCCCGATAAGGTTGCGCTCACGCCCTACGCGCTCAGCGTTGCGGAATTCGCTCTGCATTATTACGACAACTACTTCGGCATTCACTTCCCTCTGAAGAAGCTCGATTTCATCGGCATTCCCGACTTCGAGGCCGGCGCCATGGANNATTCCCTACCCGCTCAAGAAGCTCGACCTGATCGCCCTGCCCGACTTCGAGGCCGGCGCCATGGAGAACTTCGGCGCCATCACCTTCCGCGAAACCGATCTGCTGCTCGATCCCAAAACCGCCTCGCTTGGCGTCAAAAGAAACGCCACCCTCGCCATTGTCCATGAGATGGCGCACCAGTGGTTCGGCGACCTGGTGACCATGCAATGGTGGGACAACATCTGGCNNTTTGCCACGTGGATGGAGAACAAGTGCACGGGCGCGATGCATCCCGAGTGGAACATTCCGCAGTTCGTCGCCGCCGAAGAGCAGGAAGTGCTCGATATCGACGCGCAGCCTACTACGCGCGCCATCCGCGCCGGGGCCGATACGCCCGACGAGATCGACGAGTTGTTCGACAGCATCGCCTACGGCAAGGCCGGCGACGTTCTGCTGATGGCCGAAAACTATCTCGGCGAGGAGACCTTCCGCCAGGGCGTGCACGCGTACCTGGCCGCGCATGAGTACGGCAACGCGACCGCGGAGGACTTCTGGAACGCGCAGACCCAGGTGAGCCACAAGCCGGTGGACAAGATTATGGAGTCGCTGGTGGCGCAGCCGGGTGAGCCCATTCTGGAATTCGGCGCTCCCACAGCCGGCCGGGTCCCCGTTGCGCAACGGCGCTTCTTCTTGAGCCCCGGCATCAAGCCCGATCCTGCGCAAAAATGGACCCTGCCGGCCTGCTTCAAAACGGACGCGAACGGCATGGACTGCACGGTCCTCACTCCCTCTTCGAGGTCGCTGACGATTCCCACGGCCGGGCTCTTCTTCGCCAACGCGGGCGGCAAGGGCTTCTACCACAGCGCCTACGCGCCCGCGCAGTACGCGGCCCTCTTTGCCCAAGTTGAAACCGGCCTCACTCCGGAAGAGCGCATCAGCCTGACCGGCGACGAGTGGGCGCAGGTGCGCGCCGACAAAGCCACGGTGGGCGACTTTCTGAATCTCGTAGCCGCGCTCAAGGCCGATCCCAATGCCGATGTTCTCTCCAACGCCGCCGATCGTTTAGCCGATATTGCCGACCGCGTTGCCGCGACGAAAGAAGAACGCGATGCTCTCGCCGCGTGGGTCCGCCGCACTTTTGCCCCCGAATATGCGAAGCTCGCCCCGCCGGCAGCGGGCGACTCGCCGAGCACGATCGAGCTCCGCGCCCAGCTCCTCTTGCTGCTGGGCGACCAGGGAGAAGACACTCAGGTTCTCGACCAGGCGCGAACCATCGCCGGCAAGTATCTCGCCGATTCTGCCTCGGTGGATCCCACCCTGGCTGAGGCTGCACTGAGCGTTGCCGTGGAAGGCGGCGACGCCGCGCTCTTTGACAAATTGCAAAACCTGTACGAAACCTCCAACGATCCTGAGGTCAAGGAGCAGGCGCTGCGGAAATTGATTCAGTTCACCAATCCCGAGCTTCTGCGGCGCGCCCTTGAATACTCGGTTTCAGACAAAGTACGGAATCAGGACACCGCATACGAATTGGCCAATGGTCTGGAGACTCCGGAAAACCGCGGCCAGACCTGGAATTTCATCAAGACGCATTGGGATGCGGTGCAGGCGCAATTTACCACCGACCTGGGATCGTATGTGGTGGCAGCCTCGGGCAACTTCTGCTCCGCCGAGGCGCGCGACGACGTGAAGAACTTTTTTGCCAGCCATCCGGTGCCGGCCTCCGACACGGCCCTCAGGCACGCCCTCGAACACATCGACGGCTGCATCGAGCTGCGCCGCTTGCAGGAGCCGAACCTGAAGAAATGGCTGGCGGCGCAGGCGCAGTAGGCGGTTCGCTGCTGCCCGGAATTTGCTGGGTTGAGGATCGTGCTATCCCAGGTCTCAAAATCGAGACCTGGGGCACCCGAGGTTTGTGCTGAGCTGAAGGGATGCGCCCTTACAGCTTGCGCAACCGCGCGCAGGCATCGTCCAGCTCCGCGTCCTGCTTGGCGAAGCAGAAACGCAGCAGGTTCTCGCCGCGTCCGGGGCGGAAGAACGCCGATCCGGCGACCGCCGCCACGCCGGTGGCGCGCAGCAGGCGCCGCGCCTTTTCCGCAGCCGTTTTGCCGGGAAGGTGGTCGACCCTGGCCATCATGTAATACGCGCCCGCGGGAATCGCCGGCTCCATGCCCGCGGCTTCAAGCGCCGCCGCCATCCGGGCGCGCTTGGATTGATAATCGGCGGCCAGTTGCGTGTAGAAGCTCTGCGGCAACTGCTCGAGCCCCGCGGCCACGCCCACTTGCAAGGGCGCCGGCGCGCAAACGTACGTCAGGTCGTGGAAGTGCGCCATGGCCGGCATCCATCGCGCATCGGCGGTAGCGAAGCCGACGCGCCAGCCGGTGATGGAGTAGGTTTTGCTGAAGCCTGAAATCACAATGGTGCGCTCGCGCATGCCGCCGAGCGTTGCCGGGCAGATGTGCCGCGCGCCGTCGTAGACGAAATACTCGTAGATCTCGTCGGTGATCAGAAAGAGATCGTACTGCCGGCAAAATTCCGCGACCGCTCCGACTTCGGCCTCGGAAAAAACCTTGCCGCTGGGGTTGGCCGGCGTATTCAAGAGCACCGCGCGCGTCTGGGGCGTGACGGCCTCGCGCATCGCCTCCGCATCGAACCGAAAGTCGGGCTCGGCAAGCGCCACCAGCACCGGTTTCACACGCAATGATTTGAGCGTGTGCACGTGGTAGCCGTAAAACGGCTCGAAGACCAGCACCTCGTCGCCTGGATTCAGTAGAGCCATGGCCGCGGCGTGCAATCCCGCCGTGGCGCCTGAGGCCACCAGCACCTCGCGCTCGGCATCGTAGCTGAGCCCGTAGTCGCGCTGCTGCTTGGCCGCGATGGCCTCACGCAGCCGCGTAATGCCGTCGCAGCGCGTGTAGATATTCTGCCCATCGCGCATCGCCTGCGCCGCCGCGGTCACCACCACTTCAGGCACCGGCGTGTCGCAAACGCCCTGCGCCAGGTTGATGCCGCCCATGCGATCGCATTCGCTGGTCATGGCGCGGATTTCCGACTGAAGCGTCTCTGGCGCAAGTGCGCTCAGGCTCAGACGCGGCTCAGTTGTGGTTGTACGTGTCATTCTGGCGGGCGCGGGGAAGCGCCCTATCCCTATCGTACGGCAAGGGACGCATCGGGATACAGGCAGACGCGCTCGATCGGGCCAGTGCGAGAGGCCACGCCGCGGTACGGCGAATCGCGGCAGCGGCCGAAGGCTGGTATCTTGATTGTGGCTGCTTGAAGTCAGAGAGGGCAGACAAGTATGTACCTTGCATCCATCGTCATTCTCATGTTCGTGCTCCCAGTGGCATCGATGGGCATCGAGCACTTTCATTTGCACGGCGCTACTTCGTGGACGATGCTGGCAGGGAAGTGGTTCGTGTACTGGGGCGCTGGGTGGCGGCTGCTGCTGGCCGGACTGCGCCAGTACTTTCAACCGCAATTCACCGCCAGAGAAATCTTTCGCATGAAGACGGACGAGGCGCTGCCGATTATCCGCGAACACGGCATCGGAAACTTTGCCGTTGGCGCGGCGGGGGTGGTGTCGTTGTGGGTTCCAAGTTTCATTGTGCCGGTAGCCCTGATTGCGGCGATTTTTTATGGCCTCGCGGGCGTATTCCACGCCGCGGCCAAGATGCGCAGCATGAACGAGAATTTTGTCATGGTCAGCGATTTTTGGATTGCGGCGGTCTTCGCTGCTTACCTGATTCACACCGGGGTATGACGATGCACGAGCTTTCCATCGCGGCCAGCATTGTGGAGTCGGTGACTGAAGCCGCGTCCGCGCATCCCGGCGCGCGCGTGAAAGAAGTGCGGCTGCGCGTGGGGGCGTTGGCCTCGGTGGTCGAGGACTCGCTCAAGTTCTGCTGGGGACTGGCCACGGAAGGCACGCCGCTGGCAGGCGCGGCGCTCGCGATTAATACTCTGCCCGTGATCGTGCATTGCGACGCGTGCGGTATCGATGCGGAGATTGCCGGCGTGCAAAGTTTTCGCTGCCCCAAGTGTGGAGAGCTGGCCGCCGATCTGCGCCAGGGACGCGAGCTCGAGATCGAATCGATTGAGCTGGAGGAACCGGACCCGGTCTTGCCGAATCCGGTCGAGGAGCAGGCATGACGACGCGGATTGTTGAGTTGCGGAGGGGAATCCTGAAGAAGAACGACGAGCTGGCGGCGGGGCTGCGCACGCGCTTCGCTTCGGCCGGTGTGCTGGTGCTGAACCTGGTTTCGAGCCCGGGCACGGGCAAGACCGCGTTTCTTGAGCGCACCCTGCGCGAACTGCGCGCGCGCGGCGCACAAGCGGCGGCGCTGGTGGGCGATCTTGAAACCGACAACGATGCGCGGCGCCTGGCTGCGAGCGGCGCGCCTGTCCGCCAGATCAATACGCATGGCATCTGCCACCTCGATGCGGAGATGATCGCGAAGCACCTCGAAGGCTGGGAGCAGGTTTCGCTCGCCGGGCTCAACTATCTGTTTATTGAAAATGTCGGCAATCTGGTCTGTCCTTCGAGCTACGACCTGGGCGAGCGCATTCGCGTGGTCCTGCTCAGCGTGACGGAGGGCGAAGACAAGCCGCTCAAGTATCCGGGCCTGTTCAACTCCGCCGATGCGGCGGTGATTACCAAGATCGATATCGCCGAGCCGTGCGGCTTCGACCGCGAGCTGGCGCTCAAAAACATCAACGAGATCCGGCCGGGAATCCGCATCTTCGAGACCTCAGCAAAGACCGGCGCAGGGATGGAGGCGTGGCTCGCCTATCTTGCGGAGCAGACAAAAGCCTGAACAGGGAGCGAGCCACTCCATGGAGTAACAGCACTCGATGGGGACGCCGGCAGGGAGCGACGGAGCGAAGGGCTAAAGCATTTTCACTATTCCTATGGGGTGGGTTTCGTGGTTTCCCACCCTTTTCACAAAGAACGTGAAAAGGATGGGGCACGGAATTTCCTGACACCATCAGTGAAAATGCCGTAGGCCGGATGCGCCCCCAACCTGCCCATTTCGCCAGAGTTCCCGTCTTGCAAGTTGCAATTGCACCCTCCGTGGCGTACCTTTCAGCTTAGGTCGGTAGCACAAAATGGCCCTTCTGGATCCCCCAGGGCAACACGCGGGTGCGCAGGAACACGCGTATCCGGTTTTTGCCCGCAACACAATCGATCGCCTCTTCGAGTTCTCGCCCGACGCAATCCTCGTCACCGACGGAGAGGGCAAAATGCGTGCCGCCAACCCGCGCGCCGAGGAGCTGTTCGGCTACGCGAGCGAAGAGCTGATCGGCCAGCCCGTGGAGATGCTGGTGCCGGCTCGCTTCCGCGGCGTGCATCCGCGCCACCGCGAGAACTACAACGCGCATCCACGCACGCGGCAGATGGGTGCGGCGCTCAATCTCTTTGGCCTGCGCAATGACGGCTCGGAATTCCCCGTCGACATCATGCTCAAGCCCATCGAGACCGCGGACGGTCCCGCGGTCCTCACCTTCATCCGCGACGCCACGGAGCAACGCGCGGCGCAGGAGGCGCTGCGGCTGGACGATGCGCGCCTCAGTTCAATTGTCGAAAGCATCGGCGATTACGCCATCTATCTGCTCGACCGCGAGGGCCACGTGCTCACCTGGAACCCCGGCGCCGAACGCATGAAGGGATACACGGCCGACGAGGTGCTGGGCCTGCACTTCTCGCGCTTCTTCACGGATGAGGATGTGGCGCAGGGCCGGCCTGCCGAGATGCTGCGCCAGGCCATCGCCAGGAATCGCATCGAAGAAGAGGGATGGCGCGTGCGCAAGGACGGCTCGCGCTTCTGGGCCAACGTCGTGCTCACCGCCATCCACGACAGCGCCGGCGCGGTCACGGGGTTTTCCAAGATCACGCGCGATGTGACCGAGCGCAGGCAGGTACAGGAGTCGGTGATTGCCGAGTTGAGCAATTTGTTGCTGGCGAACGTCGATATTCGCAAGCTGCTCGGCGCGTTTTCCTCGAGCATTCGCCATATGCTGCCCCACGACGCCGCCACACTTGCGCTCTACGACGAGGCGAGCGGTAAATTGCGCGTGCAGTTTCTCGCCTCCGATGAGGCCGGCGCCAACCCGAACGAACTGCTGCTCGATCCCGACGCTTCTCCTTCCGGACAGGCCTTTCGCACGCGGCGTCCCGTGATACTGAACAGGATGGATCGCATGCCCTTCGCCCCCGAATCTCTGAAACACCTCACCGGCATGGGCATGCAGTCGGGAGTCTGGGTTCCGCTGATTCATCGCGAAAGAACTCTCGGCGCCATGATGGTGGCCAGCCGCATGGAGAATGCCTACTCGCAACACGACGCCGAAGTGCTGGGCCAGGTGGCGGGACAAGTGGCCATGGCGGTGAACAACGCCCTGGCCTATAAGCAGATTGCGGAGCTGCGCGACCGGCTTGCCCAGGAAAAACAATATCTCGAAGATGAGATCAATCTCGAGCATCGCTTCGACGACATCGTGGGCGAAAGCACAGGTTTGCGCAACGTGCTGCGCGAGATCGAGACCGTGGCGCCCACCAACGCCACCGTGCTCATCGAGGGCGAGACGGGAACCGGCAAGGAATTGCTGGCGCGCGCCATTCACAGGCTGAGCCCGCGCAGCGAGCGCACCTTTATCAAATTGAATTGCGCCGCCATTCCCGCAGGCTTGCTCGAAAGCGAGCTCTTCGGCCACGAGAAAGGCGCGTTTACCGGCGCCATCGCGCGCAAGGTCGGGCGCCTGGAGCTGGCGCACGAAGGCACGCTCTTCCTCGACGAGGTGGGCGAGTTGCCGCTCGACCTGCAACCGAAATTGCTCCGCGCCCTGCAGGAGCGCGAGATCGAACGCGTCGGCGGCACGCGGCCCATCCCCATCAATGTGCGCCTCATCGCCGCCACCAATCGCGATCTGGCAAAAATGGTGGCGGAAAAGCAATTCCGCAGCGACCTCTTTTACCGGCTCAAGGTCTTTCCGGTTTTTGCGCCGCCGCTGCGCGACCGCGCCGCCGACATTCCCATCCTGGTGCGCCATTTTGTCTCGCGCCACGCCCGCCGCATGGGCAAATGCATCGAGACCATTCCTCCAGAGGCAATGGAAGCGCTCACGCGGTGGAAGTGGCCGGGCAACATTCGCGAGCTTGAGAATTTTCTGGAGCGCGCCGTCATCCTTTCGCGTGGGCCGGTGCTGTATGTGCCGCTCGCCGAGCTCGAAGACATCGAGGAAGAGGAGGTAGACGAGGCAGCCACCAATCCCACTCTGCTCGCTGCTGAGCGCGAAACCATTCTTCGTGCATTGCGCGAGGCCAAAGGCGTGATCGGCGGACGCGGCGGCGCGGCCGAGCGGCTGGGCCTCAAACGCACCACGCTCAACTCCAAAATCAAGAAGCTCGGCATCGAGCGCGGCGAATATATGTAGTTAGCGGAGCTAGCGGAGTTGGCGGGGTTAGCGGAGCTAGCATGCTGACGCCATGCCCTGATACAAACAAGTTGCCAATCGCGGGACTGAAGCGGTCCCTTGATGCAAGCGCGGTTAGCCTTTGCTGCCACCGATATCGCGTCTGACGAGGCGCTCGCGACTTCCCTTCGTCTCCGTGACGAAATAGCGTCATCGTTGCTTCGTCACGCGCCGCACATCGTTACGCTTTGCCGCGCCCTCGCGAAAAACTCAACTGCTTTGCTTTCAAAGCCCCGCGGCTTTCTGCGCGCCGTCACGCGAGTTTGGCACGCCCCGTGCACTTACAGGGGCATGGCGCAGGACGGGCCAGCAAGTGCTGCGAATCACTCTTGAAGAAAATCCGGATGCAGTTGTTCTCAAAGTGGAAGGGCGTCTCGCCGGGCCATGGGTGGAAGAACTTGGCCGACTTTGGAAAGAAAAAGCTCCAGCCGTAGCGCAGAAGAAACTGTCTCTCGATCTGAGAGGAACCACCTTTGCCGACGCCGGCGGAATTGGCATCCTGAAAACCATCTACTCCGAAACCGGAGCCGCAATCCTCAGCGGCACACCCTGGACGCAATACCTTGCCGAAGAAGTGACAAACACAAGCCCTTAACACGCGGGCATGGAGGTCAGAAAATGCACACAGCATGCGAAACCACAAATCAAGCGAATCTTCACTCCTGCCGGGGGAGCGAGTTTTTCAAATCAATGCCGGCCGAGGCGCTGGCCGATTTCGAACGCCTGCTTGCGCCCTCCGCGTATCCCACGGGCGTGGTCGTCTTCTCTGAAACCGAGCCCTGCTCAGGCATCTACATTGTTCTCGACGGCGAGGTCAAGCTCTCGATCAATTCGGCCGACGGCCGCCGCTTGAGCTTCCGTATCGCCAAGGCGGGCGAAGTGCTGGGCCTTTCCTCCGCGCTCTCCGGCGGCGCGTACGAAATGACCGCCGACACGCTCTACCCGGCGAAGGTCGCGCACATCTCGCGCGCGGTCTTCCTGCAATTCCTCGCGCGCCATCCCGCTGTCTACCAATCCGTAGCGCGCGAGATGGTCCGCACCTACAACGCCGCCTGCGACCAACTGCGCATGGTGGGACTGTCGACCTCCGTGCCCGAACGCCTGGCGTGCCTGCTGCTCAAATGGAGCGACGAGCCGGATCGGAGGCCCGAGCGCACGGCGCGTTGCCGCCTCTCGCTCACGCACGAGCAGATCGGCGAGTTCATCGGCGCCTCGCGCGAAACCGTGACGCGTACATTAAGCACTTTCAAGAGCCATCACCTGGTGGCGCAGAACGGATGCACGCTGACCATCCCCAACCGCCTGGCTCTGGAGAGCTACGCGCGCGGGTAGAACCTGAGTCCCCATCGACGGCACTTTGTCGATGGGGTGGAGATCCGGGCCATCGCCAAAAACAATTGAACTGGCCGTTTACTGGAGCTGCGCGATGGGAAGGCATCGCGCAATCCGGTGAGCGGCCTCTCCTTTTTTGAGGCCCTGCTGGTCGTCGTGCCCTCTCGCGAGCGCTGTGAACCGGCCCGCTGCGCACCAATGAACTCCCGCCTTCCCATGCGAAATCTGTTGACCGCCATGCGCCAAAGTAGTATCAAGGCAGAATCATGATGCGAAGCCTTTTTGCTCGACTTCTTACCCTGACTGCGCTTGCAACCGCCGGATGTGCAGCGCCGCCAGCCGCTCGAACGCAAAACGCAGCACCCGCGGCGCAGCCCCGCGACGCCGATCTCGAACTTGTGGTCATGCTCAGCCGCCACGGCGTGCGATCGCCCATTGGCGCACGCGATCGGTATGGCAAATACTCCGCCGCGCCCTGGCCCGCGTGGGATGTACCGCCGAGTTATCTCACCGCGCACGGCTATCAGTTGATGAAGCTCTTCGGCGTCTGGGACCGCACCCGATTCTCGAGCGAAAGACTTTTTGCCCCCACCGGCTGCGCCGACGCCGCGCACGTTTCGGTCGTTGCCGACATCGATCAGCGCACGCGCGAAACCGGCAAGGCGCTCGCCGAAGGCATGTTTCCCGGTTGCGAGATCGCGGTCCACGCGCAGCCCGAGGGCACAACCGATCCCCTCTTCCGCCCCATCGAGTCCGGCGCCGCCCATCCTGACGAGGCCCTGACCACCGCGGCAGCCCTCGGCCGTGTGGGAGGAGACTTCAACAACCTTGCCGAGGCGTACCGCTCCCAGTTGACTCTGCTCGACCGCGTGCTAGCCGGTTGCGGCCACGCACCCGCGAACGCCAGTCGCACCTCGCTCTTCGACATTCCCGATGCGCATAGCCGCGTCTCAACTGCCGCGACCATCGCCGAGAATCTGCTCCTCGAATACACCGAGGGCATGAGCCAGGCCAACACCGGCTGGGGCTGCCTTGACGGCGCAACCTTGCGCACCATCATGCAGGTCAATAGTGCGAACTGGGACTACGGCATGCGCACTCCGGCCGAAGCGCGCGTCTACGCCTCGATCCTCCTCGACCGCATCCAGAAGACCATGCAGCAAAGCGCCACCGGCGCGGCTGTTCCCGGCGCGCTCGGCAAGCCCGGCGACCGGCTCGTAATCCTGGTCGGCCACGACACCAACCTCGTTGCCGTGGCCGGCGCTCTGGGCATCGACTGGATCTTCGATGGCCGCGTCGACGACACGCCTCCCGGCGGCGCATTGCTCTTCGAGCTCTGGCGTCCGCGCGACGGCGGCAAGCCTTTCGTGCGCCTCGAGTACATTGCGCAAACTCTGGAGCAGATGCGCAACGCGGAGCCGCTGACCGCCGCAAATCCGCCCGCCCAAGCGCCCATCTTCGTTCCCGGCTGCGGCCGCGCGGATCTTTCCTGCACGTGGGACGGTTTCTCCGCGGCTGTGCGCGCAGCCATCGATCCCGCGTACGCCGGCCATCCCGCCTCCGTCGGCGCGCAAAGTCATTATTGAATGCTGTATAAATAA
>PLSB01000009.1 GCA_003165005.1 Acidobacteriaceae bacterium | reverse complement strand
AGCACGGGCCCTACTATCAGGTCAGCTTTACGCGCAAGGGAAAGAGCAGTTCGAAGTTCGTGCGCAAGGAAGATCTCGCTGCCTTCCGACGGGATCTGTAGAACTACGACGCCATGAAGACGCTTGTGGACCAGTGGATCGATCTGGCTACCGAACTATCCAACCTCCGCCAGGCCAACAAGCGCCCCTGACCGAACGGAGAACTTGGCACTGTCCAGTAAATGAGTACGCCCGTTATTACCACGTGGACCGAACTTATCTTGCTCTGGCGAAGGGAACGCCTGCCGGCCGCGAAGCAATGAGTAACTCTGAAGCGAGCAGCAGAGTCATAGCGATGCCAAGGCTTGGAGGCTTGCATCATCGCTACGATCTGGCCGCCTGAGCCGCTGCCGAGAGCAACGCGCATTGAAACCGGCAACAAACTGCCGGAGAGCCGCGCCCGCCGCGCAATGGCTGCCGACTCAACTTTCCTTTCGTATCGGTTCGTGGTCACTATCCCGTGGCTCCTCAGCCCCCAAAAACACTTTCGATACCATAGCTCAGTTCAAACCCCTTCGTCATTCCGCCCGGATAGCATTTTGGCGAGGGACAGCATGTGTATGCTAGCATTGAGCTTGAATCAACGAGGAGCTCTTCGGTGAGGCTTGGCGGATGACCACCATTGAGAAACTGCAAAGTGTTTTCCAAGATGTGTTCGACGATCCCTCGATCCGGCTCACATCGGAGCTTTCACCCGCAACCTACCCGGATTGGGATTCGGTCGCCACAGTCCGCCTCATTCTCAGCATCGAATCGGAATTCAGCATCCGCTTCACAACGGATCAAGTGGCAGGAATCAAGTCCGTGCAGAACCTTCTCGCCGTCATCGAAAGCCAATGATTACACGGGATTTTTGCTTGGCCGACCAACTGGCGTTTGGCGAGCTTTCGGGCGATTTCAATCCTGTCCACATTGCTCCGGTGGCGGCGCGGCGATCGATTTTCGGCGCCGCCGTGGTGCATGGCATTCATTCGCTGCTGTGGGCTTTGGACGTTTGGTCGCAAGATCGCCCTCAACCCTTTAACATCAATTCCATTCGCGCCGACTTTGCGCGACCCATCCGGTTGAGAGACGTCGTAACTTATTCCCTCATCAGCGAGCTGGACGGTCAAACGCAAATCCATCTGCTGGTTGACCAGTTTGTGACCACCAAGATCAAACTCAAGTGGAGCCACGCACCGGCCCCGGAGCTAAAACTGTTCACTGTTGGTTTCCCGCCGCGCGAGGATCCCAAAGTGCTTGCGATGCGCGACGCTGAAAACGCATCCGGAGTGCTCCCGTTGTATCTCGATCGGGCTGCGGCGGCGCGGCTTTTCCCACATCTTGGCCGAGCGCTTCCGCTTGCCCAATTGCTGGCGACCACGCGCCTCGTTGGCATGGAATGCCCCGGTCTGCATTCTTTTTATTCGTCGCTCGATGTGTCCTTCCGGGAAGATGCCAATATCACGCCAGTTTTGGCTTATGAAGTCACAAAGCTGGACACCCGTTACGGCCTCGTGATGATCGCCGTCACGTCTCCGAACATGGCCGGCAAGCTTACCGCCTTCTTTCGGCCCTCACACCAGGAGCAAGCTCATTCACGCGCGTTGCAGGCGATCGTCAGCCGGGATGAGTTTGCCGGTCAGCGCGCTTTGGTGGTGGGCGGTTCCCGCGGCCTGGGTGAGGTGACCGCTAAGCTCCTCGCGGCTGGCGGCGCGGATGTGAAGCTTACGTACCATCAAGGCGCGGACGACGCGCTTCGAGTCGCCGCGGAGATCACTTCGGCGGGTGGTACGGCTGGGTGCCTGCAATTGAATGTTCTGGATCAAACTTGCACCCTCGGCGACAGTTGGACGCCGACTCACCTGTACTACTTCGCGTCGCCGCTCATCGCGTCGGGAAGGCCGGGCGCATTCTCTGGTGCATTGTTCCAGGTGTTCTGCAATTACTACGTCCTGGGTTTTCACCGGCTGGTCGAAAAGCTGTGTGCCCAGGGTTTGAAGCGGGCGTTTTATCCTTCGACCGTTTTTATCGACGAACTGCCACCGGATCTGAGCGAGTATGCGGTCGCAAAGATGGCCGGTGAAGAGCTCTGCCGGTTCCTGGAGAAGGCCCATCTCGATCTCCACATCTATCGGCCGCGGCTGCCGCGCATGAGCACCGATCAAACCGCCAGTTTTATGCCAACTGAACAGAAGGATCCCGTTCCAGTATTGTTGGAGCATCTGCATGCCTTCCGCTGAGAACCTGTTGGAAACCGCCCGGCAGCTCCGCCGCGCGGGTGATGTGCTCCAGGCCTACGATTGCTTGCGCCAAGCTGTCGCCACGGGACCGGAGACCTACGAGTTTCTTGCCAAGGCCGCCGAACTATTCGAGCGTTTACAGGCGCAGGCTCCATTGCCGGGGATTGTTCGTTCATGCCGCGTCGCGTACTTGTGCAATCACACCGTTGTGTTTCACCGGCCCATCTTGAGTTTGCTGGCCTGGCTTGACGGCTTGGCAATCGAAGTGTATGCGCCTCCGTATGGCACGGTCGCGCAGGTTGTGATGAAGCCGGACTCCCCGCTCTATGCTTTTGCACCGGATTTCGTTTTATTCGCCGACCACTGGCGCGATGCAAACCTTCCGGCAATCAGTAGCGAGCCCGAATCCACTGTGCGAGGCATTTTGAACGGCGTGAAGCGTCAGTGGGATACCGTGTTAAGCGGGCTTCCATGCCGGATTATCCAGCACAACTTCGATCTTCCGGTCTCGGACGCATACGGAGCGCTCAGCCAGCGGCTTCCCGGCGTCCGGTCGGCTATTCTCCATGAGTTGAATCTCCGGCTTTCGCAGATCGCGCCGCCGCAGGTCGCCATTCTCGACCAAGACCAGGTTTCGGCCAATTTCGGCCGGGAACGATGGCAGGATGACCGTGCGTGGCATCTTGCTAAACAGCATCCGGCTCATGCTGCCCTGCCGGCGCTCGCCAAAGCTCAGCTGGCTTTAATTCGTGCCGGTCTGGGGCTGACGAAGAAGGTCCTCGTTCTCGATCTGGACAACACGTTGTGGAGCGGTGTTATTGGGGAAGATGGTCTTGGAGGTATCCGGCTTGGCCCACCGGATGCCCGTGGCGAGGCTCATCAGGCACTGCAGCAGTATTGCCGCGAGTTGAAGGAACGAGGGATTCTGCTGGCCGTGTGCAGCAAGAACGACGAGGCCGACGCGCGGTTGCCTTTCGAAGAACACGAAGGCTCGGTCTTGAAGCTGGCAGATTTCGCTGTTTTTACTGCTAACTGGCAGGACAAGGCCGCAAACCTGCAGGCGATGGCGCACAAGCTCAACCTCGGGCTGGATAGCTTCGTGTTTCTCGACGACAATCCGGCCGAGCGCGCCCACGTTCGCGCCCATTTGCCAATGGTCACAGTGCCGGAGCTCGCCAATGACCCGGCCGAGTATATCCGCACCCTAGCCGCAGGCCGGTACTTTGAAGCGTGGAGTCTATCTGAAGAAGACCGATTGCGCGCCGGCAGCTACGCCACCGACGCCCAACGCGAACAACTGCAACACAGCGCGATTTCTGTGACGGAGTACCTTCGCGAACTGTGTATGGTCTGCACTCATGGCTCATTCGATGAGGTCACTCTCCCGCGCGTGGCTCAGCTCGTCGGCAAGACCAATCAATTTAATTTGACCTCACGGCGTCACAGCCTCGAAGAGTTGCGGCGGTTCAGCCTAAACGAGAAACACTGGACACATTGGTTCCGGCTGCAAGATAGGTTTGGCGATTCCGGGATCATCGGTGTGATCGTCGCTGTGGACGACGGTGAAGTCAACTGGCGAGTCGACACTCTGCTCATGAGCTGCCGGGTGATGGGGCGTGGCATGGAGCAGTTCATGATTCAAACGCTCGTCGCGGAGGCAAGAGAGAGAGGAATCCACAAGCTGGCCGGCGTCTACTGCCGTACTCCCAAGAACTCTATGGTGGCGGAATTCTATGCGACAATAGGATTTCGGCGGCTTGACGTGAACGACGCGGGCGAGGAATTTGAGTTGGACGTACGAGAGGCTCAATTGGCTGCTTCACCGATTGAGGACGCAACATTGGCTTTGAGGAGAAAGTCATGACAACGGCCGTCAACGGGAAACCGGAAACAACGGAAGAGGTCAAATTGACTCGTAAGTCGTTCCGCCGGTACCTGGCTACCTCCGACAAGCGAGTGCCTCGAGCGGTTCGCTGGCTCTACCGCCACCGCAATCGCGTGAGCCTGCCAGCTCCCCGCATCGTCGTGAAGCCGATGTTATGGATCTATCTCGGACTGCGTGTTGTGGTGTTCTTTTTCCGGCGAGTCTTCATTGCCGAGCCGCTTTTCAA
>PLSB01000114.1 GCA_003165005.1 Acidobacteriaceae bacterium | reverse complement strand
GTGAAGGCGGGCATCATTCGCGACCGGGCGCTGGTGCGCTTCATGGAGCAGCACGCGGAGGCCATTCTCCGCCGCGAGGCGAAGGCGCTGGAGCGGGTGATCGCGGCGTCGGTGCGGATGAAGGCCGAGGTGGTGCGGCGCGACGAGCGCGAAGGCGGGCTGCGCATGATTTTGAACTTCGGGCACACGGTGGGCCACGCTCTGGAACAAGCCACGCGCTACAAGGCCATGCTGCACGGCGAGGCGGTGGCGTGGGGCATGGTGGCGGCGCTGGCCGTGGCGCGGCGCAGGGGCACGATTACCGGCGCGCAAATGGAGCGGCTGGAGAAGCTCGTCTATCGCTACGGTCCGCTGCCCCGGTTGAAGGTGAGCGTGACGCGGGTGCTCGCCGCGACGGGAAGCGACAAGAAAAATGTGGGAGGAGTGCGGCGCTTCGTGCTGCCCATCGGGATTGGCGATGCCGGCGTGGTGGAGGATGTGACGGCGGCGGAACTGGAGGCGGCGGTGAAGTACATGCTGGGAAGACAGGGAGTAGGGAGTAGGGAATAGGGAATAGGGAGTAGAAAGCGAGTCGGCGAGTCGGCGAGTCAGCATGCAGGCTTACGGCGGCCAGGCCTCAGACTTCCGGGCCGGACGCCTGGCTTGGATACAATGGAAAAGTCAAGGTAGATGCGGCTTAAGGCCGTTTGGGCCGGTGCATTCGCAGTTCAGGGAAAGGAATTCCAAAAATAGTCATGGCTTCCAGCATTGCTTCTCTCTCACTCGACCAGCTTTCGATCGATACCCTGCGCATGCTCGCCCTGGACGGCGTGGAGAAGGCCAAGAGCGGCCATCCGGGCGCGCCACTGGGCTGCGCGCCGATTGCGTATGCGCTCTTCCACAAGATTATGAAGCACAACCCGGCGCACTCGAAGTGGGCTGACCGCGACCGGTTCGTGCTGTCGAATGGGCACGCGTCGATGCTGCTCTACGGGTCGTTATTTTTGTCGGGCTACAAAGTGACCCTCGACGATCTGAAGAGCTTTCGCACCTGGGGATCGAAGACGCCGGGGCATCCGGAGTACGGCGTGACCGATGGCGTGGAAGCGACCACCGGGCCGCTTGGGCAGGGCTTCGCAATGTCGGTGGGTATGGCCATCGCGGAGAAGCATCTGGCGGCGACCTACAACCGGCCGGGCTTCAACGTGGTCGATCATCACACGTACATGCTGTGCGGCGATGGCGACATGATGGAAGGCATTTCGCACGAGGCGGCCTCGCTGGCGGGAACGTTGAAGCTGGGCAAGCTGATTGTGCTTTACGACGACAATCTGATCTCGCTCGACGGTCCTACCAACTGGAGCTTCACCGAGGATGTATACAAGCGCTTCGACGCTTACGGATGGCACGTGCATCGCGTAGCGGACGGAAACGATCTGGACGGTATTGAGGCGGCGATTGCGGCGGCAAGGGCTGTCGAGGACAAGCCGTCGCTGATTGCGGTACGCACGGTGATCGGCTACGGCAGCCCGCTTGCGGGAACAAACAAAGTGCACGGCGAAGCCATGAGTGCAGCGGATGCGGCGGCGACGAAAAAGTTCTTCGGGTTCCCGGAGGACCAGAGCTTTTTGGTTCCCGAAGATGCGCTGGCCAACTGGCGCGAGGCGGTCGAGCGCGGCGCGGCGCAGGAGGCCGGGTGGAACCAGCTCTTTGCCGGCTACAAAGCCGCGTTTCCCGAGCTTGCCGGCGAATTCGAGCGCACCCAGTCGGGCGCGTTGAAGGCGGGATGGGAGAAGTCGATTCCCAGCTTCGGCGTCGAGAAGCCGATCGCGACGCGCAACGCCGGCCAGCAGGTGATGAACGCGATCTTCAACGCAGTGCCGGAGCTGTTTGGCGGGGCCGCGGATTTGACAGCTTCGACCAAGACGATCTTCAAGGGGAGCCCGCACTTTGCCGACGATGCGGCCGGGCGTAACGTGTTTTTCGGCGTGCGCGAGCTGGGCATGTGCGCGGCAGTGAACGGCATGGCGGTGCACGGCGGCGTGCGGCCGTTCGGGTCGACGTTCTTCGTGTTCTCGGACTACGCCAAGCCGGCGCTGCGCATTGCGGCCATCATGGAGGCGCCTTCGCTGTTCGTCTTTACGCACGACTCGGTCGGCGTGGGCGAAGATGGCCCTACGCACGAGCCCATCGAGCAGTTGATGGCGCTGCGCGCGGTGCCGCACATCGTCGACTTCCATCCGGCCGATGCCAACGAGACGGCGGCGGCGTGGCGGCTGGCGCTGGAGCGCAAGGGACCGTGCTTCTTCGCCTTCACGCGGCAGGATGTGCCGGTGATCGACGCCGCGAAGCACGACCTCTACGCAAGCGTGAGCAAGGGCGCCTATGTGCTGGAAGACGTGGCGGACCCGCAGATCGTTTTGATCGGCAGCGGTTCGGAGGTTTGGCCGGCCGTGGACGCGGCCAAGCTGCTCGCGGGTGAGGGAATTCGCGCGCGCGTGGTCAGCTTCCCGAGCTGGAAGCTCTTCGACGCGCAATCGGCCGAGTACAAGGCCAGCGTGCTTCCGGCAGGCGTGCCCAAACTGGCTGTTGAAGCGGGCGCCACGCTGGGATGGTGGAAGTACGTGGGCCTCGACGGCGACGTGGTCGGGCTCGACCGCTTCGGCGCCTCGGCTCCGGGTCCCATCGTGATGAAGGAACTCGGCTTCAGCGCGGAGAATGTGGCGGCGAGGGCGAAGAAGCTCTTGAAGTAGCGGAGTTAGCCGCGCTGCGCGCGTGTTAGCGGGATTAGCGGAGTTAGATGGCCGCAACGGCGGCTGTTTGGTCATGGTCTAGCTCCGCTAACTCCGCTGGCTCCGCTAACTCCGCTAGCACCGCTCCTGAAAGGATGAACGTGAAGTTAGTGATTGCCTCCGATCATGCGGGTTTTGCTTTGAAAGAAGAACTGCGCGCGAACCTGAGCGCGGCCGGCCATGAAGTTATCGACCTGGGAGCGTACAAGGTCGAGCCGGAAGACGACTATCCCGACTTTGCCGTGAAGGTGGGCGAGGCCATCAGGGCGGGCGTGGCGCCGCGCGGAATTCTCATCTGCGGGTCAGGGGTTGGAGTATGCGTGGCGGCGAACAAGATTCCCGGCATCCGCGCCGGCATCTGCCACGATGTGTACTCGGCGCACCAGGGCGTGGAGCACGACGATATGAACGTGCTGGTGCTGGGCGCGCGCATCGTCGGCGGGGCGCTGGCCATCGACCTGGCGCACACCTACGTCGGGGCCAAATTCCAGGCGCAAGAGGGCCGTTTCGAGCGGCGGTTCAAGAAGGTGCTGGCGATCGAGGCCAAGTACCTGTGCGGGAGCGGCTCATCGAATCCGGCGTGAAAGGCAGCTTCGAGTTGTGCCTGCGTTGGTCTCTGAGGCTCGCGGCAAAAGGGATCTTTTATCCTGTCGGCGACGGCGTGGGGCGGAGCGCGTTCTGGTACCGACGATTGCTACGCAGTCATGGGGTGTGCGGTGCCGAAGGGCCTGGGGTTTTTGCTCGGCGAAACTTAGCAGCAACCCATAGAACTTATCCTTCTTATGAGCGACTAACTCCCGATGAGCGACTACCTGTTTGTCTACGGAACCTTGCAGCCCGGCTTCGCGCCTGGCGAAATCGCGGAGGCGGCGGCCAAGCTGCAGGCCGTGGGCCGCGGCTTCGTCTTTGGCGAGTTCTTTGAGCTCGATGGCTACCCCGGCGCCGTGCTCGATCCCAACTCGAAGAACAGAATTGCGGGTACGGTTTTGCAATTGCCGGAGGATGAAGGCATCCTGCGCCAGCTCGATGCGTACGAGGGCTACGATTCCGAGCGGCCTGAGACCAGCGAGTTCGTGCGCGTGCGGCAAACGGTGGAGCTGAGCGGCGGCGGCACGCTGGAGTGCTGGATGTACCGCTATAACCGGGAGCCACGGGCTTGAGTTTCGGCTAGTTCGGAACCAGAGATGCTGTATCCAGCGATGGTGGCCTCCCACCCTTGCGACAGAAAAAGTCGCAAGGATGGGGCACGGAGCTCCGGGGTACAGCAATCATGGTTCCGCTCTAAAGCCCTCGTTCATGTTGCGGCGTTCACGGCACGACTGAAGTCGTGCCCTTTCACGTTCCGTCGCTCCGCGGGGCTTTTTCAGCAAGCTGTGAAGTGCTGCCCTTTCGCGTTTCGCTTCTCAGAAAGTTTTTTCCGCAGCTTATCAGGACCCGCGCGGCGAACGGCCGTCACAGCCCCAACTCACCCGCCCGCTTTTTCATTGCCTCAATGCAAAAGCCGATGTGCGCGTCGAGGTCGACGCCCAGTTCGGCCGCTCCCTGGACGATATCTTCGCGATGCACGCCGCGGGCGAAGGCCTTGTCTTTCATCTTCCTCTTCACGCCGGCGGTTTCCACATCGGCGATGGATTTGGTGGGCTTGACGAGGGCGCAGGCGGTCAGGAACCCGGCCAGCTCGTCGCAGGCGAAGAGCGCCTTGGCCAGATGCGAGGCGCGCGGGACGCCGGAGTACTGGGCGTGGCCGAGGATGGCGGTGCGCAGCTCTTCGGGCCAGCCCATCCGCTCCAGTTCGCGGACGCCCACGAAGGGATGCTCCCCGGCCGTGGGATGGCGCTCGTAGTCGAAGTCGTGCAGAAGGGCGGTCGTCGCATAGAGCTCAAGGAGCGCGGCGCGATCCTCGCCCGTGAGTCCCAGCCGGCCGGCTTCCTGCTCGCCGCAGGCCACCACGCAGGCCTCCACGGCCAGTGCGTGCTTGCGCAGGCTCTCGCTTTGGGTCCACTCGGTGAGCAGGGCCCATGCTTGTTCGCGTCGACAGGCCTGTTCGCGGCTATGTGCGGAATTGGACGCCGGGTTCGTCATCGTGATCTCCCATTGACGATTCTGGTTCGCGAATCGCCGGAAATTGCCGGGTCTGCTCCGGGTTTGTCTGGATTGTCTATAACTTTCCACTTGACAATTATGGTTCACCTGGTTGACAGTAGCACCATTCGCAGTGCAGAAGACGCACTGAGGGGACGCTTGCTCTGGCGCTCCGCACACAGCCGATGGCTACATCCTTGATTTGCGTGGAAACACGCGAAGTAGTGCGTTGCGAGTACTGCAGACTGATGCAGTATCGAACCAGCAACTCCCTTTGCAGAAGGTGCCACAAGCCCCTCGACTCCGAGGACCCCGCACCATTGATGCCGCAACTGGTGACAAGTTATCCAGCGCCCGACGGCGCCGAAGCCGGCCTGCAAGTAGCGGCGCAGGTGCGCGAGATGCGCCGCGCGCGCCACTTGAGCCAGCGCCAGCTGGCGGGACGGATGCTGGTGCCGCGCACCTATATTTCGAAGATCGAAAACGGCAAGGCGATCCCGACCCTGGGCTCGCTGGAGCGGCTGGCCACGGCGCTGGGCGTGGAAGTGCGCCGGCTGGTTCGCGATGCCCGCAGCCGCCGCGAGGAAGAGGTTGATGCGATCCTGAGCGATCCTTTCCTGGCCGAGATTGCGCCTCTGCTTCCGCATCTGGATTCGCTGCACCGCACGCTGTTCCTGGGCGCAGTACGGGACACGGCAACGGGACGGCGGTGGACGGCGTAGAGGCGGGGAACGAGGGACCTGTCTTCGTTCATTGCAGCGTCTGAGCGCTTGTGCTACGGTCAAGATTGTGACTCCTCGGATCTGGCCGCGCCTGTCAGAGGTTGCGGCTGGAGATTGGTTCATGCGCTGGACGGTCTCATCTCCACATCAAGCGTGAACTCCGTCGGCGCCACTGCGGGACGCACTTCGGCGCCCGCGTGGAAACCGCAAATGCAACCCAAAGGCGAGCCCTTGTACCCATCTGCCGCGACAGGCACCCCCGCCACGCGACCCCCGACCCGTATCGATGAGCTCAGCGCCGAAGAACGCGCCGTCTACGCGACGCTCAAGCCGGAGGGCCTGCCGCGGCACGTGGCCATCATCATGGATGGTAACGGGCGCTGGGCCGGCCGGCGTTCGCTCAAGCGGTTCCTGGGCCACCAGCAGGGCGCCAAGACGGTGCAATTTGTGACCGAGACAGCGGCCCGCATCGGCCTGCCCTGGTTGACGCTTTACGCCTTTTCGCTCGAAAACAATCTGCGCCGGCCCCGCGCCGAGGTCAGCTTCCTGATGCGCCTGCTGAAGACCTACCTCGACGACAATCTGGAGCGCATGATGAAGAACAACATTCGCCTGCGCTCCATCGGGCGCACGCACGACCTGCCGCCCGACGTGCAGGAGCGCATGCGCGCGGCCGAAGAAGCCACGTCGCGCAACACCGGCACCACCCTCACCCTGGCTCTCAATTATGGCGCCCGCTCGGAGCTGGTGGACGCCTTCCGCAAGCTGGCCGAAGAGGTGAAGCACAAGCACCTCAACCCGGAGCAAATCGGCGAAGAGGACATTCACCGCCATCTGTACACGGCGCACATGCCCGATCCGGATCTGCTCATCCGCACCTCCGGCGAGTTGCGCGTCTCGAATTTCCTGCTCTGGCAGATCGCCTACACGGAGATTTTTGTCACCGAGCGCTTCTGGCCGGACTTCCGCGGCATCCATCTGCTGGAGGCGATTGCCGACTTCCAGCGCCGCGAGCGCCGCTACGGCGGCATCGGCGAGTCCTGCGGCGAAGTGGAAGAAGATCCCGAGCGGATGAAAGTTGCCGTGAGCTAGCGGGGATGGGGCGGCAAGGCGCGGTTAGAAGATCGACGAGTTGAAATCGGCGATGAACTGAATTCCCGGCACATCCAATCGGAATAGCTGCGTGTCTCCGGTCAGATACAGGTCGATTCCCGCCGAGGCCGCGCAGGCCAAATGCACCGCGTCGGCAACTTTGAGTTTTTCCCGCCCGCGCAGGAGACTGAAAGGCCGCATCGCGTCTGCATCAAAAGGAAGAAAGCGAAAGCCGACCTCCTCCAGGGTTTCGCGCACTGCCGCGGCTTTGAGCGGCTGGTCGAAGCGCTCAGCTCCGGCCATCACTTCGCCTGCCGCAAGGCAACTCGTAAACAGGGCATCGCCGCGTCTGCGAGAGCGTGCCAGCAGGGCCTCTGCTCGCGGCCGGTATGCCGGGTTGCCTTCAAGCAGGTAGATCAGAAGCATTGTGTCCCAGAAAATGCGGCTCATGGCGCGTCCTCTTCGTCGTAGCCGCGTACCCAACGCAGATACGCCTCGCCGCCTCCGAGGGCTGCGATCTCGTTCTTCATTAGCCCGAAGAGCTTCCCCGTCATACGGTGCGCCCACTCCTCCGGAGTCTCCTCGGGGCGACTCGCGGAACCTCCAACTGACTCCGATTTAAAATCGCCGACTTTTATTCCCACCGAAGGATCAAATTTGTAATGCACGATTACCGTCGTGCTGTTCTTGGACGGAGGCCCGTCGACCGCCTCAATCTGGATTTCGTTTTCATGCAGGAATTTCCCGCTCGTAAGCGCGGTACAAACCTGTCGTGCGTGATTGCGCGGAAAGCCACCACCCTCTAAATCTCGAATCAGCTCTTTCACGGGGATCGAAAACGACCGCCTTCCCTTAGAGGCGGCCGGATGTACATAGCTGACCTTGGCCCGCGCTCGAACCTGATCGCTTAGACCGTAATTCATTCCTCTCTCCCCTCCTTCCTTTGCCAGCGGCTATCGAGACAGTCTTGATAGTAAGTCAGTTATGACATACTGTCAAATATATGACATGTCTTTCATGTTCGGTCAATAACCTGCCACAAGACAAGGCTCCGCCCCGGCAGTGTATCCTCATCCCTGGATGAAACGTGTCCTTACAGCGCTTATTCTGATTCCGCTGGTCCTGGTTCTGGTTTTTCTCCCGGCCCAATGGCAATGGCTGTTTTCGCTCGCCGTGGCTGGGGTCGCGGCGCTGGCCGGCTGGGAGTATCTGAACCTGACCCGGCGCTGCGGAGCCGATCCGCCGCGGGTGGCCACGGTGGCGGCTCTGCTGGCGCTCTTTGCCGCCAACTTCGCGTGGTCCGACTCCGATCATCTTCTGGCCATCTTTGGCATCCTGGGCCTGGCGCTGCTGGTGTACTGCACGTTCTTCAAGCCGGTGGAAGAAGTGATTGCCAACGCCTCGGCGTCGATCTTCTGCCTGCTCTACACCGGCCTGACGCTGCTGGCCGTGCCGGCGCTGCGCGAGCTTCCGAACGGCTCATCCATCATTGTGTTTCTGTTTTGCGTGGTTTGGGCCGGCGACACTTCCGCCTATTACGCAGGCCGCGCGTGGGGCCGGCACAAGATGGCGCCCAAGCTGAGCCCCGGCAAAAGCTGGGAGGGCGCAGCGGCATCGGTGGCCGGGAGCGTGCTGGTTGTGGCCGCGCTGGTGGGTCTGGCGACCCTGCTGCAGTCGCCGCGGGACTCGGTGCTTCTGAGCTGGCTGGAGCGGGCCTGCCCGGCGGCCATTCTCTCCTATCCGGATGAGCTCTGGTACTGGCTGGTGCTGGCCGCTCTAGTGAATGTGGCGGCGCAGGTGGGCGATCTGGCCGAATCGGCGCTGAAGCGTTCCGCCGGAGTGAAGGACTCCGGCGACCTGCTGCCGGGCCACGGCGGCGTGCTCGACCGTATTGACGCGCTGCTGCTCGCGGCTCCGGTGCTCTGGTACGCGCAGGTGATTCACCAGAGGTGGTAGAAGCGGCTCCCGGCTCCGGGCCTTGCGCCGCGTCGATGGATGCGAGCAAATATATCGATTTACTACTGGGTCCAGCGACAAATTTCCAGATATAATCTGTTGCGGGAGACTGCCGTGGAACCAGTTTCACGCAACCCATTTGCCAGAGTTATGATATGTGAGGAGTCGTAAAGAGACTCTCGAGGAGAGATGTGATGTCGAAAGAACGAGACAGTTTTGTTGCGGCCAAATTGGCCAAAATGACCCTGGAGGAAAAGTGCGGCCAGGTGCTCACTTTTACCTGGCGTGGGGCGTATCTAACGCCTTCGGGGATCGAACAGATCACCAAGCTGCACGCCGGCGGCCTTTGTTTGGAGCCGTATGCACTGGAGACATGCAAGAACAAGTATTGGGGACGTTCGCAGGTCGACCCCAACTTTAAGAAACCGAAGGACTGGTTCGACATCGCGCATACCTACTTCGACGATCGCAGCTTCGGCGTGAGCGTGACTCCGGCAGAGCTCACCGACAGGCTCAACAAACTGCAGGAAATCGCCCTGAATCGGCCCTCGGGAATCCCCCTGCACATCACCATCGACATGGAAGGCGATTTCAAAAACGATTACACCGCCGGCCACGTCCTGCAGTTCCCGCCGCCCATGGGAATGACCGCCATCGGCGACATCGATCTGGCCTATAAGGTAGCGAATACGCTCGGCAAACAGATGGCCCTCATCGGTGTCACCCAGTTCTATCACCCGGTCTGCGATGTCAATATCAATCCGTTGAACCCCGAAATCGGCGTGCGCTCCTTCGGCGACGATCCCAAGGTTTGCGCGAAGTTTGTCGACGCCACGGTGCGCGGCTATCAGGACGCCGGCATTGTCGCCACGATCAAGCACTTCGCCGGCCGCGGCGATTCGGCGACCGACGCGCACGACGTGCTGGACACCTGCCGCGGAGACCTGAAGCGGATGCGCGCGGTCGAGCTGGTCACCTTCCAGGCGGGCATCGATGCGGGCGCCAAGGCTCTGATGACGGCGCATACCATCTTCCCGGCCTTCGACAAGGAATTTCCCACCACGTTTTCTTCGAAGATTCTCGTCGATCTTCTGAGGAAAGAGATGGGATTCAAGGGCGTGGTGGTTTCCGACGCCATCGGCATGGCCGCCGTTCTGAGAAAGTGGCCGCTGCCGCTGGCATGCTCCATGGCGATCAAGGCCGGCGTGGACACCATCCTGCTCAAGGCGGATGACGAATCCCGCTCCCAGTGCTTCTTCGGGATCAAGGGCGCCGTGGAGCGCGGCGAGCTTTCCATGGAGCGGCTCGACGACGCGTGCCGCCGCCTGCTGTCGATGAAGTACGACCAAGGCCTCTTCGAGAAAGCCGGGAAGATGGATCCGGCCAAGACCAATGCCCACGTCTGGAGCAAGGAAACCCAGAGCTTCTCCAGGGAAGTGGCGCACAAAGCCCTGCTGGTAGTGCGCGACGACAAGAAGCTGCTGCCGGTGAGCAAGGACAAGAAGGTCCTGGTCGTCGAGCAGGTCATTCCCTACTCCTTCCTGGGCAAGGATCTTTATAGCCACCCGCACATGTTCTCGGAGCAGATGACCAAGCATTCCACCAACCTCATCCTGGATGACACGGCCTTCTTCGCCGCCGACGAGGAAGTTGAGGAGGCGTTGCAACTGGCCAAGCAAGCGGATCTGGTGGTGATGACGAACTACTACGCGCGCATTGAAAAGCGCGGCAACAACAGGCACCTGGTGCAGGCCTTGAAAAAAGCGGGACATAAAGTCATTGTCGTGACCAACTTCCCGTACCGCAAAGGCGTAACCACAGAAGCCGATGCCGTGATCTGCAACTTCTCAGGCTCGCCCGATTCGATTCGCGCGGCAGCCGATCTTGTCTTCGGCGCGATCAAGACTTATCCCACGACGAAGATGCCGATCGACCTCAGCGCCGAGAAGAACCTGCCCGACGAGAAGCCTGTGGTTCTCCCTAAGAAGGCCGCAAAGAAGGCGGGGAAAGATTCCAATCCATGGGCAGGAAAGTGCTAGGGGAAAGCACTCTCCACGCGCCGAGTTCAATCCATCTTTCCGGGCGCCAGCGACGAATCTGAAATTCGGAGCTGGCGCTCGGAACAGCGATGGGACAAAAGAGCATATCAAGTCCTGCCCCCGCGGGCGAGACACAAACAACCTATGAGGGAAAGTAAGATGCCGAAATCCACTGCGTTCGACGTGCGCGATGTCTATACCATCGCGGGAACCAAGGTCACCTCCATTTATGAGCACAACAAAATGGCGGTCCACTTCCAGGGCATGTCCAAGACCCTGCAATTTCCGCAAACGGTGGCCCTCGAAGGAGCGCCCACCTGCTCGATTGGCATCTCCCCCTACGGGCTGTACAACCGGCTGAACGACGCGGGCCGGCTCATCATGCTCAACCAGACGGCAGTCCAGTTCGCGTCCGCGCCCTTCATCCGCATCGACGGCAAGTTCACCATGCTGACCCAGAAGCAGCCGGGAGCTCAAGAGTTGGCCGACGACATTCCTGCGGTCAAGAACTATTACCATCCGGCGGTCCCGGAAAAGGACATTGCCTACACCATCGCCACGCCCTCGCTGGAGATTGCCTGCAAGCTGGGGAAGGTGAAAGTAGTCCGCAGGCTGATTTCTCCGTTGCTCTCCGGCGGAGACCAGGTGCTGATGCCGTTTGGGGTCGAAGAGTTCGAGGTGGAAAACGCCTCCAATCAAGCCAGGGAAATCACGCTCGTGGTTCCCCGGCCGTCCCTGGTCAACCTTCAGGAGAAGGAGCTCAAACCCACCGATCAGGACAGCGTCTACGTCGGCATCGCGGCAGTCGATGGCCAGCAGCATGAGGAGTTCCAATCGGCGGGCGTCCGCGGCGTGGTCATGGGCAGCAAGGAAAGCCACAACCGCATGGTGCTGGCGGTTCCCGAATTGCCCGGCGTTGCGGTGGACATTCAGCCTTACTTCTGCCTGAACCGGTACACAGGCGATCTGCTGCTCAACGCCGACGGGAGCTTCTTCGAAAAACGCCAACCCCTTGTGCGCAGCGACTACGGAGGGGCCATCAGCCTCACCTTCACGCTGGAAGCGAAGGCCACCATCAAGATTCCTGTGGCCATAGTGCTGGATTTCCCGGAACAGGTCTATATTGACGGCAAGAAATTCCCGCGCAAATACCTCAAGAGCTTCAAGGATGCAAAGACGCGGGCGGTCGACTTGGCAAAGCTCGCCCTGGAGAGCTATCCGCAATGGTGGGAGCGGACGGTGGCGATTCAAAAACGCATCTTCGATCGCATCCAGTCCAGCCCCGCTTACAAGGGCGACCGCGCCGGCGCTTTGCGCCTGACCCGGCTGATCCTGAATGAACTTCATTTCCCCCTCTCCAACGCCATCGTGTGGGTCGAGGACGAGAGGGGAAAAGAGCGCGCTCGCTTCCTGGAGTGCTTCGATTACGCCTATATCGACCCGTCGGACGTGGACTGGTATTCGATGGTGCTTTTGATGCTCTTCCCGCGCGTGGAAAAAGATCTCTGCCAGGGCTTCATCGATTCGATTCTGGCCGAGGATTTGTCGCTGCGCTTTTACCACAATCACGCTTCGGCCGTCGAAGCGCGGCTGCATTTCAAGGAGCACCCGGAACAATATGAGGGCATGAGGCTGACGCAAGTCCGCGACGAATTCAAGACCAAGGGCAGCGTGGCGCACGATCTGGGCGCCATGCCCAAAGGCCATCCCCTGCGCAACGTGAGCGATTACGCCTGGTACAACAACAATTACTGGGTCGACCTGTTCCCCAAACTCATGATGCGCGTGCTGCGCAACGTGAAGTTCACGGGGGACATGGATTTCCTGAAGAAGAACTGGGAGACGCTCAAGTTTGGCCTCGATGCGGCGTTGAAACTCGATTTCGACGACGACGGCATTCCCGAGGGCTATCCCGACGATGTCAAGAACACCTTCGACAACCTGGTCCTGTTCGGCGCCGACGCCTACGACGCCACGCAGTTCCTGGGCGGCTGCCAGGCCATGATCAAAATGGCTCGCATGCTCAAGGACAAAGCCGGCGAGGCGCACATCCAGGAGGTCTTCGACAAGGGCTGGAACAGCCTGGAGAGTCTGTGGCGTGACGGGAAGAACAAGAAGGGCGAAAAGCTGCAGTATTACATCACCTGTTACGATCCGGCGACCGGAAAGAAGAACACCGATGTCTGGACCAATCAGCTCGATGCCCTCTGGTACCTGATCTCGATCGGCGAAGAGCCGTTCATCCCGGAAGACCGCGCCAAGAAGATTCTCAAGACCATCTACAAGAACAATCGCTCCTTCATGGGCTGGGCCATGTGCAAGACCGAGAACGGCAAACCGGTGGAGTCGGACCAGGGAAAAGACGTCTATACCACCTCCAACTACGTCTTCGCCGAGCTGCTGGATTATTACGGCATGGCGAGAGAGAGCAAGGAAGTTTACAAGGCCATGGACCGGGTGGTCTTCGATTACGCCAATTCCATGATCACTCCGGACAATCTCCGCGCGGAGCTCGAAACGGAGATGGGAGAGACGGCTCCAGGCCCGCACTACATCGTCGCTGCTTATCCACGGCCGGGAGCTGTCTGGACGCATCTGGTCATGAACTACATCAAGGATCTGCAGAAAAAGAAGAAAACCGGGACCATCGAGTCCGAGGACTTGATTTCGTTCTACCCCGAGCTGCTCCAGGGCCCGGGCAACGAGAAATGAAAGTCAACCGCCGGATGCACATGAGTGAAAACAGATAAGAGGGGGCGGGAAAAACGCGAATCGACTGGGAAACCGGCCTGAACTCGTTTTTTCCGCCTTTTCCGATCCGTGTGAATCCGTGTCCATCCGTAGCCAAAAACCCTAACGCTCAATGAAGGAATCTATCGACATGCCCAAGAAGTACGACATCACGTTCGTCGGCCACATGTGTTACGACGAGATCATCCCCTTCGGAGGGAAACCCCACATCGCGCCGGGAAGCGCCGTGTTGTGCGGCGTCATGGTCGCCGCGCGCATCGGAAAGAGCGTTGCCGCGGTGGTGAAGATGGCGAAAAAGGACGAAGAGATCCTGCAACCGATGAAGGATCTCGGCGTTGACACCTACCTCATCCCCAGCGCGGAGACCACCTATTCCAGGGTTTTGCACGAGTCCGAAAACGTCGACGAACGCAAACTCACGCTCGTCAAATCCGCCGGCCTGATTTCTCTTGACGACGTTCCCGAGTTGTCCTCGACGTGCGTTCACCTGGCCGGGATTTCCGACACCGAATTCGACATGCCGCTGATGCAGGGCTTGAAATCCAGGGGCTACAGCCTCTCGGCCGACATGCAGAATTTCGTCCGCCACGTCACCCCTGTGACCCATGACATCGAGTTCAGCGACGTGGCCAACAAAAAAGAGATTGCGGCCATGATGGACAAGCTCAAGCTGGACGTGGTTGAAGCGCGCATTCTCACCGGCACTGAAAATCTGGAGCAGGCCGCCATCATCGTCGAGTCATGGGGCTGCCCCGAGACACTGATCACGCATTCCCAGGGCGTCCTGGCTCGGGTAAAAGGCGTGACCTACTACGAGAAGTTCTCCAACAGCAACGTCACGGGCCGGACCGGCCGCGGCGACACCACCTTCGCGGCGTACCTCAGCTGGCGGTTGGATCACGATGTCCGTGAATCCCTGAAGTTCGCTGCGGCGCTGGTTTCAATCAAAATGGAAACTCCCGGCCCCTTCAAGGGAACGCTGCAGGACGTCCAGAAACGATTGAAGGAAAAGCATTCTTCCTAGAAGCTGTTTCATAACCGCATCGGTATATCCAAACCCATCCCTCAAGGGCTAAAGCCCGCGGTTTTGCTGGCTCTCTTGCGGCAAGGCTGAAGCCGTGCCCTTTCAAAACGGAGTGATGGAACGGCTTCTAAGCAACTTTCACGTGCTTTGGGCCTACCAGTTGTGCAACGTGCCGTCTTCCAGGCGGCACACCGGCAGATAAGCCCGCTTGTAAGGAAACTTCGCGGCCAGCTTTTCGTCGATTTCGACGCCATGGCCCGCCGCCTCGCCCGGATGCATCAGGCCCTCCGCGAAGCTGTACGCATGGGGAAAGACCTCATCGGTGACGGCCGCGTGGGGCATGTGTTCCTGGATACCGAAGTTGGGCACGCTCAAATCGAAGTGCAAGGCCGCTCCCATCGATACCGGCGAAAGATCGGTGGCCCCATGGCAGCCCGTGCGCACGCCGTAGAGGCCGGCGAAGCTGGCGATGCGGCGCAGATGCGTGATGCCGCCGGCGTGGGTCACAGAGGCGCGAATGTAATCGATCCACTGCCCGGCGATCAGTTCCTTGCAATCGAAGATGGAGTTGAAGACCTCGCCCACGGCCAGCGGCGTGGTGGTGTGCTGGCGGATCAGCCGGAAACCCTCCTGATTTTCCGCCGGCGTTGCGTCTTCCAGCCAGAATAGCTGGAACTCTTCCAGGCTCTTGCCCAGCGCGGCGGCTTCGATCGGCGCGAGGCGATGATGCGCGTCGTGCAGCAGCGTCAGGTCGAATCCGAACCGGGACCGCACGGCTTCCATTAATTGCGGCACAAAGCGCAGGTACTTCGGCGTGGACCAGGTTTCTTCGCGGGGCAGATCGCTGTCGGCCGGCTCGTAGGGCCGGTCGCCGTGCGGAACGCCGTAGGCGTCGGGCACGCCCGGCACCGCTGCCTGCACGCGAATCGCCTTGTAGCCCAGCTCGATGTGCTTGGCAACCGAATCGAGCAGATCGCTGACGCTGTGGCCGTTGGCGTGCGTGTAAACCGTGACGCCTTCGCGGCAGCGCCCGCCCAGCAGTTGATAGAGCGGCATCCCGGCGCGCTTGGCCTTCAGGTCCCATAGCGCCATGTCAACAGCGGCGATGGCAGCCATGGTGACCGGGCCGCGCCGCCAGTACGCGCCGCGGTAAAGATACTGCCAGGTGTCCTCGATGCGTTCGGCATCGCGCCCCATCAGGCAGGGAACGACGTGCTCTCGCAAGTAGGCCTCGACGGCCAGCTCGCGGCCGTTGAGCGTGCCGTCGCCGATGCCGTAGAGGCCGTCGGCGGTGGTGATCTTGAGCGTGACAAAGTTCCGCGCGGGGCAGGTGACAATCACTTTGGCATCGACGATTCTCGAATCGGTCTTCACTGCTCCAATCCTTTCATGGCCGGGTTTGCGCTTCGGCGCCGGCCAGCGTGATTTCGATGTAATCGACCGGCGCCGGCTCGTTGCCGTCGGGCTGGCCGGTGAGCCGCAGAGTATCGCCGCGGTGCAACGCGACATTCCGCAGAGTCTGCCGGGTTGACGTATTGCCGTTCACGCGGCCGTAAGGCAGATTCGCATCCGCGGCCCATGCGAGCGCCGTGCGCCCGGCCACCTGCAACGTGAAGTGCGAAACGCCGCCGCTCCAATCGAAGTACTGAACGGCGATGTCGTACCATCCATCGGGTTGGTCAAACGTGAGCGATGCGGAACAGACGGCGCGATCGAGACACGCGATGGCCTTGCCGCCGGAAGCCGTCTCCCACGGCGTCACATCCACCGGCTTGTAGCCGTCGAGCGTCATCGCTTCGGCTTCAAAACGTCCGGGATAATCTCCCACGCGATGCCGGTCGTCGGCAATTCCCGACTCGCGCTCAAACCATTTGGTGATGGCGTCGCGCCACACGATGGCGTGCCCGGCCTGAAACTCCAGGCGCTTGAGAACCTCGGCGTAGGTCGCGTCAGGCACTTTGCCGCGCAACGACTCCCATGCGGGAAGTTGCGCCGCCTCCTCCTGCGCGCCGCGGTAATGCGCGTCGTAGATAAACTGAATCACCGTTTGTCCGGAATGCAAACGATAGGTGTACGGCACGTGATGCATGAAGAGCAGCAGTTGATCGGGGCAGGTCTTGAGCGATTCGTACTTCGCGGCCAGTGGCGCGGGATATTGGCCAATGTACCCCGTGCCTGTGGCCGTGGTGCGGTCCATGCCCACGCCATTCGCATCGGCGCGCAGCCATTGGCCCCATCCATTGCGCTCCGCCGATTCAGGGTCAGGGCCGAAGTGCGGACCGAGAATGTCGGTGAGTGTGCCCAGGCCGAGCGGTCCCGTGTAGCTCTCGTAGATGCGCCAGGAGTTCATCTGGAGCTTGTTGACCACGGCGCGCACCTCGGCGTCGTTGCCCAGCGTCAGGCGCGTCCACTCATCGGAGAGCGCGGCGGCGTCGAGCGTCGGGTCCCACGCCAGCCTGCCGAATGCGTAGAGATTGGCCAGGGCCAGAGGATTGCCGAGCCAGCCCTCCATGCCCACGTTCGCTACCCCAACAAATCCGCCCCGCGTGTGCTCGAGACCGCGCTCCGGCTTTCCGCTCACCAGGTCGCGCACCGGCAGCGGCCCAGCGTTCAGCGAGGCGCGCATGTCGGTGTCGAGCAACTCCTTCCACATCGGCGCCAGATACACCAGATGCCGCTGCTGGCCCGTGTACTCCTGCGTGATTTGCAGTTCGATGGCTTCGTTGGTGCGCGGCAGCGCGGCAAAGAGCGGAGAAACCGGCTCGCGCACCTGAAAATCGATGGGCCCGTATTTGATCTGGACGATCACGTTCGGCTCGAACTTGCCGTCGAGCGCGTGGAAGTTGTCGTAACCGGCCCGCGCGCGGTCGGCTTTTGGATCGCGCCAGTCGAGGTGGTGGTTATAGACGAATCCGCGGTAGAGCACCAGCCCGCCATGCGGCGCCAGAGCCCGCGCCAGCACATTGGCCGCGTCCGCGGGGCTGCGCCCGTATTGCGACGGTCCCGGCCGGCCCTCCGAATCGGCCTTGACGATTACGCCGGCAAAATCGGGAATCGCCTGGTAAATCTCGTTGACCTTGTTCTGCCACCATGCAGCAACCCGCGGATCGAGCGGATCGAAGGTGGCGAGCCCGCCGATCTTTTGAGGGCTGCTCATATCAATGGACAGCGACAGGCGCACGCCGTAGGGCCGGAAGACGTCGGCGATGCGGGCGATCTCCTTCAGATTCTCGGGCTGCAACAAACGCGCGTCCGCATTCACGTTGTTGATGGTGCAGCCGTCGATGCCCACGGAAGCCAGCAGCCGCGCGTAGCTCGCGGCGCGCTTGAGGTCCGCGCGCACATGGCCATCTTCAAAGAATATGGACGGCCCCGCGTAGCCGCGCTCGATGGTCCCGTCGGGATTGTCCCATTCGTTGGTCCAGCGCACCGCTGCCCAGGGCTCGGAATGTTCATTGAGAGCAAGCAATGAATGTTCTTCGGCGATCTCGCGCAGCAGCGCAAAGGCGCCGTAGAGAGCGCCGCGCGCATCCCCGCCCTCAATCAGCAGGATATTGCCTGCGCGATGCAGCCGGTAAGCATCGGCGCCCAGCACCTTGCCTGCGGCAAGCTCCGGACGCCATCGCTTCGTCTCGGCCTGCGTGCCCACAACCACCAAAGTTTCCCCCGAACCGGGGGCTTGGGGATCCGCGTCTTCGAGAACGCGCGGGACGCGATGGAACATGCCTTGCCAGCCCGATGCAAGCTCGCGCGCGGCGGATTGTTCAAGCGCATCGTTGCCCAGCAGCACAATTGTGCCTGGAATGCCGCTCTCGCTGCCGAAGACCGCGCCGGGCCGCACGGCACGATAGACGAGCCACGCCGGATCGCCCGGCCCCAGCGATGCCGGAGCGGGGTCTTGCGCCGGAGTTTGCGCGGAGAGCGCAAGCGCAGCCCCCAGGAGCGCGCACAACAGGCTCCATCCACGTCCGGAAAGCGGAAAAGCGGAGCAGGCAGTCCTTCGCACCGCAGGCCGGATGGCTTCGTGGATGGGCGCGCAGTTCAGCATTTTCATCGACTCCCAAACAAATGATCGATCCCCGCCATCCCACATGAGCGGATTTCCGCTCAGATGCGGATTCTGGCTCGGCCTGGCCGCTGCCGGCCGGTGTGGCGTTGCAGTACCAATGCCGCTGCGCCGCGCAGGCGCGCCACTTCGCTTTCTTCCACGGCGACCAGCCGGGGCGCGGGCCCGGCGAGCACCAGAGACGCGAGTTCCTGCTCGACGACCGGCGCCACGCGGGACCACGCCGCGGTGATGTCGCCGGTCACGAGGATGACCTCAGGCGCGACCGCCGCCATAATCGCGCGCATTCCCCGGCCGATCATGCGCGCCTGCTTCTGGATTGCCTGGTTGGCGTGCGCATCGCCTTCCCCGGCCAGCTTAATCAGGTCGAGCATGGTGAGCCGCCTGGCATTGTGTCCCAGTTGCGCGTAGTAACGCAGCGCGGCGGTCGAGGAGGCCAGTGTCTCCCAGCAGCCCGTCGCGCCGCAGGCGCATTTCGGGCCCTTGGGATCGAGCGGAATATGACCGAACTCCCCGGCCATTCCGCCGCTTCCGGATAAGATCTGGCCATTGGCCAGCACACTGGCGCCAATGCCTTCCGAAACCGTGACCAGCACGGCGTTGCGCACCCCGTCCATGTGCCCGAACCAAAGCTCTGAAAGCAGGCAGGCATTGGCGGCATTGTCGAGTTCCACTTTCAGCCCGGCGCCGCGCTCGATCGCCTTCCCGATGTCGAAGCGGGGCCACTTCAGATTCGGCGCGAAGATCAAGGCCTGCGAACCGGGGTCCACGCGCCCCGGCAAGCTGACGCCGATGCCTTCAAACGACTTCTGCGCGTGCTTCTTACGCAGACGTTTCATGAGCTCGACAATTTGCGCCACGGCTCTCGCGGGATCGGAGAGTAGAGGCAGCGATTCGCGCGAAAGAAGACGCCCATTCAAATCGACCACGGCGACAACCGCCTGCGTGGGGCGGAGATCGCATACCAGCACGGCCAGATCGTCGTTCAGGTTGAGCAGCGTGGGCCTGCGCCCGCGCGGCAGCCGCGCCATGGCGCCTTCGCGAATCCAGCCATCTTCGAGCAGGTCCTCGACGATGAGAGAAACCGTGCTGCGCTGCAAGCCTGAAAGCCGGGAGAGATCGGCCCTGGAGATGGGCTGGCGCGCGCGGATCAGTTCCAGCACAACATCGCGGTTGATGTCGCGCGCAATGCCGCTGGACGCCAACTGCGCGTAGGCCAGGTCGACGCGCCGGATGCCTCGCTCCACTCGCTTGTTACGTATCAATGCGAACCCCTTGCGTAATTTTGCGGCGGCGCGCTCCTCGAGCGGAAGGTAAGAATGATGCGGGAACGGCAAGCCCGTCAACAGTTTACCCCGGAGGCCAGGTAGCCTCCATCCACCACCATAATCTGACCGTTCACAAAGCTGGCCGCATCCGAAGCGAGGTAGACAGCCGCTCCCACCACTTCGTCCGCGCGCCCGTAGCGCCCCATGGGCGTACGCTGGAGCAATTCACGGCCCCGCTCCGTGCCGCGCACAAGGCTCTCGTTCAACTCGGTGGGGAAGATGCCCGGCGCGATCGCGTTCACGCGCACCCCCATCGGCGCCCACTCCACAGCCAGGGATTTGGTGAGCGCGCCTACGGCGGCCTTGCTCGCGCCATACGCAGCCACATCGCGGAACGCGACAAACGTGGCCAGCGACGCCATATTGATAATCGCGCCGCTCTTGCGCTTGAGCATATCCTTGCCGAAGATCTGACAGGCGCGCACTGTGCCCATCAGATTGATATCCAGAATGCTGGCCCAGGTTTCTTCCGGGCACTCGATGGCCGGCTGGCGCTTCGTGATCCCGGCGGAATTGACCAGAATATCGACGCGGCCGAAGTGGGCGAGCACGTCGTCATGCAGCTTTTCGAGCGAGGCGCGGCTGCGCACATCGACCTGGAGGCGCATGGTCCTTCTGCCCAGCGCCTCGATCTTCGCCGCGGTGCGTTCCACCTCGCTTTCGCGGCGTGAAGCAGCCACCACGTCTGCTTTGGCCCGCGCCAGGCCCAGGGCAATGGCTTTGCCCAGTCCTCGAGTTCCTCCAATGACCACTGCACAGCGGCCGGAAAGATCGAATGTATTCATAAACTAAAGAATACTCAGGATGTCAAACAAAATAAACTTGCAGTGCAGAAAATGGCGGAGAATCCACAAAATGCCTCTCTGTATCGGGATGAAATGTATCTCCGGCGGGTCTTGAAACAGGAGAGTACGCTGCCTGTCCGCGGCGGTTGAGGAGCTTTATTTCAGTGGGCGCGCCATTCGCCGGCCGCTTCGGCGTTTACTGCCGCAAATGCGAAATCAGCCGGAGGCAGCGTTCGAACGTTGCAGGCTTTCCCCTTCGAAAACAGGAACAATTCGAGCAGAAACACACGTCCTTGCACGCTGAAACGCAGGGCTTTTCTTAGTGATTGATTTTATTGTTGGGGCGGCTAGTGGGGATCGAANNTCTACCCTATTGATTGTAGCATCGAAGCGGATCAGAGGCCGATGGACGGAGAAGGGCAGATTTGCCGCCAAATGCCCCGATGCGGCCGGACGGACGGCGGCGCGGAAGCCGTCGAGGAAAGTCGAACCGGGTTACAATCGATAGAGGAATCGGGGCGTAGCGCAGTCTGGTNNCGAATCCCTCCGCCCCGACCATCGTAAGACCTAGATTTTTCAAGCGATATGGCCGATTCCGGCCACGCATCTGCTTTTTCGCACTACACCACTGTAGTCAATTTTGTAACAGTCGCCGTTGGACTGCACCCCTAAACTGAGACAAAGTGGAGTACGACACTTTTCATTGAATGGAGAGCGTCGATGTCGAAGCAACAGCGGTACTCTAAGGAATTTCAGGAGCGCGCGATACGTCGGATGAAGCTGGGCGATAACGTAAGCGCGCTGTCCCGTGAACTGGGTGTGCACCGGACTTGTCTCTACAGGTGGAAGCGCCAGTTGGGGCTGCGTCCGCAAGGCCGAAAGCGATCCGTGGAAGAGGATTGGCGGGATCGCAGGATCGAAACACTTGAGGCCAAGATTGCTCGTCTGGAGAGGATCGTCGGCGGGCAGTGGCAGGAATTGGATTTTTTCGAGAGTGCCTTGCGAAGGATCGAGAAGAAGGACGCGATGACCGGCGGTGGCGGGAATCGCTCTACGCCGAAATCCGTTCCCGGATGCGATCGCAAGGCGGACTGAGCATCCAGCGCATGTGCGAACTGGCCGGAGTAAGCCGCGCCAGTTTCTATCGTCATTGGGAGGAGCGGGAACCGGCCGCGGCGGAAACAGAATTGCGCGGCGCCATTCAGCGGCTGGCACTGGCGCATCGCTACTACGGCTATCGCCGCATTGCGGTGGTGTTGCAGCGGGAAGGGTTTGTTGCCGGAGCAAAGAAAGTGCGCCGCCTGATGCGGGAAGATAACCTGCTGGCGATTCGCCGGAGAAAGTTTGTGGCGACCACGGACTCCAACCACAGCTTCCGGGTGTGGCCCAACCTGGCGCAGTATCTGGAGTTGAGCGACATTAACCAGTTGTGGGTAGCCGATTTCACCTTCGTTCGGCTGGAGGAAGAGTTCGTCTACCTGGCCGTCATTTTGGATGCCTACTCCCGGCGGGTGATTGGCTGGTCTCTCGGGCAAGCGATGAATAGCGATCTGGTAGTACAGGCCTTGAAGAAAGCGCTGGAGGAGCGCCGCCCCTTGCCGGGATTTGTGCATCACTCCGACCAGGGCTCACAATACGCCAGCATGGAATACGTGGACCTGCTGGAGGCTAACGGTGCGGTGTTGAGCATGAGTCATCCTGGTTGCCCGTGGGAGAACGGGCGTTGCGAGAGCTTCATCAAGACGCTGAAGCACGAGGAGATCGACGCACGGCCCTACCGCACCATGGAAGAGCTGGCGGCGCATGTGGAGGAATTCATCGAGCGGATTTACAATCCAGTACGGCTGCATTCCGCACTGGCTTACCTGTCGCCGGTGGAGTTCGAACAACGGCAGGAGCGCGGCAAAGATGCGGCTGCCTGGCTGCCGGCAAGCATGAGTTTTCCGAGGCATCGGGAAATCTCTTCCGATGGCCTGGAAGGCTAAGATTCAACCGGGGCAGACGCGAGATCTGCCCCGGCTACTCATCGGAATGAGTTTCAGCGGGGTATCCCTTGGCGGGTTGCTCTCCAGCAGAGCCCGTCTCCGTTTCCCCCGCCGGACTCACTCTGGAACTATGGACTCCCGTTCGTCCAGCAACTTGCAGCGAACGGCAAACTGTCGCACGACACTCTGTCTCACAAAAGGGCGCACCCCAAGCCTCCGAGAAAAATCTGGGGAATTCCAAATTGACTTTCTGTCGGTGGACTATCTAATTTCACTTGCGGGAATCCGTTGTTTTGCGCGGCATAAAACTGCATCGGGGAAGAAGGGCTCCTGGTTCGGGACCAGAGGGCCGGAGGTTTAAGTCCTCTCTCCCCGATCATCTAAATCCCGCAATATCAATTAATTAGCGAAGGCCCTAATTCCGGCCATTCCGGAACTTGGGTCCAATAAGCGACCCCCAGGTTCCAAGAAGTTTTTCGACCCCTTCCACCGCCTTCCGCGCATCGGCAGGAACCGACGGCCAGAATGCCCCAAAGCCGGCAACCGAAAAAGAACCAGCCCAGTAATACCGATAGCTTGTTTCATCAATGCGTTTTGAAAGGGCACCGCTGTCCACGAGCCGCCAGAGGTGGTGTCCCGCACCTGAATGCGGCACTTGTAGCCGGGGAACTTCGGACCTTGTAATTGAACTCAAATTCCGAAGGGGCAGGCGCGGCCCAGGCTGCCGGCCAGCAGTTGCCGGCCAAGCGGGCACTCAGCACGGTGAAGCCGGTGGTGCAGTCGATCTCGGGGACGAAACCAGGTTTGGGAAGCGCTGGATCTTCGAGGGCGTCCGCTCCCGCAGCGCCGCCGCAATTGCCGGCATTGAGCCCGGGAACATTTTGCTCAGCGCCGAAGGCAGGGCCATGACGCCACCTGAGCATCCGGTCTTCCCAATGGGGAAGCAGACCAAGGTATCGATGGAATTGCCCCAGAAGTTCAACGTGTTGGGATTCGTGGTCGAAGGTGGTACGGCCCACGAGAGCACGGCTCGAATCCGCGCAATTTTCGCAATCTCGTATCTTGTGCGGTGCTCACTGAGATCCACGGGTAACACGGCCATGTAACAAAGATCCTCGCCGGTGGTCCGGTTGATGTCATGCACCTTCACCGGCACCGTACCCAGATAGGTGAATGCGCACATGTTATCCCAGTCGGCCCAGAAGGCGACGTATTCGAAACTGCCTGCCGAGCAAAGATTGCCGGAGTATCCCGCGGTCTGTTTGATCCGGAAGGAAGCTACAAGCCGTTCGGAGCCAGGCATGCCCTCAAGCCCAACGCAATCCAATTGTTCGAAAGTAACGTCAGCGTCTTTTTCCGTCAGGGCCCCAACCATGTTTGACCAGTCGATCTTTAGCGCCGCAAATTCGGCCATCTTGTTCGCCACCAGTTCACTGCTGACAGCGGGAGCTGAGAGCGCGCTATGCACATCCACGTAACCAAAGCGATGAGTTGGGACCTGACTCTCCTTTCCGCTGTACAGCTCGGCCAGTTGGGCCAGGGTCAATGGCGCCGATTCCGGGGGTGGGATCGGAATCGAGGGAACTGTTGCCGCCTTCTCTTTAGCCTCAGCCGGCAGGACGCTGTCTTCGCACAGGTCCTCGACGACATCGAGGATCGTCGCCGGGCCGGGCTTCAGCGGGATGTGGCAATCCAGCGAATTGCCCCAGGTAACCGGAAACTCAGGGCCGGTAGGGATGGACTGCCAGGACAGAATGGCTCGTACCAAAGGTAGAGCAGGATCATCGCAGTCCTCGCAGTTTGGCGGCGAATACGGCACGGACGCTGCATAGCTGAGCGGCTCGGCCGGATGCCTGGCGCAGTCCGTACCACTCGGCAGGTCATGCACATGGATCGCTACCAGGCCGGCGTGCTGAAGTCCGCTGCCGGTGTCCACATAAAACCGAATGTATTCATAAGAGCCGGGACTGCAGTTATCGCCCAAATACCCAGACGGCTGTTTGATCTGGATCACCGCCTCGAGCACGCCAAGATCCGGATTGTAGCCCACGTAGGTCAGTTCTTCAAATGCTCTGTCGTTTGCAAAGGGGTCTGCCGGCGGGAGTTTGATCTCCGCAAAGTTCCCGAAATAGTTGGGGTTATCTGCAATGAGTTGGCTGAACTCGAGACGTTCGGCATGTCTTTTTGCCTGGTCGACAGAACTCTTATCCTGGTTGGTGTTCGCCATTTCTACCTCTACGAGTGTGAGTTTGTGCGAGTGGCCTTGGGGGAATCAGGCAACGAGCCATGCCGGATATCACGTAGTGATCCCTGGACAGCAATCGTTTCAAAATCTGCCTCTGAATCGCAGAAAGAGAAGGCGTCTCTTCGGAATGCGATTTCGGGACGAATACCGCGCGCTTTGCTGTGTGTTCTGCCCAGGTTCAGCTGTCCCGGAGAAATATCCCGAACCTGACATTCGAAATCTTTTACTCGCGCACTTGAAACGTTTCCCCAGCGAATTGCACTACTCAGTGCGTCCCGAGATTGGGAGTTCGCAGGAAGAGGGCCGATCTATCAGCGCCGGTGTGACACGTTCACCCTGACGTTCGAAGCGCCTGTGCCCAGCGCGAGCACGCTTCCCCGGTCGCGTCATTCCGGCGAACCAGACGGAGCCCGTTCTGCGGAGCGGGCTCAGTCTGCACTGAGCACAAAGGAGGATCCGGTTCGTGACAGAGATGATCCATTTCTCCGCGCACCTGGCGAAGGTGGCTTCACTTTGGCGCCGCAGTCCCGAACTCGTTCGGAACGGGCTCAGAGCGATGATGAAGGCCGTCCGTTCTGGATCCAAACTCATCCGGATGAATGCTGCCCTTTTTTCCATGTGGCTTCTGTTTCCGTTGTTTCTTCTTCTGACCAGGGACTGGATTGGACTGCTGGTCGTTTTTCAGGCGATGACCGCAGCGGGGCGTTTGCGAAGCACGCCGGCCGCGAAGAGGCTAGCCGCGTTCTCATCAATGAATGCTGCGCCCGACAGATGCAAAGGATAAGATCGTGTACGGTATCGTGCCTCAAGCCGCCGCGGACGGATACGAGATTCCTGGTTTCCAGCACGCTGTTTGGAGTTGCCCAGTGAGCTGTTCCGTCCATCCCGGCGCAACACTCTATAGCATTTTCCCGCGCTCAACACGCAGGCGCATGGCCCGGGCGCGCAGACTGCGTCTTTTTCGAGCTTCCGCGATGGTATACTCGAACCCTCCCCCCGTTGTGGAGCCTCCGTTGCAATTGCATTCGTTCGACGCGGGTTACGTAGAGAGCCTTTGCGAAGGAGACCGGCAGACCCAAGAACATTTTGTCGGTTACTTTTCCGCATTGCTCCAGGTCAAGCTGCGCACGCGGCTCCAGTCGCGGCACGCGATAGAGGACGTGCGCCAGGAGACCTTTGCCCGCGTATTTGCCGTGTTGCGTAAAGAGGGCGGCCTCAAGAATCCAGAGCGCCTGGGCGCTTTTGTCAACAGCGTCTGCAACAATGTGCTCTTTGAGACCTACCGCTCTTCGGGCCGCGTCGAGTCGCTTGATCTCGAAGACCGCCCTGAGCCGCGGGCCACCGGCCCAGACGCATTGGCTATTGTATCCGCTCGCCAGATGAGCGCTAAAGTTCGGGAGATTCTGCTGGACATGGCGCCCCGCGACCGATTCCTGTTGAAGGCGGTTTTTTTAGAACAGCGCGACCGCGAAGAGGTATGCCGCGAGTTTGGCGTGGACCGCGAATACTTGCGCGTATTACTGCATCGGGCCAAACAGGAATTCAAGACGGAGTATGTGAAGCGCCATGGGGGCCCTGTGCCGCTCGATGCCGGAGCGTGAAGGTGAGCGAATGCGGTAGCGCGCAGGAACCACGGCGGATTTGACCGAGAGGAGGGCCAAAACGATGAATCATAACGAAGCAGTAGCACAGATGACGGTGGAGCGGTACCTCCTGGGCGAGCTGGATGGCGACGCCCGTGAAGATTTTGAAGAACACATGTTTTGTTGTCCGGATTGTGCCTTGGACTCTCGCGTTGCGATATTGTTTATTGAAGAAGCCAAAGCCGAATTGGGTGAAATTGCGCCCACTCAGCCTGAAGCGAAAGACACCGGCAGGCGGGATAAAGGCCGAAATCGTTGGTATTCATGGTGGCGGCCGGCATTTGCCGCTCCGGTTTTCGCTGCCCTGGTGGCGGTGATCGGCTATCAGAATCTGGTGACGCTTCCTGTCCTCCGCAATGAAGCCAGCCAGCCAGCCGTGGTTCCGGTTGCGCCGTTATCGGGAGCTGCACGCGGCGAAATGCGTACGACCGTCGTCGCTGACCGTGGGCGCGGCATTGCCGTGCCCGTCGATATTCCCCTCGACCCGGGCATGGGCACGTTTGTCTCCTATTCATTCGAACTCTATAACCCACAGGGGAAGCTCGCGTGGTCAGGCACGATCCCGGCGCCTGCACAGGGATCCGCTGGCGATTTCGAACTCTCGTTGGTGATGCCCGGCGGAATGTTGAAGGACGGAGTTTACTCAGTATCGATCTCTGGAACCGGGGCTCATGGCGAAAGCACGCCCATCGAACGCTACGCCTTCAATCTAGTGGTGACGAAATGATCGTCCTGGAGAGTGAACATCATGCACGATCCGGGCTTCGCGGCGCGCATTTTTTGCCGGCGCAAGAGGAAAATGTTTCCAATACTGGTTGCCATCCGCTAAAATCCCCGCATAAGTTCAAGGAAAGCGAGCACGCAAATGACTGAGGACATCAAAAGACACCATCGCTATCACGCGTCAGCAAATGCCATCGCCGGCCATTTGAAGCTGCCGCTCGAGAGGGAGATCGAACCGCAGGCGCACACAGAGCTACCTAAAGAGGGCGGGCACTTCTCCCAACGCCTCGAGAATTTCAGTCTCGAGGGGGTTATTTCGTTCCGCTCGGCCTACACGCGGGTCTCCGGCAATAAGAGCACCAAGCCCGGGCAGGGCTGGACTACATTGGCGACCACCGCCGTCGAGGGACTGAATGTTCTGGAGGTGGTGACGGCCGACCGGGTTGTGATGCAGACCATCACCGAGCATCCTCTCGAAGGCTATGTGCCATCGGTCTCCTTTCTTGGAACTCGCTTTGAAAACCTGCGCGTTGCCGGCCATCGTGTCGAGCTGGAGATCGACCATGACATCCTTGGCGGAAAGCCGGATGGCGATGGGACATACACCAAAGAATCGGGTCTGATTGCCCGCGTGGGCAGTCAGTACCGCCGCGTGCTTGAGAACAAAGAGCTTCCCGAAGACCTGCGCGAACGTTACAATCGACTTTCCTCGACTCTCGGGAGCGCGGAGGAGATTGAATGTTCCCTGGTGAATCGTGCGAGCGGCTCATACCCTGGCCATTCGTTCGGTCACATTATTCACGTGCCCGATTTCGGCAAGATTATCTTGGCCAGGCTGAAGGTGAGTCACGGCGAATACAACACGCCGACCGGATCTCCGAGGATCATGAATGTTCACCTCACGATGGTGGACCTCGAGCTTGGCTGCGTAGCCGATGGCAACTCGTCGTTGGCGGGCGGTTCCGCCAACGGTGGGACCAATCCGTAGGAAGAGCAGAGCCTGGAAATCGGAAGCCGCTCGATCGGGGGGCTGATTCCATAGCGCCCGAGCCGGAGCAACGGCATCGCTCGCCTATGCACTACGCATGGCGCCTGCTCCTGTTGCTGTTCATTCTCTTCCCACTCAAAGATTCAGGCGCAATCAGTGCACAATTCGAATACGAACATGCGCGGCAGCTCTTCGTGCGCGGCGATCTTGAAGGCAGCCAGCAGGAAGCTGAACAGGGATACGAACGATTCCAGACCTACGATCCCAAATGGGCCTCTGAGTTTCTTTTGCTGAAGGCAGAGACGCAGCTACAGCGCGGAATGTACGACGACGCCCTGCGGACATTGAGAGACCGCAATTTCGAAGCGGATAGCGAAGACGCGCTTATTCGAAGTCTGACGATCGAGAGCATTGCACTCCTCCGTCAGCAGCAGCCAGCCCTGGCTGAGGAGAAGCTCGCCCAAGCCAGCGATCTCTGCAAAGCTGCAACCTTTACCAGTTGTGGCGGAGTGCTGCAGGCGCGAGGCATCTTAGCAGGAAGAGACGAAAACTTCCAGCAAGCCCGGGAACTGTTTCTGGCGGCTCATGTCTTCGCGGAGGCTCACCATGACGGGTACCTCGACGCAAGTGCCTTACTGAATCTGGGATGGACTGCGCTCCAGGTCGATCATTTTGATGAAGCGTTGGATTGGTTGCGAGCCGCGACCCGTATTTCGGGCGAAATCGGCGCGGAGGACCTGAAAGAAAAATGCTCGGGCAATCTCGGCTGGACTTACTACCAGTTGGGGGACGACGAGAGAGCGCTGCAGCAGTTTTCAGATGCCGAAGAAACTGCTTCCCATGCAGGAAACCTTCGCTTCCAGATGAAATGGCTGAGTACCGCTGGATATGTATACCAGGATAGCGGTGATTTTCCGCGCGCGCTGGACTGCTATCGCAAGGCATTCTTATTCGCGAAACAGCTCGACAGCAAGGAAGACATTAAGATCGGGCTCGAGGATCTGGCCCATCTCTCCGTGGTGAATGAAAACCTGAACGAAGCAGGCGCCTATATCGATCAGGTTGCGCCGATGGAGTCCGCGGGCGGGGGAGAGTTGAGCCCAGACCTGATGCTGACCAAGGGAATGCTCGCAGCTGCCCTCGATCGGGACGAAGAAGCGGAGGCGGACTTCCGTTCCGTTTGGAATAACCGCGACAACCTGACCACGCTGCGTTTGTACGCGGGCTCTGAGCTGGCGAGGCTCTATGAATCGCAGCGGCGTCCAGGCGCCGCGGAGCAAATGTATAAATCCACGCTGGCGGTCTATGAATCGGCGCGCGCAACACTCCGGGAGGAAGAGGAGCAGCTCCCGTTCGGCGCCAACGCGACCCAGGTCTATGACGATTACATTCGCCTGATGGCCGGTCAGAAGCGAACCGGCGACGCCTTGGCGATAGCCGACCGGAGCCGCGCCAGAACCCTGGAGCAGGGTCTGGATGCCGATGCGGGCATAAGCTCGTCTCGTTCTGCATCCATCGATCCGCGACGGACGGCTCAAAACGCCGATGCGACCCTGCTCTTCTACTGGCTGGGCGAAAAGCAGTCCTATTTGTGGACCATTACGCCGGCGCGAGTCACGATGTTCCTTTTACCGCCTCGCGAGCAGATCGCCTCCCACGTCAAGAGTTACAGCAACGCAATTCTCAACTTTCAGGATCCGCGGGCAGACGGCAATCAGGATGGGCTATGGCTTTACAACGCACTCGTCGCGCCTGCGAGGGCATGGATTCAACCCCGGAAGCCGGTGGTAATTCTCGACGATGGGACGCTCAGCCAATTGAACTTCGACACTCTTCTCGTTCCCGGCCCCGGATCGGTGAAGGACAACGATGCGAACGCGACGAAGCATTACCTGATTGAAGATTTTCCTCTGGTTTCCGCACCCTCCCTTGCGATGTTCGGCGCACGCAAAAACACGCGGGATCGAGGAGCGAGGATGCTCCTGCTTGGCGATCCTGTTTCTCCCAGCCGGGACTTCCCGAGCCTGCCTCTATTTGCTTATGAGATGACGAAGATTGAAGGCCGCTTCAGCAAAGATCGGCTTACGGTCTTTAGCGGAGTCCAGGCGACTCCGGCGGCTTACCTCGCAAGCCATCCCTCGCAATACACGTACATCCATTTCGTGTCCCATGCGATAGCCAGCAAAAACGACCCTCTGGATTCAGCGATCGTACTTTCCGGTTCCAGCGCAGACGAGAACTCGTTCAAACTTTACGCGCGCGAGATCATCAAGGAGCACATTGACGCACGGCTCGTCACCATCTCCGCCTGCTATGGCAGCGGAACGCGGTACTATGCAGGTGAAGGTTTGGTGGGGCTTTCCTGGGCGTTTCTCCGCGCTGGAGCGCATCGAGTGATTGGTGCATTGTGGGAGGTAAGCGACACCTCAACGCCGCGCCTGATGGACAGTTTCTATGGCAATCTCGCAAACGGGAACTCGCCCGAGTCCTCACTGCGCAACGCCAAGCTTGATTTGATTCACTCGCGAAGCAGATTCAGCCTGCCATTCTATTGGGCTGTATTCCAAATGTACGATCGCGAATAATGCCGAATTGTCGTAAGCCGGGCCGGCACTCAGGACCACAAGTTCGGCATCAAATCCCTTCGCGATGCGTCCGCTGTGAGTTGCGTAGCCGAAACGCCGCTTGTTTCGAGCCTTAAAGCATTTTCACTAGATGAATATCAATCTTGCTCAGGCGAACGGTGTGTGCCTGACCAGGTGGCAGATGTGGACGCTCAAGCATTTGGCAGGGGCTGAAGCCCTCGTTGATTTTGGAGCACTTTGCGGCACGACTAAAGTCGTGCCCTGTTACAAAGCCGGCCCATGCCGTCGCTTTTCGGGGAAGGCCGGAGCTAGCTTGATATTCATCTTTCACTATTCCCATGGGGTGGGTTTCGTGGTTTCCCACCCTTTTCACAAAGAACGTGATAAGGATGGGGCACGGAGCTTCCTTACACCATCAGTGAAAATGCCGTGAGGTTTGTCCGTGAATGGCCGATCCAACCGGCGGTGTGTGGGACGGGAGG
>PLSB01000014.1 GCA_003165005.1 Acidobacteriaceae bacterium | reverse complement strand
TACTACTATTTGCAGGTGCTCAAGCGCGCCTACGTAATGCCCGCCGTCGACGAAACGCCCATCCAAGCGCATCCCGTCACGCTCGCCGTGCTCCTCGTCATCGCCGCCGCCGTTGTAGTCCTCGGCTGCTTCCCGGCGCTTCTCCAATCCTGGATCGCCAGCTTCTACGCGTAGCGCAGGATCCCGTTTCGACGCGCCCCTACGGGGCGCGGAGATTTTCAGGGGACCGCAAACCCAGGATTGCGTTGGCTGACGCGAACTTGTCCTGGGCTATTCTCGATTGCCCCTCCGGGGCAACGGCGACGAACGAGCCCATCGTCTTCGCACTCCTTTGAGAGATGCACTCCAACAAGAAGGCCGCCCGGAGCTCTCACTCCGGGCGGCCTTTTGCCAACTTGCGAACCCGCGAACATCCGCGCAGCGGATGCCAGCTTGCTAACCTACCAACTCGCGAACGCCCGTAGTGGGCGCTAACACCGCCAGCTCCGCTAACACCGCCAGCCCCGCTAACTCCGCTGCCCTTTCAATACTTGACGATAGCCGCAAACGAATCCGGCTTAAGGCTTGCGCCGCCCACCAGCGCCCCGTCGATCTCTTCCTGCCCGATCAGTGCCGTCGCATTATCCGGCTTCACGCTGCCGCCGTAGAGAATGCGCACGGCCGCGGCCACATTGGCTCCCAGCAGCTTGGCCACTTCGGCGCGGATGATGCGGTGCGCGTCGGCGGCTATCTCCGGCGTCGCCGTCTTGCCCGTGCCGATGGCCCACACCGGCTCATACGCGATTACGATGGGCGCGGCGGCCTCGGCCGAAATTCCCGCAAACGCGCCTGTAACCTGCGTCTCGAGCACGCTCGCCGTCTTGCCGGCCTCGCGCTCCGCCAGCACTTCGCCCACGCACACAATCGGTACAATGCCATGCTTGAGCGCCGCGTGCAGCTTCTTGTTTACAATCTCGTCGGTCTCGGCAAAGTNNTCGGCAAAGTACTGCCGCCGCTCCGAGTGGCCGATGAGCGTATGCGTGCCGCCCACGGCCTTCAGTTGCCCAATCGAGGTCTCGCCCGTGTAGGCGCCCTCCTCGGCAAAGTGAATGTTCTGCGCGCCCACGGCGACGTTCGACCCTTTGCAGGCCGGAACCACCGTCGGCAGCAATACCGGAGAAGGGAACAGCGCGATCTCGTCGCGCGTGTGCCCGGCAACCAGCGGCAAAAAGGCATCGACAAACGCCTTGGCTTCGGCCGGCGTTTTGTACATCTTCCAATTGGCGGCAATCAGTGCTTTACGAGACATGTTTCTGGTCCCTTCGGAGGTGAATGTTTTCGCAAGTCAATTCTAGTGGATTGATTTCGCCGCATCGGGTGACGCCGGGCACAACGCCGAATGAGAAGTTCCGATCGGGGAAAAGCGTTGACGCGGGACCTACGAACCTGCTCCGAGCGTCGAGATCAAATCGTCGGGCACCGAGCCTTCAAGGAAAGCCGCCCGATGATCCGGGTCACCCAAATCCATCGTGAAGTGGCGCCAGACGCCCTCCTGCAGCACGCCCATGTTCCATGGGCCTGAGACCGAGTCGGAAAACTGCCAGACGATGTGGTAGCCCTCCTCGTTGGTGAACCCCTCGCTGTCGGCCTGCAGGATCGCATCTCCGCGCTCCCACAGCTTGGTGCGCAGCGCGTGCAGTGCGCTACTGCCTTCTTCGAACTCGTCTCCCTGCAGGTGCTGGAAGGCATAAATCGATTTCACCGTGGCCAGAAACTCATGGAGCCATAGGACGCCACTTTCCGGCCTCGAATCCTGCGTCTCCTCGATAAATTCCTCAATCTCTTCCTGGCCAAGCGACCCCTCCGAGACCGGATTGCGCGCGATCACCGCGACTTCAACGTCGTCAATTCCGGAGAGGAGGAGGCTTTCCCACTCATCCTCCGTTCCTTCTTCGAGAGTCAGTTTGAAATGAGGGTGCTCGGCGCGAACGAATTGCGCAAGTTCGTCAAAGGGAGGAAACTCCTCATCTTTCGACAAGACCCGCGTATAGTAGCCCATAGTTTTCCGTCTCGGCTTTCAGTGTATTCATTCTCGCGGAAACACCGGGCACGGCGCAGCCCTTTCGGGAATCTCGAAGTCGCGTTACAATATGACCATGGTCCGTGACCATGGGAGGAGTGCCATGAAGACCAACACCGTCCCGGCCGGCGAGTTCAAGGCCAAGTGCCTTAAATTGCTCGAAGAAGTTGCCGAGACGCACGAATCGTTAATCGTCACCAAACGCGGCAAGCCATTGGCGAAAGTCGTGCCCATCCGCGAGAACAAGACGCTTTTCGGTGCGATGAAGGGAACCGGCGTAATTCTGGGCGACATCATTTCGCCGCTCGATGTTGAATGGGATGCAATGAAATGAGCGCTTCCGGGGTGCAAGCGAATCAAGATCTGCTTCTGCTCGACACTCACGTTTTGATTTGGCTGATGTTCGGCGATAACAGATTGGGCTCGCGAACAAAAGCCGAAATCGCCAGGGTCGGCAGCGCCGGCGATCTGCTCGTCTCCGCGATTACCCCGTGGGAGATTGGTGTTCTGGTCAGCAAGCGACGAATCGACCTGCACCGCGACGCATTGGTGTGGGTTCGGGAGGCCTTGTCGATGCCCGGAGTGTCTCTTATTTCTCTTGATCCAGAGATCGCGGTCGCCAGCACCCGGCTGCCGTTTGAAATGCATTCCGACCCCGCTGACCGGATTCTCGTCGCCACGGCGAGGCATATGGGCGCGACGTTGGTGACGGCGGACAAAGCGCTACTGGCCCTTGCGAAGAAGGGCCACTTCAAGACGATGAGTGCGGGGGACTAACGATTTCCCAGCCGTCGTTATCAGTAAACCGGGCCTTTGCTTGCTCCCTTTCCTTCTCCGAGGTGTAGATGCCCTCGCTCCATGGAACATGCGACCTCTCATTTTCCGGATCCGGTAGCGGTATTCTTGCGTGTTCCGTCATCAGCTTTCTGCCTTCGACATAGAGAAACTTATCGATTTCCTTGAAGTCTAGGTCGCCGAGCCCGCAGGAGGCCTGAAACTGGCTCACAGCCTTCTTGAGCGTCGAATAAATCTTCAGGTCCTGTCGATGAAAGCGGGTTAGATACCCTGATTGCATGAAACACCATAAATATTCGTCGACGCAGGAGTCATAGATGGGATATAAGGTCCGCTTGTGCCAGTTGCAGTACTTCGTTGCGAAGGAGTAGTTGAAGTGAACTCTTTTGGTTGGGGTCACGATTTTCGCGATCTCGTAGACGACGGCGGGTGAACCGGCCTCTAACATGGCATCCGTAGGAATGGAAACAATACGGTCCGCAACTTCCCAAATGGTCGGGATTTGCTCGCTGTACATCGGGATTTGTGTGGAATAGAGATTGTTGAGGGCTATGACCTTAAGCAGGACCTCAGCAACGTCATTGTTCTCTGGAAACTTGTCGAAGAGCTGCCGGAGCGCACTTTCGATCACTTTGTTGTCGAGATCGAACTTCTCGCAGACGTCACGCACTTGTTCCTTGGTGGGTTTATCCATCGCGGACCCCTCCTTCCGGCGAACGAAGCAGATGACATCAGACTTGCGGCGGGCGGGGCTATTGGCGCGCCGTATTCAATTACTTGTCCGTCAGCGCTTCCACGCCGGGCAGCTTCTTACCTTCAAGAAACTCCAGGCTGGCTCCGCCGCCGGTCGAGATGTGCGTGATCTGGTCGGCCACGCCGGCCTGGTTGATCGCCGAGACCGAATCGCCGCCGCCGATAATCGACGTCGCGGTACGGTTGGCGGCAACCGCGTGGGCAATCGCGTTGGTGCCCTTGGCAAAGTTCGGAAACTCGAAGACGCCCGCCGGCCCGTTCCACACAATCGTCTTTGCCGTCGAAACCACCTGCTCGATCGCGGCCACCGACTGCGGGCCGATGTCGAGGCCCTGCCAGTCCTCGGGAAAGTCTTTCGAACTGTCCCACACCTGGGTCTTGGCGTCGTTCGAAAAACTGTCGGCAATCACGTTGTCCACCGGCAGCAGGAGTTCCACTCCCTTAATCTTAGCTTTGTCCAGAGTCGCTTTAGCAAGTTCGATCTTGTCTTCTTCTACAAGGCTTTTGGCGGTCTTGACGCCGAGCGCGCGGAAGAATGTGTACGCCATGCCGCCCACGATCACAAGCGTGTCCACTTTGTCGAGAAGGTTTTGAATCACGTCGATCTTGCCGGAGATCTTCGATCCGCCGAGGATGGCCACAAACGGCTTCTCGGGCGACTCGAGCGCCTTGCCAAGATAGGTGATTTCTTTTTCCATCAGCAGTCCGGCCACAGCGGGCTTGAGGTAGTGCGTAATGCCCTCGGTCGATGCGTGCGCGCGGTGCGCCGAGCCGAAGGCGTCGTTCACGTAGACCTCGGCCAGCGATGCCAGCGCCTTTGAGAAGGCCGGATCGTTGGCTTCTTCCTCCGCGTGGTAGCGCAGGTTTTCCAGCAGCAGCACCTGGCCCGATTCCAGCTGGCGCGCCATCTCTTCCGCAATCTCGCCCGCGCAATCCGGCGAGAAGGCCACGTTGATGCTCTCGCCCAATTTCTTGTCGAGCAGTTCGCGCAGCCGGTGCGCCACCGGGCGCAACGAATATTTTGGATTTGGCTTTCCTTTTGGCCGGCCCAGGTGCGAGGCCAGAATCACCTTGGCCTTGTGCCGCAACGCGTATTCAATCGTCGGCAGCGTAGCCACAATGCGCGTGTCGTCGGTAATCGTCTGTCCGTCTTCAGTGAGCGGAACATTAAAATCAACGCGGATAAACACCCGCTTATTGGTCAGGTCGATGTCTTTGATCGAGAGCTTGGACATGAGAGGCCTTCCTTAAGTGTTCAGTGATCGGTGATCAGTGGTCAGAAAACGGCAAACAGCGGTCAGAGATCAGCATCTGATCGTCAGCGGTCAGCTCTCGGCATTACGATGCGAGCCGCTTCGGTTCGGCGACGGTTCCTCGCAATCGCTACGAGAAAACTGACCACTGACCACTGATCACTGACAACTGTCCTCACAGCCCCTTCTTCTCCAGGAACCCGATCAGGTCGACCACGCGGTTCGAATAGCCCCACTCGTTGTCGTACCAGCTCAGCACCTTCACGCTCTGGCCCACCACCTTGGTTAGCGGCGTGTCCACGATCGAGCTGCGCTTGTCGCCCTTGAAGTCCGAGCTGACCAGCAGGTTCGCATCGACGCCCAGGATCCCCTTCAATTCTCCCTCGGAGGCGGCCTTGAAGGCGGCGTTCAGGCCTTCGACGGTCGTGGGCTTCTCGGCGATGTACGTCAGGTCGACGATCGACACGTTGGGAGTGGGCACGCGGATGGCAAAGCCGTCGAGCTTGCCGGCGGTCTCGGGGATCACCAGCTTGAGCGCCTTGGCTGCGCCGGTCGAGCTGGGAATCATGTTCAGCGCGGCGGCGCGGGCGCGGCGCAGATCCTTGTGCGGAAAGTCGAGGATGACCTGATCGTTCGTGTACGAGTGAATCGTTGTCATCGTTCCGCTGACAATTTTGAAATTGTCCTGAATCACCTTCGCGATCGGCGCCAGGCAATTCGTTGTGCACGACGCGTTCGAGATGATGTGGTGCTTGGCCGGATCGTACTTGCCTTCGTTCACCCCCAGCACGATCGTGATGTCTTCATTCTTCGCCGGCGCCGAGATGATGACTTTCTTAACCGGTCCGCGCAGATGCTTCTTGGCGTCGTCCGCGTTGGTGAATTTGCCCGTCGATTCCAGCACCACTTGCGCGCCCACGCTCTCCCACGGCAGCGCCGCCGGATCTTTTTCCTTGAAGACCTTGATCGTCTTGCCGTCGATCGAGATGCTGTCCGCCCCGGCCGTGATGGTATGCGGCAGGTTGCCGAGGATGGAATCGTACTTTAGAAGATGGGCGAGCGTTTTCGGATCGGTGAGATCGTTGACCGCCACGAACTCAATGTTCTTGTCGGCGAGCGCGGTGCGAACAACGTTGCGCCCGATGCGTCCAAAACCATTAATGCCAACTTTTACAGGCATGGTGCCTCCACGAGGAAATATTTGAGTGCCGAAACCAATAAAACCTGGAACCTGATCGGAACCCTCGATGGTAACAAAGCGGAGGAGAAAGCGTAAATGACGTTGCTCACCGCCTTCCCATTTTAGGATTGGCGGCCAACTGGCGGAGGGCAGTCACCCGCGGTTGGCGATTTATCGTCCGCCATCCGCAGGCAGAGCGGCCGCGTTTTTCCATGAGAGTCTATGAGCCGGGAACGGCCTGTCAAGACGAGCGCCTAACGACTAACGACCAGCGACTACCGACCCACCACAATCTCCACGTCGGTATCCGAATTTCGCCACAGCCACGGCAACCGCGCCAGCCAGTACTTCGCACGGATCGCCTGTCGCGCCCGTCCCGCCTCCGCCGCCGGCAAAATCCGCGCCGTCGCCTCAAACTCCGGCCCGGTAATCTTTCCGCGAATCGTGCAGGGCGCAACCTTCACGCGCGAATTATTCCGCAGCCGCTTTACCTTGCCCAGTTTGCTGTTGGTCATGAAGTAAAGCTTGTCGCCCTCTTCGGCAAACCAGATCGGCGTATAAACCGCCACCCCGCTCTTGCGAAAAGTCGCCAGCGAAATGTACTTTTGCCCGTGAATCTCCGCAGGAATCGTCGCCATTTTTCTATTGTAATTTGCCGCGAAGAATCTTTTGGCGAATCGGCCGAATAGGGTATCATCGACATCTCCCCCATTGCCCGCAGTGAAAGCGTTTCGGAAAAGGTCGACTTCGCGTCAGGGCACTGCTCGTATTACAGTATTGCGTTGGCGATCCCGCAGTCGCTGGCGATTCATTGCTCCTTAGGGGACGAGTCCGGCGTCCCGACTTTTTACGCTGGCGTTTTGTCCCTGGTGTTGGTTTGCATACAATAGTCGGGCTTTCTCGAGGAGACATGAGCGAAACGGTTAAACGATGGGAAGGCCGTACCGTCGACGGCAAATATCCGCTCCGCCGCTACCTCGGCGGTTCCGATCACAGCGCGGTGTTCTTCACCCTGCTGCCTGATCGCGCAGCTGATTCCGACAAAGCCGCGATCAAGCTAATTCCCGCCGACGCCGAGGCCAAGGGCCAACTGCTGCGCTGGGCCGCTGCTCGCGAACTCGCCCATCCCAATCTCCTTCGCATCCTCGACATGGGTCGCGATGGCTCCGCCCTCCTTTATCTTGTGGAGGAACTCGCCGAGGAGAACCTTGCCCAGATCCTCCCCGAGCGCGCCCTCACGGCCGAGGAAGCGCATGTCGCGCTGCCCCCGATTCTGCGCGCGTTGCAGTTCCTGCACGACAAGGGTTTCGTGCATGGCCGCCTGCAACCGGCAAATATTCTGGCGATTGAAGATCAGGTGAAGCTCTCCAGCGACTCGCTTGCCGCTCTGGGCGACCCCGGCCGCACGCGCACCTTGGCCGCCTACGATCCTCCAGAAGCCGCGCTGGGAGACGTTTCCTGGGCATCCGACGTTTGGCAGCTGGGCATGACCCTGGTCGAGATCCTCACGCAGCGCTTGCCTGTTTCCGATCCCACTCGCCGCCGCCCTCCCGAAATTCCGGCAGAGGTGCCCGAGCCTTTCCGCGAAATCGCCGAGCACTGCCTGCGCGTCGATCCCCGCAAGCGCTGGACAGTCGCCAAGATCATGTCTCGCTTGGAAGAAGCTTGGGCCGCAGAGGAACGACTTCGAGCCTAGCAAGACGCTTGCGAGCATAGCGAATCAAACTCCGGCCATGATGTGCGCTTCCCGCGGTTATCTTGAGCATTGCCCCCGGCCTCACATCCGCGCTTTCCAATATCCGGGACGGCGGCTCGCGTGCGCGACCGCCAGAATCTGCACGCTCTCGGCGCTCGTCTCTCGATAGATAACTAAAAAAGGAAATCCCCGCAGCAGGAACCGCCGCGTTCCGTAAGAGCCACGCACCCAGCGCCGGGGAGCCCGCGCAATCTCGCAAAGGCACGTTCCACCTCGGCATCAAATTTCAGAGCCGAATCCGGGCTGTGTTCCAGGTACCAGTCGAACGCGGCGTCGTACTCGGCGGCCGCTTCGTCATGCAGCCGAACTTCGCTATTGGGCACGCGGCAGCTTCGCTAAATTTCTTTGTCGGACTTCCGTCCAGGAAACCGTCTTCGCCTCGCCCGAATCGAGCGCGGCAATGCGCCTCTTGATCTCCTCATCCCAAGCGGCCGTAACCGCGTCGTCCACCTTCCCGCCCAGACTTGAGATCAGGGATTCCGCCAGCGCCTCCTGCTCCTCTACTGACAGAGCCAGCGCCTGCTCCAGCAACTTCGAAACCTCGGGACTGATCTGCGCCATCCATCCTCCGCTCTTCGCCGCCAGCATTATACCGCCGCCAATTGTGCGGTCAGCAGGAAGCCATAGATGAGATGCGGTCCCGAGGCAGCAACGAAGGCAACCGCTTCCTCGCACACTGCCCTGTGATTCACTTCACGGCAAGTCCGTCCCGCCTGTGCCACCATCGCCCGTCAGCAACGTCCAAGGAGTTTCTATGCGCAAAGCCACAACTTGCCTGGCTGTTCTCGCCTTCTGGTTGACCCCAATCAATCTCTACGCCGCCACTCTCGCCGGAGTGACGCTCCCCGATACCGCGCAAGCCGGCAGCACCACTCTCGTCCTCAACGGCCTTGGCCTGCGCACCAAAATCATCGTCAAAGTTTACGTGGCCGCGCTCTACCTGCCGCAAAAATCCTCCGACGCCGACGCCATCGTCAAGGCCGACGCCCCCAAGCGCCTCGTCATGCAATTCGTCCGCGGTGTGAGCAAGAGCCAGATTCAAGATGCCTTCACTGAGTCCTTCAACGACAACGCGCCCGCCGCCAAAAGAACCATCGGCGTCGATCTTGAGCGCTTCCTCGCCGCGCTCGAACCCGTCAAAGAGGGCGACCAGATGATCTTCACCTACATCCCGGACGCCGGCACCACCTTCGCCATCAATGCCCAGCAAAAGCTCACCATCGCCGGCCTCGACTTCAGTCAAGCCCTCTTCTCCGTCTGGCTTGGGCCGAAGCCCCCCACCAACGCCCTGAAAAAAGGATTGCTCGGGCAGTAAATCCTCACTCCCTTCAACGCGTCTCTCGAAACGCATCACTGACACTTCGCCCGAAAAGTGTTCCACTAAAGGAGACCCGCACAGCACCCGCACCCAAAGGAGCGCCCTATGCAATTTCACCTGGAAGCCGACGAACTGAAACTTGTGGCCAACCTCCTGCTCGAACAGGACAGCCCGCAGTACAGCGAAATTCTTACCATGGTCATGGCGCACGACCTGCGCTTTGACTCCGGCCAACTCGAACTCATAGCACAAATCCTGGCCGCCAAAAAGACCGCCCTGAAAGAAGAAATCGCCAAGGCGGCAAACGAGGCGCAGAAAACGAAACTCGACATGCAGTTGGCGCTGCTCAATCGCGCGTTGGAAAAAGTCAACGAAGCCTGCGTAATGTTCTGAAGTTTTTGTTTGCAGCAGCCGACTCCAGCCCCGAAGGGGCGAATCGGCACTTCACCGCCCGGTGTCCATCTTCCGCCGCGCCTCTTCGCAGGCCTGCACCGGATCGCGGCCCGTGACCTGTTTATACCAGGCAGGGTGGAAGGTCCAAGCCCAGGCTTCGCTGACCGCCCCCCGGATCATTGCCTGGAAGGTGCCAGGCTCGCCAAAGGTGCTCTGGTAGATGTGAATAAAGATTCCGCCCAGCATGATAAGCGCCGAGATGTCATGCAGCACATAGCTGACGGCGACCGCAGTCCCGCCAAAATATTTTGCGCCACCCCACAGAATAGCGCCTGTGATGATGAAGACGATGCAGCCGCCGACGATCTCCCAGAACTGAACTTTCTGCCCGGCATTGAAAAAGCCGGTCTCGGGCGGATCCATTTTTTCTTCGTTGCTCACGATTTTGTGGACGTTGCGCATCCACTTTGTGTCAGCCGCGGTCCAGAGCATGGGCGCGAGCCAGTTGAGCACCTGAAGTCCGAAGAAAAAGACGAAGCCCAGGCCGAACCAGGGATGCATTTGGCGGCTGAGCGGGCCTCCGCCGAAGAAAGGCGTGAACCAGCGGAACAGCCACGGCAGATAAATGC
>PLSB01000152.1:10363-18055 GCA_003165005.1 Acidobacteriaceae bacterium | reverse complement strand
AGCGCGATGACCGGCGCGGGGTCTTGCGATCCGCGCAACGCAGGCAGATACTGGCCCAGCATCCGGTAGTCGGGCCGGAATTCGTGGCCCCATTGCGAGATGCAATGCGCTTCGTCGATGGCGACCAGCGCGAGCTTTTGCTTGGCCAGCATGGCGGGAAATCCGGAGACGCGCAAGCGCTCGGGCGCGATGAACAGGAATTGCAAATCACCGCGCAGATACTCGGCGCAAATTTGGCGGGCCGCACCGCGCTCGAGGCCGGAGTGAATGCGCCCCACGCGCAGGCCCACGGCCGTCAGTTTCGCCGCCTGATCTTCCATGAGCGAGATCAGGGGCGAGATCACCAACGCCGTTCCGCCGCGCGCAATGGCGGGCAACTGGTAGCAGAGCGACTTCCCTGCCCCGGTGGGCATCACAAGCAGGAGGTCGCGCCCGGCGATGGCCGCGCGGCACACCTCTTCCTGATTGACGCGGAATCCGGCAAAGCCGAATGCTGACCGCAAGAGCTCGTGCAAAGCATCCGGATTGGAGAGATCTATCAAGAGAAGTCGATCCCGCACCAGTGCCGCAGACCTACGGTGGACGAAACAAATCGTTCGCTTCCTGGCATGTTGGCGTCGCTTCGCGACATAGCAGGCTCGCAAGTTCGCTGGAATTTTCTTTCCAGGCAGTTCAGCCGCGAAAGCCTTTCCCTTTATGGTCTATTCTCTCAGAGCGGCGACCGCGAGAGATTTCACAACACACGCGTGGTTCTCTAAAGTAAAAGGTGAGAAGGAACAATTGGATCCGATTGACGGGAATCGGCGTCTCCACGTGGAGCGCGCAAGGAGATAGTTTGACGAATAGCCGAACAGAACGCACGGAAACCGCGGGCATCTCCTTCGCGTGGCGCGCGTTGCGGCACCGCAACTTCCGGCTGTTCTTCGGCGGGCAGACGATTTCGCTCATCGGCACGTGGATGACGCGCATCGCCACGTCGTGGCTGGTGTACCGGCTCACGCATTCGGCGCTGCTGCTGGGAACGGTGAGCTTCGCCGGGCAGATTCCCACGTTCATTTTTGCGCCGTTCGCGGGTGTGTGGATCGACCGGCTCGACCGCCGGCAGGTGCTGGTGTGGACGCAGACCCTCGCGATGGTGCAGTCGTTCGCGCTGGCAGGGCTGACGTTTTCCGGGCACATCACCATCCATTGGATTCTGCTTTTGAGCGTGATGCAGGGCATCATCAACGCCTTCGACATGCCGGGGCGGCAATCGTTCATGGTGCAGATGGTGGAGGACCGCGCCGACCTGAGCAACGCCATCGCCATCAATTCGTCGATGGTGAACGTGGCGCGGCTCATCGGCCCGTCGCTGGCCGGAATGCTGATCGCGGTCACGAGCGAGGCGTGGTGCTTCCTCATCGACGGCATCAGCTACATCGCCGTGATCGTGTCGCTGCTGATGATGCACGTGCATTTTCCCGCGGTAATGCGCAAGGCGACGTCGACCCTGACGGAGCTGAAGGAGGGCTGGAGCTACGTCGCCGGATTCCTGCCCATCCGGACGATACTTTTGTTATTTGCCCTGGTGAGCCTGATGGGCATGCCGTTCGTGGTGCTAATGCCGGTGTTCGCGGCCAAGGTGCTTAATGGCGGGCCGCACACTCTTGGTTTTCTGATGGGCGCGATGGGCGTGGGCGCGCTCGCTTCCGCGCTTTCGCTGGCCGTGCGCAGGAACGTGCGCGGACTGATTCGCATGATTCCCATTGCCGCGGCGGTCTTCGGAGTGGGGCTGATCGGATTTGGGCTATCGAGCGTCTTCTGGCTTTCGATGGCAATGGTGCTGGTGGCGGGCGCGGGCATGATGCAGGGGATGGCGGCCAGCAACACCATCGTCCAGACACTGGTTGATGAAGACAAGCGCGGCCGCGTGATGAGCTACTACACCATGGCTTTCATGGGCATGGCGCCGTTCGGAAGCCTGCTGGCGGGAACCATGGCGCATGCGATTCCACCAACGCCACTGTGGATTGTGTCGGGACCGGTCCTGGCCGGCGCGCAGTGGACGGTCATCCTTAACGGGCTGGTCGTGGTGCTGGGCGCGTTGTGGTTCTCGACGCGGCTCCCGGCGCTGCGCGTGGTGGTGCGGCCGATTTACCAGGAGATGGGCATCATTCCCGCGGCGCAGGAGATGGCGGCGGAGCAGTGAGAGGCAACTGACAGCAATCAGCGCACGATGTCGCGGTGCAGGGCTTTCACCTGGTAGCCGGCCTTTGCGAGGCGCTTGGCGATCTCTTCGGCCATCATGACGCTGCGGTGCTGGCCCCCTGTGCAGCCGAAGGCCACGGTCAGGTAGCTCTTGCCTTCATCCACATAGTGCGGCAGCAGATAAAGCATCAACTCGGTCACGCGATCGAGGAACTCCTTGGTCTGCGGAAAACCGCGCACATAGGCGGCGACCTTGGGATCGAGGCCGGTCTTCTTGCGGAACTCGGGCACGAAGTGCGGATTGGGCAAAAAGCGCACGTCGAAGACGATGTCGGCGTCGAGCGGGACGCCATTCTTGAAACCGAAGCTAAGGCAGGAGACGAGCAGGCGCTTGGATTCTTCTTCCTGGCCGAAGCGGGTGAGGATGTCGGCGCGGAGCTCGTGCACGTTGAAGTTGGAGGTGTCGATGAGCGTGTCGGCAACGTTGCGGATGGGGTCGAGCAACTGGCGCTCTTCCACAATGGAACGCGACACGGTCTCCGTGCGACCGAGCGGATGCGGGCGGCGCGTCTCGGAATAGCGGCGGACGAGCACGGCGTCCTGGGCGTCGAGAAACACCACGCGTGTTTCGAGCAGCTTCTTGATGCCTTTCAAGATCTCGGGCAGGCGGTCGAGGGTCGCGCCCTCGCGCACGTCGACCACGAGGGCCGCGCGCGCCACGTCGGTTGACGCACTGACAAGACGGGCAAAATCGGGCAGAAGCTCGAGGGGAAGATTGTCGACGCAATGAAATCCCAGGTCCTCAAAGGCCTTGAGCGCCGAGGCTTTCCCCGCGCCGGAGATTCCGGTGACAATCACCAGTTGCTTGCCAGCCGGCTGACGAAGACCTGTCCGCGGAGGGCCCGGCGCGGCGGCTTGATTCTTCCGGCGAGAGGTACCTCGCGATTTGCCCGCATTGCGCGCTGTTTTACGGGGCGTCATGGGATCATGCTACACCGGGCGCGTGGAAAGCAGAGCGCGGAGTCGCGGAACGGCTTGAGGAAAATCGTCCTCAGGTACGATTGAACGGGGCAGGGCGGCCGCGGCATCGGGAGTCTGGTTGCGCGCAGCCTCGGAATGCTATGGAATTTCGACCAACTCCATCTGGCCGTCGCGGCGGCGATGCAACACAAACATCTCTCCAGCCACGGTGCGGAAGATAAGCAAGTCGCGGTCGCGGAACTCTGCGTCCTTGACGGCCTCCTCCACGGTCATGGGCTTGAGCGCGATGGCTTCGCCGCTCTTGACAATGTGCGGCTCGACGACGGTGGCACGCGCGGGAAATGAGTGCACCGCAATGGATGCCCGCGCCTTGCCGCGGACCGGCTTGGTCTCATCGCCTGCCGGCTCCACGCGCGCCTTGGGCCGCGTAACAGGAGGCGCCGTGAGCACCTTTTCCCCTTTGGGAAGGCGCTTGCTGTCGATGCGCCGGTCGCGGTGCCGATAGGCCTGATGCTCGGCGTGTTCGATGGCCTCGCGCAACGCCGCGTCGGGTGAGTCGCCCTTGCCCGTGGCAGCAAACTTCTGCGAGCGGGCCTGGATGTTCAATTCGACGATGTGGACATGCCTCTGTGCGCTGAAGGTGATGCTGGCTCGCGCGGTCCGGCCCAGAATGCGGCCGATACGTTCCATTCCCTCCTCGGCCTGCGTGCGCAGGGTCCGGGAGATTCTGCCGTTCCTTGCCGTGAATGCCACATCCATGATTGCCTCCGCTTTCCGATCGTCAATTCCGCGCCGAAGGCCGGTGCGGTGGTGGACAGTATATGACGGATTAGCGGCTAGCGGCTAGCCGCTGGCTTCGAGCTCGGTCTTTTCAGCGACCGGCTGCGCGCTTCTCGCGAGCGATTTCAGATTTGGGAAATCTTCTTACGCCCCCTTTGGGGGCTGGGGTTTCGGTGTGCGGCATTTCAACCTCAGGCTTGCGCCGCAGACGAGTGTCGATTGCCCGAACCCGGAGCGCATCCAGCGGGTGAAGCACAAAACAAGCTGGAAGCTAGAAGCTAGTAGCTGTCTTTCAGATCTCCCAGCGCAGCAGCACGGTGCCTACGGTGAAACCCGCGCCCACGGCGGCCAGCAGCACCAGGTCGCCTTTCTTCAGCTTGCCCTCTTCCACGGCCGTCTCCATGGCCAGGGGAATGGTTCCGGACGAGGTGTTGCCGTACTTTTCGATATTGATAATCACGCGATCGGGGCTCATGCCCAGCCGGTCGGCCGTGGCCGTGATGATGCGCTTGTTGGCCTGATGGGGAATGAAGCAGCCGAGGTCTGCGCCGGTGACGCCGTTGCGTTCGAGAAGCTTGGCCGTGGCCTCGGCCATCTTGCGCACGGCGAATTTATACACTGCGGGGCCGTCCTGGTAGATGTAATGCCATTTTTTGTCGACGGTTTCGTGGCTGGAGGGATTCAGGCTGCCTCCGCCCTTGAGGTTCAGGCTCACGCCGCCCGCGCCGTCGATCTCGTTGATCGCGTCGATGAAGCCGATCTCGCCATCCGCTGCCGGCTCCACGAGCACCGCGCCGCCGCCGTCGCCGAAGAGCACGCAGGTGGTGCGGTCGGTGTAGTCGGTCATGCGCGTGTTGGCGTCGAAGCCGCAGACCAGAACCTTGCTGTAGGCGCCGCTTTCGACCATCTTCACGCCGGCCTGCAGCGCATACACGAAGCCCGAACAGCCGCCCGATACATCGAATCCCCAGCAGTGCGAAGCGCCGATTTTGTGCTGCACCAGACAGGCTGTTGAGGGGAACATCATGTCGGGCGTGACCGTGCCCACGATGATCACTTCGACCTCATCGGCGCCGATGCCGCGCGCGGCCAGGCATTTCTTCGCGGCTTCCACGCACATATCGCTCAGGCCCAGGCCGGCAGCGAGCTTGTGACGCGTCTTGATACCGGTGCGCTCCGTGATCCACTGGTCACTTGTTTCCACCATTTTTTCAAGGTCTTGATTGGTGATCAGATCGGGAGGAACGTAGGTTCCGAGCGCCGAAATCTTGGCGCGGCGGCCCACCACGGGGCGAACGGTCAAGCTCAATGCATTTCTCCTTGCAACATACCGGGCGTTGGTCCGGGAAGGAACCGCAGCCCAGTCTTACTTGCGCGGCCGTAGATCAGCTGGATGAAAAACGTCCCGCAGGGGCTAAAGCCCAATTTCGTTCCCGGGCTTTTGCGGCACGACTGAAGTCGTGCCCTTTCGCGACGTGGACTTGTTCACGCGCAACACAAAAGTACCGGGTGACCTACTGCGCCCGTACGAGCCCGTTACCGTTGCTTCCTTCCGGACCTGGCGGGGTTGGCGGGATTACGTCGCGTAGGACCCGGCACTTGATGATTTTAGCACTCGGAAGCGACCATCATTCGGCCTGCGCCTTCGGTTGGATTCATTGAGAACCGTCGTGGCAGTTGGGCGCGAATTGCACCGCGAGCGATTGTCGAGAGCTGCGACTATATGGATAGGTAGTCCGATGACTTTCGATCGCTCTCATGCGCGTGTTTTCGCCGGGCTGGCTGCGGGCGCAGCGCTCGCTGCCGCCTATCATCTGGGCGCATTTGGGCTGGCATGTGCCTACTCTCACCTCCATGCCGCCGCGTGGCGTCACCTCGTCTTTGTGGGCATCGACGCCGCACTCTGTCTGCTGCTGCTTTGGCGGCCGCGCTGGTTGATTGTGCCCGTCACGATCGTCGCAGCCCAGGCTTTTTGGTCGCATGGACGCGGGCTCTGGCTGGCGTGGCACTGCACGCGGCAAGTGGATTGGATCTCCTTGGCTGTTTTGCTGTATCTGCCGGCGCTTCTGGCCGCGGCTCTCTGGAACGCATGGCAGCCAGAAAACAAACGAACCTAGATGAATCTGCGGATTGGCCTTTGTCTCTGTGGGCGATGCACATAGAGTCTCTGGGTTCAGGCGCAGATTTGGGGCACGAAGTTCGTGGCAGGCAACTATTCAAGCAAAGATTGTTGCCAGCCTGGCCAGCACTTCATCCATGATTGCGGCTGGCACGCGTTCCAAAAGCCGAGCTTTGCGGGCGGCGAGGTCAACGCTTCGCAACTGATCGCAACGAATGACGCCAACGGTTTGTGTACCCGTTCCTGCCAGCGAAACTGTAAAGCCCCGGTTGCGCGCGAAGGCGCCGCCCGTTGTGATGGGGACAACAACAGGCGTTTGTGTTGCCGCATTGAAGGCATCCGGCGATATGACAAGCACTGGCCGCGTCCCTCGTTGCTCATGCCCCGCCGTGGGATCGAGCGCGACCAGCCAAATCTCTCCGCGTTTCACAGCAACTCACGTCCAACGGGGGCAGAGTCGAGCCATTCGCGATCATCTTTGGTGATGGGCGCTTTTCGTCTGCCCTGTGCGAGCAATTCCTGGAGGGTATAGCGAGGTTTGCGAGGAGGCTCGACAACCAATCGCTGGTCATCGACCGCAAGAGTCACAGTCGATCCGGCCTCGAGATTCAAGATATCGAGAATCGCCGGTGGGATGACGATCATGACCGACCCGCCGACTTTGCGAAGATTGGTTCTCAGCATCGCTTTGCACCACCGAATCGATTATATCAGGATATAACTTTATGAAAACGACGGATTCGCGAATTCCGCCCCTCTTATCCACATTGGCGCCTTTTATTCGCGTTGACCCTGCCTTTCCACATCCGTAAAGTCTGTAATGAAGCGATGAATTTCGGCGTTCGCCGGGGCTGGATCGAGGCCACCGGCGGAGGCACAAGAGAGCTTCAAGCGCAGGTTCACCAACCCGGAGCGAAGATGCTGAAACTAAAGAAAATCCATATCCTCGGCTTCAAAAGCTTTTGCGACCGCACGGAAGTGACCGTGGCGGGCACGGGGATTGCCGTGGTGGTGGGTCCGAACGGGTGCGGCAAGTCGAACATCCTGGACGGCGTGACCTGGGTGCTGGGCGAGCAAAGCGCCAAGAGCCTGCGCGGCTCCCACATGCAGGACCTGATCTTTGCCGGAACGCGCGACCGCAAGCCGATGGGCATGGCGGAAGTGACGCTGACTTTGGTCGATCCCGCGGCCTACGAAGGGCCGGTGCCGGTGGAGCCGGAGGTCGTGGTCGATCACGAGGGGCCGACGGATTGGGACGAGGAGGAGTTGCGCCGTCAGCGCGCAGCCGAAGCCGAGGAGATCGTTGCCAACGAGCAGCCGGGACAGGTGCTTGAAGAGGAGGCTGCGGAGGATTCAGAAGCCGACCAAAAGGCTGCCGCACCGCAGGTGCCCAGCGAGAATGCCGACCAAGAGGCTGCCGCACCGCAGGTGCCGCAGTTGGTGCAGGTGCCGCAGGGGCAGCAGGGCGTGCTGCTCAAGATTCGCCGGCGCAAGTTCCAGAGCAAGCCCCAAAAGGGCGAAATGGTGATCACGCGGCGGCTGTTCCGCACCGGGGAAAGCGAATATCTGCTCAATGGAAAGCTCTGCCGGCTGCGCGACATTCAGGACATCTTCATGGGCACGGG
>PLSB01000152.1:0-10322 GCA_003165005.1 Acidobacteriaceae bacterium | reverse complement strand
TGAACAGCCTGAAGCGGCAGGCGGCAAAGGCGGAGCGGTTTGCCGCGGTGCGCGACGAGCTGCGGGGACGGCTGCGCGTGGTGCTGGCCAGCCGCATGGCGGCGATAGACGCCGACCAGGCGCGGCTGGAAGCGGAGATTGCGGCTTTGACTGAGCAAGTGAACAGCTCGGTCGAGGAGATTGCGCTTGAGGAGACGAGCCAGCATGCGTTGACCGAGCGCGGATACGAGCTGGACCGCGAGGGCCAGGAGGCGCAGACGCGCTCCAGCACGGCGGCCGTGGAACTGGAGCGGGCCGCGGCGCGGGAGCGCAGCAATACGGAGCGCGTGAGCGAGCTGGAGGCGCGGATTGCGGCGTCGGGCGCGGAACTGGAACAGACGCGGACACAATTGGCGGGCATTGAAGAAGAACGCGCGCAACAGAAGAACTTTTTAGAGACCGCGGCGGGCGAGGCCCACGAGTTTCACGCCAAGGTGGAAGCGCGGCAGCACGAGGCGCGCAGCGCGGCCGAGGAGGTCTTCAAGTCCGAGCGAGAACTTGAAAGCGAACGCCGCCACGCCATGCATCTGCTCACGCTCTCGGCGAACGCGCGCAATTACATTGCGCAGGGCGAAGAGAGCCTGGCCGCTCTGGAGCGTGAGGCGGAGCGGCTGGACGGCGAGATGGGCCAGGCGCGGGTCGAGTTTGAAAATCTGGGCGCGCAGACTGCCGAGTCCAGATTACGTTTTGACACGGCGGACACTACGGTGAGGCGTCTGGAACAAGAGATCTCGACCCTGCGCGAGAGCTTGCAGACCAAGCGCAGCGAGGAAAGCGCGCGCCGCGCCGAGGCCAACCGGTTGCGCGGCGAACAGGCGGCCGTGGCGGGGCGGCGCGACTCGCTGCAGGCGCTGATTCGCAACCATGGCTACGCCACGGACTCGGTGCGGCGGCTGCTCAAGCCGGGCGCCCTGGGGCCGTCTGTGGCGCCGGTAGGCACGCTGGCAGACTTTCTGGAAGTGAGCGGCGAGTACGAAGGCGTGGTGGACGAGTTTCTGCGCGAAGAGCTCAATTACGTGGTTGTGGAAAGCTGGGGCGCGGCCGAAGAAGGCGTGCGCGTGCTGAAGACCAGCGACGGCCGGGCGACGTTTCTGATTCACTCCGACGCGCAGGGCGAACTGTTTGCGTCGGGCGAAGTCCCGGTGAACGAGCAGGGCGTGATCCCGCTGCGCGATGCCGTGAAGGTGCTGAACGGATTGGGACGGTCGCTCGAAAGACTCCTGCCCAAGCTGCGTTATGGCTACCTGACGGAAAATGCCATCGACGCGCAACGCCTGGCGTCGCGCTTTGGGCACGCATATTTTCTGACGCCGGACGGCGAGTGTTTCCACCGTTCGACGGTGACGGGCGGTAAGCCGGCCAGTGAGGGTCCGCTGGCGCTGAAGCGCGAGCTGCGCGAGACGGAGAGCCGGCTGACGAAGCTCGAAGCCAATCTGGAACAGGCGCAGAGGGACGCAGACGCCCTGAGCCGCGCCATAGAGGAGATTACGGCGCAACTGGAAACGCGCGGCGAAGAGCGCCGCCAGGCCGAAAGCGAGGCGGCCACTCTGGGCGCGGCGCTGAAGCAAATGGAAAATGAAGCCCAGCGCATCGAGCGGCGCTTGCAGGAGTGGCAGGCGCAGGCGGCGCGCAACCAGGACGCGCGCGAAGTGAAGCGGCAGGCGATTGCGGAGAAGCGCGAAGAGGCGGCGCGGCTCGAGAGCGAACACGAGCAGGCGGAGAGCGGCTTGAACGCCCGTCAAGCGCAACTGGAATCGCTGCGGCAAAAGCGCGAGGCGCTGCAACAGGAAGCCGCGCAGATGACGGCGGAGCTGGCCGGACTGGAAGAACGGCGGCGCGGCGCGGATGCGGCCTTCCAACGCATCGACCGGGTGTTTAGCGACCTGAGCCGGCGGGTGCAGACGATCGAGCAGCAGAGCGCCGCGGCCGCGGCCGAGCGCGAGCAGCGCATCCGGGAAAACGCCGATCTGGTGGAGCGCGAAAAGGATCTGACCGAGACGCGCGCGACTGCGTTGGCCGCGGCGCAATCCATCGGCGAGCAGGCGCGGGCGCTGCGCCTGCAACTGACCGAGCTGGAGACGCAACTGAAAACGGGGCGCGCGGAGCTGGACCAGTTGCGCGAGAACCGCGCCGCGCTTTCCAGCGAATTGGCCAAGTTGCATTCCGATCTTGAGTATCTGGAAGCAAGCTGCCTGGCCGAAGTGAACGTGGAGGCGCAGGTGCTGCGCACCGATGCGGAGATCGCGCGGCTGACCGGCGAGGAGCTTGCTGCCGAAGAGGAGACCTGCCGCGGCTTGAAGCAGCGGCTCGAGCAGATGGGCCCGGTGAACATGATGGCGCTCGACGAGTACAAGGAGACGGCGGAGCGCCACGGATTCCTGGAGGTGCAGCGGCAGGACCTGATCGAGTCGATCGAGAACACGCAGGAGACCATCAAGGAGATCGAGCTGATCTCGCGCACCAAGTTCGACGAGGCGTTCGCGCAGATCAATATCAACTTTGGGCAGGTGTTTGCGCGGCTCTTCCAGGGCGGGCAGGCCTTCCTGCGCATAACCGACGAGGAGAACCAAGCCGAGAGTGGGCTGGATATCGTGGTGTCGCCGCCGGGCAAGAAGCTGCAGAATGTGCTGCTGCTCTCAGGCGGCGAAAAGGCGCTGACGGCGCTGGCGCTGCTGATGGGCATCTTTGAATTCCGGCCCAGCCCCTTCTGCGTGCTCGACGAAGTGGACGCGCCGCTGGACGAGACCAACGTGGGCCGCTTCGCCGACCTGCTGCTTTCGCTCGGCCACGACACGCAGTTCCTGATCGTGACGCACTCCCGGCGCATGATGCAGGCCGCCGACATGATCTACGGCGTGACCATGCAAGAGCCGGGCGTGTCGAAGATCGTGAGCGTGCGGCTGGGGCACCGCGAGCAGAAGCGGGCGACGGCGTAGAGGCAGCTTCGAGCTACTAGCTTCTAGCCTTTAGCTTCGGCGACGGTGAGTTGACGTTCGTGGTTTCCCAGGTCTCAAATGCGAGACTTGGGGCGCCCGGCTTTCGAGCGACGCGGTTTGATGGCTCTGAAACCAGCCGATGATGCGGCGCTCAAACTCGTCCGGCTCAGCTCCCATGGCTCCGCAGTGGCCGGCATCGGGCGGTTCCCAGAGAGACACATCGGGATTGCGGCCCTTACTGGCGGCAAAGATTCTTTCAGAGTTGTACGGCGGAATGTTGTTGTCGGCGAGCCCATGAATCAGGAGCACGGGGACGCGGCTCGCGGCGACTGCTTGAGAGGGATTCTCCTGAGCGAGATCGACGCCGTATCTCCAGCGAGCGTAGAAAATGCCGGATTCGACTAGAGGACGCAGGAGCGTATGGCCGAGCAACGGACCTGTGCCGAACCACTCCCCGATCCGCACGTAGGACACTTCGCGAAAGCTCGCAAACGAAGATTCGGCGGCCACCGCGCAAAATCCGCGTACGTTTCTCAGCGAAGTCAGCAATTGAGCAGCGCCCATCGACTCGCCAACGGCGTCGATGCAGTGCGGCGCCTGCTTCTGGACGAGCCAGTTGAACCAGCGCTGAAGGTCTCCAGCTTCGAGGAACCCGTAGGTGGCGAGATCTCCCCCGCTCATCCCTTGGGCGCGCGCATCCGGCAGCAGCACGGAGTAGCCGTGGCGCAAAAGCATGTCAGCCGGGCCGAGCATTCCGGCGCGATTGCTTGCTACTCCATGCAACAGGATGACTGCGTCTCCATTACCGGGAGTGGGGCGAAAGGCCCAGGCGCGAAGAATGGCACCGTCGCTTGCCGTAATCTCGACCTGCTGGAGGAGGGCCCGACGCTTTCCGGCAATTGCAGCGGCCTGCTCTTCGTCATTCGTTGTGAGCGCCAAGCGCGTCGGGTGGAGGGCACATTCGGCAGAGACGATGCCTGCGATGGCACAGACGGCGAGCCAGACGGCTGCGATGCACGCGGTCCAAAGCAAACTTATTCGTAGCAATCTCATACGTGAGCGAATACGCTCGGGATGGCGAGATGGTTCCGAAACTGGGACTGGTGGTCAGCCGTCTTGCCGGTGATGCCTTGTTTGGTTCGCGGAGCGGATTGCGGGCAAAAATTCGCCCCCGAAGGATCACTTCTCTTCGGAGGCGCTTGTCGAGCTAATAACACAAGATAAAGACGGGGACCAGTAGCCGGCACTGGAGGTCGGTAGCACGCGGCTACTGGTGATCCCTGCACTAAACGAGACTAGCCGCGGCTTCCCCTTTCCACTGCTGCCTCGTGTCGCCCGGCTCAAAGAGGACTTTCTTGCCCGCCCTCCGAACCATGTTGACATTCGAAGTGTCTCCGAAGATGGAGGCCGGTACCGTGACGGCTGTCACAGGGGTTTGTGTACCTTCCGGACCCCCCCAATCGCCGTGGTTTTCCGGCCTCCGAGAGGGACGCAGAAGCTGAAGTGGTGCGGAGAACTTTCGCTCGCGCGAGGACTGACCGAAAGTTTGACAAAGTGGGACTGCCGCATGAGAATCGGAGCTTTGGTTCATTCCCAGGAGAATTCCCCATGACAGCTTTGCTCAAGACCAACCTAGGCCCGGTACCGCTCGTGGGACGGGGCAAGGTACGGGACCTCTATGCGGTAGACGGCGCGCTCCTGCTGGTGGCTACCGACCGCATCTCGGCCTTCGATCACGTGCTGGCAACGGGAATTCCCGATAAGGGCAAGATCCTGACGCAAATCTCGCTCTTCTGGTTCGATCTAGTGAAGGATGTGGTTCCCAATCACCTGATCACGGCCGATGTGGAGGAGTTTCCCGCGTCCCTCCAGCCTTACCGCGAGCAGTTGCAGGGCCGGTCGATGCTGGTGAAGCGGGCCGAGATGTTTCCCGTGGAGTGCGTGGCGCGGGGGTATCTGGCCGGGTCGGGATGGAAGGAATACCAGGCCGCAGGAACGGTATGCGGCATTCCCCTTCCCGGCGGATTAGAGGACGGCTCGCGGCTGCCGGAGCCGATCTTTACGCCGGCGACCAAGAGCCAGGACGGCGAGCACGACGAGAATATCTCCTACGGCAAGGTGGAGGCGGCGATTGGCGCGGCGGAGGCGGCCCAGCTGCGGCGGCTGACGCTTGAGATCTACAATCGTGCAGCGGCGCACGCCGAGAGCTGCGGCCTGATCCTGGCCGACACAAAATTTGAGTTTGGCAAAACGCCGGAAGGCGTTATATTAGCCGATGAAGTGCTGACGCCGGACTCCTCGCGTTTCTGGGACGGAAAGACATGGAAACCCGGCGGGGCACAGGCATCGTTCGATAAGCAATTCGTACGCGACTACCTGGAAGAGATCCACTGGAACAAGCAGGCCCCGGCGCCCGGATTGCCGGACGAAGTGGTGGAGCGCACGCGGGCCAAGTATCTTGAAGCTTTCCGGCGTTTGACCGGCCGGGAGCTTGCATCCTGATTTCCCTAAGCGTTGCCTCGAGCGACAGCGTTGCCGCGAGAGAGCGCGGAGCTGATTATGGATTGGGTGGATTTGATCGTCCTCGCGGTACTGGCGGGATCGATATTTTTGGGAATGGTGCAGGGGTTTTTCCGCACCGTTTGCTCGCTGCTGGGCCTGATCCTTGGGGTGCTGCTGGCGAGCTGGAATTACATGGACCTGGCCATGGTACTCAAGCGAGCGGTGAAGATCGACGCTGCCGCCGACGCCATTGCGTTTCTGCTGATCTTAGCGCTCGTCATGATTTTGGCTAACGTCGCCGGGGTCTTCCTCAAAAGGGTCTCCCACTGGATGGGGCTGGGCTGCATGGACATCCTGGGCGGGGCCATTGCAGGGCTTCTACAGGGAGCCCTGCTGGTAACGGTCTGCTTGCTGGTCACGGTGGCGTTTTTCCCGCAGACCGAGTGGCTGACCGAAGCCAAGTTTCCGCAGTTGTTCTTTCGGGCCTGTCATCTGGACCCGCGCACGAGCCCGGACGAACTATCGGGGCGCGTCAAGCAAGGCCTGAGGATGTTGAAACACGAGATGCCGCAATGGACGCACGAAAAAAATGGCGGATCGTGAGAAAATCGGCTGCACGACTGAGTTTCCTTGGTTACACTGATTGAACAACCCGAGCAAGAGGGAAGCGTGAGACGAGAACTGGACAGCCTGGTGACGCAAATGCACTCGAGCGGCATCCGCTATGAGGAAGCCGTGCGCGAATTCAAGAGACAATATCTGCGCGAGGTTCTGGTGGCTCACCGGGGGAACCAGTGTAAGGCGGCCGAAGAGCTGGGCATGCACCGGAACACGCTGAGCCGCGCCATGGCAGAGCTGGGACTGGACCTGGCCGAGGTGCGGGCCGGGCTCAAGCGTCCGCCGCGCAGCGAACGTCCTGTATTCAGCGCGATCCGCCAGGGCTATCGCCAGGGTTGAGGGCGCGAGCCTAGCACGATGCAAACAACATCACTCAGCACCGCAGCCCGAATCGCGATCGAGCCCGATTTTGCCTGGGACGGGCAAGACGCCTATCTCTTCGACATCGACGGCACCCTTTTGCGCAGCCGCGACCGGGTGCACTTCGACTCCTTCGCTGCCGGTGTGCATCGCGTGACGGGCTTCGAGATCACGCTGGGCGGTATCCTGCTGCACGGCAACACCGATACCGCCATCCTTCGCGAGGCCTGCCGGCAGGCGGGCATTCCCGCCCAGGTGCTGGAAGAGCGCGTGGACGCCATTCTGGAGGCGATGCGCAACAGCGTTGCCGAGCGGCGCCACGAGCTTGACCTGGCGCTGATGCCGGGCGTGGAAGACGTGCTGCGCCACCTGGCGCAAAAGAGCGCCCTGCTGGGCGTGGCGACGGGCAACCTGGAGGCAATCGGCTGGATCAAGATCGAGAAGGCCGGCCTGCGCGAGTGGTTCCGGTTCGGCGGATTCAGCGATCACTTTCCCATCCGCGGAGAGCTGATCGCCCATGCGGCTTGGAAGGCGCGCGAGATGGCGGGACGCGACGCCACGGTGTGCGTGGTGGGCGACACGCCGCGCGACATCGAGGCCGCGCACTCCAATTTTCTTCCCGTGATTGCCGTGGCCACCGGCCGATCGAGCTTTGACGAGTTGCTGGAGGCGAAGCCCGAAGCGTGCGTGTCCTCGCTGGCCGATCTGCTGGCGACGGTGCAAGGCAGGCCATGATGCCGCAGGTGCAAGCAGGCGCGCGGACAAATAGGCGAGCTGGGAGCGAGTCAGCGAGTCAGCGAGCCGGCGAGTCAGCCCTCGAGCCCACCGTCGCGACAAAAACAAGACCGTCGCACGGCTGGGAACTCATGGCATTGCGACGCGCCGCGGGGTTGGCGCTGGTGGTGCTTGCCGGGGCGCTGGTGGCGCAAACGGCAAATCCGGCGGCGGCTCAAGGCCAGAGCGCGACTCCGGCTGCGGGCCAGAACACGCCGCTGCCGGCGGGTCAGGACGCAGCAAACGGCACGACCGCACCGGCAGCCGCGCCCGCCGCGGTTCCGTCGAACCAGAGTGGGCAGCCGCGCTCGCGCGACCTGCGGCGCGCCACGAAGCTCTATCTCGCCGCGAGCAAGCTGTTCCTCGACCGCAAGTTTGAAGAGGCAATGCAGGGCTTTGAGCAGGCAGCAGCGCTCGATCCGGCGAATGCCAACTACAGGCTATCTGCCCAAGTGGCGCGCAGCCATGCGGTCACGGCGCTGATCCAGGAGGCGGCCAAGGACCGGCTGCTGAGCAACGAGGCCGCGTCGCGCACGGCGCTGGAGCGCGCCCGGGCGCTCGACCCCACCAATATCGAAATCAGCCAGCATCTGGACGAACTGGCCGACGACGCCGTGCGCGGCCAGCCGCAGCCGTTCTACGCGCAGAATCAAGGCGAACTGGCTGGACCCGTACAGCTCGAGCCCAGGCCCGGCGTGCGCAGTTTTCACCTGCGACAGGATCGGAAGCAGATCATTACGCAGGTCTTCAAAGCCTACGGCCTCACTGCAATGTTCGACGCGAGTGTGCATCCCACCTTCATGCACTTCGACGGGGACGACATGAGCTTTGAGCAGGCGGCACGCCTGCTGTGCCTGGCGACGGATACGTTCTTCGTGCCGGTGGACGCGCACCGCGCCCTGGTGGCCGAGGACACCCCCACGAACCGCAATCAGTTTCTGCGCGAAGACATGGAAACGGTGTACCTGAACGGATTGAGCGACGACGAGCTGAACGACGTGCTCTCGATGGCGAAGAATATCTTCGCGGTGACGCACACGACGCTTTCCCAAACCAGCCGCGCCATCACGCTGAGCGCGCCCGAGCGCACGCTGGAAGCCTTCAACACCACGCTCAAGAGCCTTCTGGACGGGCGCAGCCAGGTGCTGCTCGACGTGCGCCTGATCCAGGTGGTGCACACCGGCGCGCGCAACACCGGAGTGCAACTGCCGCAAACCATGACGGCCTTCAATGTATACGCCGAGGAGCAGTCGCTTCTGAACCAGAACGCGAGCCTGGTGCAGCAGATCATCTCCTCAGGGCTGGCTTCGGCCAACGATCCGCTGGCAATTCTAGGCATTCTCATCGCCTCCGGCCAGGTTTCCAGTTCCCTGCTCTCGAGCGGCTTCGCCACATTTGGCGGCGGCATCACACAGTCGGCGCTGTCGATGGGGACGGTCACTTTCAACCTCAACGTGAATAGTTCGGACTCGCGTGAACTCGATCAGATCCAGCTACGACTTGACGACGGCGAGAAGGGAACGCTCAAGCTCGGCGAGAAGTACCCGATCCAGACCTCGAGCTTCTCGAGCTTATCGCCAAACCTGGGCAGCCTTGCCGGATTGACCTCGGCGGGTTCCTCGAGCAGCCTGAGTTCCCTGCTCTCTTCGCTCTCCAGCTCGGTGCCCAATGTTCCCATGGTGCAGTACGAGGACCTGGGCCTGACGCTGGCGGTCACGCCCAAGGCGCTGCGCAATAAAGACGTGGCGCTGACCATCGAAATGAAGTTGGACGCGCTGTCGGGAACCTCGATCGACGGCAACCCGGTGCTCGACAACCGCGCCTACAGCGGCGTGGTGACGCTGAAGGAGGGCGAGGCGACGGTAGTAGCCACCGAGCTGGACAAGTCGCAGAGCCAGGCGATCAGCGGGACACCGGGGCTGAGCGAGATTCCGGGGCTGAACAACGTGACGGACAAAGACATGCAGACCAACTACGCGACGCTGGTGATTGTGATGACGCCGCACGTGGTGCGCGGTCCGCAGGCGGCGGGACACACGGCGATGATGCGGGTGGACAAGGGCGCGGCGCAATAGTTGGACGGAGTTTGGAAGGCAGGGATCTGGCGCGGGAACTAAAGCCGTGCCCTTGTTACAAAGCCCCCTTACATTGAGTTTTTTCAACAGCCTGCTACAGCGATTTTCGGTAGGTGAAGGCGGCGCGGCGGCGCGCGTAGTAGTGCTCCTGCCTGCCCTGGCGGGCGTAGCCGTGGCTTTCGTAGAGATGGATGGCCGCGGCGTTTTCGACATCCACATGCAAGCCGATGCTTTTGGCGCCGGCCGCGCGAGCGGAGCTTTCCGCAAGGCGCAGTAACTCCACGCCGATGCCGCGGCTGCGCCATAAGGGATGGACCTCAAGCGTCTGGATGTAGGCGGCGGATTCGCCCTCGCCGGCCGTCCATTCTACGATGGAAAATCCGCTCAGATCCGTGTCCTCCTCGGCGATCCACGTTGCCGAGTCGGCGCTTTCGACTATCTGGCGCATGTAGGCGCGGCTGAAGCGGAAGGACGGCGCGAAACAGAGCTCTTCGACCGCGTAGAGGGCCGGAAAGTCGGCCGGCGTGTAGAGACGATACGTCACAGGGAAACTTTACAGGATGGAGGAAGGGTCTCTGGGTTCGTGCGATCCCACCCTTTCCGCGATGAAGCCGCGGAAAGGATGGGGCACGGAGATTCGCATCACGAACTACGGATCACGAATCACGATTCACGTATCACGAACCACGATCCGCGATTCACAATCGCTACACCTTGGCTTCGAGGTCGGCGATTACGTCGAAGAAGCGCTGATCGAGGCGGCGGTTGGTGGCGATGGCATCCTTGATGGGAATGTCCGTGATGTCCAAGCCGCGCAGGACGGCGATGCGGCCCCACTTCTTCTGGTGCACCATGTCGATGGCGTGCAGGCCGTAACGCTGGCCGAGGATGCGGTCGAAGGCCGTGGGAACGCCGCCGCGCTGGGTGTGGCACAGGCAGACCGAGCGGGTCTCATAACAGGTTCTCTTCTCGATCTGATTGGCCAGCTCCTCGCCGACACCAGCCCGGCGCGCATGGC
>PLSB01000008.1 GCA_003165005.1 Acidobacteriaceae bacterium | reverse complement strand
AGTGATCCCGCCTCCTACCCGATTCCGGGAAAGAGCGCACAAACGTAACATCTGCCGTTGCCAGGCTTATTGCTCTGAAGGATACTCTAGTTAAAGGCGCCCCCCGTGGGAGGAACTTAAATTGAACGCAAGAAGAGTTCTCTTACTGTCCTTTACGATTGCTTTTCTAGTTAATCCAGCTTTTCCCGACACGCCAACGCGAGATACAAAGCCGATTGGGGATGACACTCTAGGACAGCCAAAGGATCCCGGGAGCCAGTATGCGAGCCCTGGATTTGCGAGCAAGGAGTACCGGGAAGCACTGGAACGATACCGGAAGGCAGCGGAACTGGGCGACACCGGGGCACAAACGATTCTTGGCAGGATCTACGCCAACGGAATGGGCGTCGCCAAGGACGATGCGGCAGCGGCGCAATGGTACCGGGAAGCCGCGGAAAAGGGCGTTTCGGAGGCGCAGACCGCTCTCGGATGGATGTACCTCAACGGCAAGGGAGTGGCCCAGGACGACGCGGAAGCAATGCGATGGTACCGCAAAGCCGCAGACCAGGGTCGCGCCCCTGCGCAGTACGTGCTGGCCTGGATGCTTGAAAACGGCCGAGGAACACCCCTTGACGAGTCGGAAGCGGTGCTGTGGTACCGCAAGGCGGCAGACCAGAGCTTTGCGCCTGCCCAGGTTGCTCTGGGGCTGAAATATGCCAATGGCAAGGGCGTGGCGCAAGACGACGCGGAAGCCGTGCGCTGGTATCGCATGGCGGCGGAAGACAGTTATCCCCCTGCGCAATTCGCGCTTGCCTGGATGGTTGAAAACGGCAAGGGAACAGCAGCCGACGATACGCAAGCGGTGGAATGGTATCGCAAGGCAGCGGAACAGAACTTTGTTCCGGCTGAGTTGTATCTGGGGTTGAAACTCTACAACGGCAAGGGCGTCACCCAGGACGCGGCCGAAGCGGCGCAGTGGTTCCGAAAAGCGGCAGAGGCGGGCAATGCCCCTGCGCAAACCCTTCTCGGATTCATGTTCGCCAGTGGCAAGGGGGTGGCCCAGGACGATGCGGAAGCTGTGCGCTGGTACCGGAAGGCGGCCGACCAGGGTTTCGGGCTTGCCCAGTCCGAGCTGGGGTTGATGTACCTGAACGGCAAAGGCGTGGCAAAGGATGAGGCGGAGGCGGCGCGCTGGTTTGGCAAAGCGGCCGACCAGGGTATTGCCAATGCCCAGGCGGAACTCGGCTGGATGTACCTTTACGGGCACGGCGTGGCCAAAGACGAGGTGGCTGCGGAGCGTTGGTACCGCAAGGCAGCGGAACTGGGCAATGCTGTGGCGCAATCCGAACTTGGCTGGATGTACGGAACCGGTCACGGTGTCGCCAAGGACGATGGGGAAGCCGTGAACTGGTACCGCAAGTCGGCCGATCAGGGCAACGCGTTGGCGCAAAACAGTCTTGGCTGGATGTACCAGGAAGGACAGGGCGTGGCCCAAGACTACGCCCAAGCGTTGGCCTGGTATCGCAAGTCGGCAGATCAGGGCGACGTCCGCGGTCAGAACAATCTGGGACGCATGTACTCCCTCGGTTGGGGCGTACCAAAGGACGAGGCAGAAGCGGCGCGCTGGTATCGCAAGTCAGCAGAGCAGGGACATGCCCGCGCGCAATGCAATCTAGGGGCTATGTACGAGAACGGCTGGGGCGTTGCCAAAGATTTTGTGGAGGCGGTCGCCTGGTACCGCAAGGCTGTGGAGCAGGACCTTCCCGACGGCCAGAACAACTTGGGTTGGATGTACGCGAACGGTTGGGGTGTTGCCAAGAATGAAGTGGAAGCCGTGAGTTGGTACCGCAAGGCCGCAGAACAGGGCAACGCGCATGCACAGGGTAATCTCGGAGCGATGTATGGCAAGGGGCAGGGCGTTGCCCAGGACGAAACCGAAGCAGCCATGTGGTATCGCAAAGCCGCGGATCAAGGATTGGCCACGGCGCAAAATACCATGGGGGCCAGGTACGAGAAGGGTGTTGGCGTTGCCCAGGATGATGTGGAAGCTGTGAACTGGTATCGCAAGGCGGCGGAACAGGGTTTCCCCGACGCAGAGACCAGTTTGGGACGCATGTATCAGAATGGCCACGGTGTTGCCCAGGATTATGTACAGGCGGTGGCTTGGTACCGCAAAGCGGTGGAGCAGGGTAATGCTTACGCACAGACCAACCTGGGGATCATGTACGCGAACGGTTTCGGCGTAACCAAGGATGAAGCAGAGGCTGTGCTCTGGTACCGCAAGGCGGCGGAGCAGGGCTATGCCGAGGCAGAGACCAATCTCGGACTGATGTACAACAAAGGAACCGGCGTTGCTAAGGACAATACTGAAGCAGTCTTATGGTTTCAGAAGGCGGTATCGCAAGATTTCGCCAGCGCCGAGAGCGCTCTGGGATTCATGTACGCGAGCGGTCAGGGCGTAACCAAGGATGAGGCAGAGGCAGTGCTCTTGTACCGCAAAGCAGCGGATCAGGGCATTGCCACGGCGCAGAGCAACCTTGGCATCATGTATGAGTATGGTCGCGGCGTTGCCAGGGACTTGGCGGCGGCGGCAGCATGGTACCGCAAGGCCGCAGAGCAGGGTTATCCCCAGGCACAGGATAATCTCGGGACAATTTATCACAATGGTCTCGGCGTTGCTAAGGACGATCGTGAAGCGGTGTCGTGGCTTCTGAAAGCAGCGGGGCAAGGCTATGTTATGGCTCGAAATAACCTGGGAGTATTTTTTGAAAATGGATGGGGTGTAACTCAAGACTATGCCGAAGCCCTGCGGTGGTATCTCATGGCGGCGGAGCAGGGATACGCGATAGCACAGCGTAACGCAGCGGTAATGTATTGGGACGGAAGGGGAACAGCACAGGATTACGGAGAATCCATACGCTGGTTTACTAAGGCTGCGGACCAGGGAGACGCCTTCTCGAAGGATCGGCTTGGGGATGCGCACCGGCTGGGGTTGGGCGTTCACCAGGATTTTGCCCAGGCCATCGGCTTGTATTGTGCCGCTGCGGACGAAGGCGACACACATGCGATGAATGCATGTGGGTATGGACTGTTGATCGGAGGACCAGGCGTAGCTCAAGACCTGACTGAAGCTCTGAAGTGGCTGACGCTGGCGGTGGAACGATCGCAGCCTGGGGATACGCAAAGTAGAGCCATCGTGAATCTGGATCGGGCGCGTGCCCAGGCCACACCCCAGCAGATCGAAGACGCCGAACGGCGCGCGGAAGAGATGCGGGCCAAATGGAAGACAAACGCTGCTCTGGCAAGCAGTACAAGTTTCTGATCCTGGTTTCTTGCGCGGCATTTTTTCGGATGCAGATCGCGGATGCACTGCTCCGGCGCGTGGCTGCGGATGCGCCTCGCCGAATGGAGCCTGGGGGAATGTTGCTCATGGTGATACCGGCCTCTCTGCGCAGGATGATAAAACTTATATAGCCCCATGCGCTTCGGGAAGATGCGGGTTTGAGCAGCCTCTGGGTCCGCGTCTTTGTCTCCTCGCGCACGGCGCGGGCCCCTCCTTGTCGTAGACTGATTCAAAGATTCCGCGGAACTTTACCGGAGCTTGCCATGTCCAAGGCAGTTTCCTACGCCCAATGGTCTCTGGAGCCGTATTGCATCGGCCTCAAGCTGCGCTCCCTGCGCAACAGCAAACGGCTCACGCTTTCCCGTCTGGCGGCCGAAACGGGGCTCTCCACGGCGTTGCTCTCCAAGCTCGAGACCGACCGGATGATTCCCACGCTGCCCACGCTGGCCACCATCGCGCGCGTCTACGGCGTGGGCATGGATTACTTCTTCAGCGAGCCCTCGCGCCACAAGCTCTCCATTACGCGCAAAGCCCACCTGCAGGGCAACGGGCGCGGCATGGAGCCGGTGAAGGTGACGCCGCTGAATTCCGAGGGGGAGGGATTCCGCCTGGCCGCACAGGTCATCGAGTTTCCGCCCGGCGGATCGACTGTGACCGTGAGCGCATTCGAGGAGACCGGCGCCGTGATTTACGTGCTCGAAGGGCGCCTGCGCCTGGATGCGGGCGAAATGCACGAGGTGCTCGAGACCGGCGATTGCGCGTGCATGGAGAGCGAGATGCCGCTGGCCTGGAGCGCCGCCGACAAGCATCGCTGCCGGGTTCTGGCGGTGCGGCCCGGCGCCAAACGCGCAAAGAGTTGAGCCGGCCCCAAGAAAATGCACGCCGCGCCGCCATCCTTTGCGCCTTGTTGCCACAGCGACGGGAAAGGGTCTGTGCGATGGTTGAGAGCTTCGAGGATAACTTGCGATGCGACCCAACGCCAACCTGATCAAAACCACCCTTACCGGCGCGCTCGGCGGGCTGCTCTTCGGATTCGATACGGTGGTGATCGCGGGCGCGATCGACGCCCTGGTCAAGCTCTACGGACTCAACCCGCGGGACGAAGGCTATACCGTGGCGATCGGACTGGTGGGCACCGTGATCGGCGCGCTGGGCGCCGGCTGGGTGGGCCAAAAGCTCGGCGGGCGCGAGACGCTGCGCATCACCGCGGTGCTTTATCTGGTGTCGGCGCTGGGCTGCGGGCTGGCCTGGAACTGGCCCTCCTTCCTGCTCTTCCGCTTTGTCGGCGGACTTGGCATCGGCGCTTCGTCTGTGCTCGGGCCTGTCTATATTGCCGAGCTGTCGCCGGCCGCCTGGCGCGGCAGACTGGTGGGCGTCTTTCAGTTCAACGTGGTCTTCGGAATTCTCGTGGCCTATATCTCGAATTACATGATTCACCTGCTGCATCTGGGCGCGGCGGAATGGCGATGGCAGGTGGGCGTCGCGGCGGCGCCGGCGATCGTGTTTCTGCTGCTGCTCTTCGGCATTCCGCGCAGCCCGCGCTGGTCGGCTTCGCGCAACCGCGTCGACGAAGCGCTCGCCGTGCTCAAGCTCATGGGCGAACCGGAGCCGCAGGCGGAGCTCGATGACATCCGCGCCGCGCTTGCCGAGGAACACGCATCGGCCCACGAGCCGGTGTTTCGCTGGAAGTACCGCTACCCCTTGTTTCTTGCCATTTCCATCGGCGCATTCAACCAGTTGGCCGGGATCAACGCGATTCTCTATTACCTCAATAGCCTCTTTACGAACGCCGGCTTCAGCATATTGTCGAGCTATCAGCATGCCATCGCGATTGGCGCAACCAACCTTCTGTTCACCGTCGCCGGCATGTCGCTGATCGACAAGCTGGGCCGCAAGACGCTTCTGCTGGTTGGCGCGGCCGGCTGCTCCAGTTGTCTCGCCGGCGTCGCGTGGGTGTTCGGCACGCGGTCGCATCCCGGCGCGCTGCTCTGGCTGCTCGTCACGTTCATCGCTTTCTTCAGCGTCTCGCAGGGAGCGGTCATCTGGGTCTACATCGGCGAGATTTTTCCCACCTCGGTACGCGCCAAGGGCCAGGGGGTGGGCAGCGCCAGCCACTGGTTCATGAACGCCCTCATCGCGCAGATGTTTCCCGTGGTGGTGAACAGGATGAGCACGGCCACGCCGTTCATATTCTTCGCCGCGGCCACAGTGGCGCAGTTGATTGTAGTCGCGTTGTTCTTCCCCGAGACCAAGGGGCAGACACTGGAGCAGTTGCAGCGCAAGCTGATGCGGACGTAGATCGCACTTCTCACAGACGGCACGACCACGCGGAATTCAAGACCTGGCGAAGTCTCTGAGGGCCGGGAGGCC
>PLSB01000047.1 GCA_003165005.1 Acidobacteriaceae bacterium | reverse complement strand
ATCTTCGCGCCCGTCTGCACGCACAGCATCACGTCGTGCGCGTGGCTGTCCTCCCCGCACAGGTAATGCGAGTCGTTGGTCGCCACCAGCGGAATCCCCAGCTCGCTCTCCAACCGGAACAAATCGGCGCGAATCTTTCTCTCCGGCTCCAGTCCCTGGTCCTGAATCTCAAGGAAGAAATTCCCCTTTCCGAAGATGTCCCGGTACTGCTGCGCAACGGAAACCGCCGCAGCATAGTCGCCCTTTTCCAGCGCCTCGCACAGTTCTCCGCTCAGGCAGCCGGAAAGGCAGACCAGCCCCTTCGCATTCTCGGCGAGATATTTCTTGCTCACCCGCGGCTTACGATAAAACCCGTTCAGCGAAGCCTCCGAAGTAAGCCGGATCAAATTCCGGTAGCCTTCTTCGTTTTCCGCCAGCACCAGCAGGTGGTTGTACTCGCTCTCCCGCTCGCCTCCTTGAGAACCCGACTCACTCGACCGCCAAGTCACGTCTCCGCGATGATCCTCTGACTTGCAAACATAGAGTTCGCACCCGAGGATGGGCTTGATCCCCTTAGCCTTCGCCGCATCAAAAAAGTGCACCGCGCCATAGATGTTCCCGTGGTCGGTCATGGCCACGGACTTCTGCCCCAGCGCCGCCACGCGGTCCACAAGCTTATGAACGTCGCAAGCCCCGTCCAGCAGGGAGTATTCAGTGTGCAGATGCAGATGGGTGAATTCAGACATGGCTAGACTGATTCTATCGACGGGGCACCTTGAGGATCGCTTCCAAAGCCCGGTTGAAATCCCACCCAATTGAGGAAAAGAGGGGTCCGTGCTCCACGTCCGCAGCCTGGAGTCTAAATGGAATCCCAATCTTGACAGCTGTTGTCAAATATGACTACACTCCTCTTGTACTTCTGGCGGCAAGCTCATGACCAGACAAACGCGGCCCATCTCATGGATCAAGGCCTCCCGCAAGGATTTCGAGAAGTTCCGGCGGAGGCGCAAGCCATCTGCCTTAGAGCATTGACCATCGCGGCTGAGGGGGACAAGGCGGACATAGTCAAGCCGTTCAAAGGCGCCGGCTCGGGAGTTTTTGAAATCGCACTGCCTTTTCGCGGAGACGCCTTTCGGGTCGTTTACGCTGTGCAGATTGCCAGTGCGATTTGGGTCATTCACGCGTTCCAGAAGAAATCGACACAGGGCATCAAGACTCCGCTACACGAAATCGACCTGATCAAGAGCCGGCTGAAAAGCCTGAAGGAGCTACTCGGATGAAACGCGAAAAAATCGAGCTCGTGCACGGCAGCGGCAACGTCTTTCGCGACTTCGGCTATGCAAACCCCGAAGTTGAGCAGTTGAAGGCGATCCTCGCCGCCGAAATCATCAAAGCGCTCGACCGCCAGAAGCTGACTGTCCGCGGCGCACACGCGCTGACCGGCATTGCCGCAGCCGATTTCTCCCGCATTCGCAATGCCGACCTTCGCCGCTTTACGCTCGACCGTCTCTTTACGATCCTCAACCGTCTCGGTACGCGTGTAGACGTGCAGGTGAGCCTGCGGCCTGTCGAATCCGCAGTGGCTTGAGCGCCGCTCACCTATCTTATAAATCGAGCAATTTCAAAAGCGCGTCCACACTCATTCCGTGATGCGCGGCAATCCGCTTGAGGGTGCTGGAAAGAGTGCCGACCTTGATTGGATGATGCCAGGGGATGACTTCGTGGTTCTCGCCGTCGCGTTGCGTGGTCACGCGGATGTGCGAGCCCTTTTGCCGGGTCGCCTCATACCCTAAAACGCTGAGCGCCTTGACCAGCCGCGGCCCGTCGATGTCGCGGGGCAGCCTCATTACGCAAGGACTTCGTCGCGCACAAAATGCAGGCGGATGATCTTCGGAGCTTCCATGCTCTCATCGAAGTAGCAGCGGACAGCATCCTTCACCATCGCGCGCAGTTCTTCCAGGGTGCCTCCCTGGGTATGGATGCCGTACCCAAGGGCGGAAGCCGTAAAGCCGCCGTCCACCTCGTCCTCGTGCACCTCAAAGATGATCTCGCTCATAGAAGGACACCTTGCCTGAATAAAGGCTATCACGTCTTTTGAACGAGGAATTCATCCAGTACAAAGCGGAACCGGGCGCCCCATCCTTGACGTCTTCTTGCGGGGAAACCTATTGCGGCAAGGGTGGGACAGCGGGACTCCCAACCAACTACTGGTTGTTTTGGAGGTAGGGGTGATGGTGATGTTGGTAGTGATGATGGTGGTGGTGGTGTACTACCACTACAATCTGCGCCTGTGCCGCATAGGGTACCGCGAGACAGAAGGTGAGGGCGAGTCCGAACAGAATTTTTTTCATAGCTTAGTATCCCGCTTGGTAAATCCATTTACAGAGCAACTATGACCACTGCTCACAAGCTCCGCATTGCGAGGACGGGGGAACAAATGCAGCAAGCAGGCGCCCCAGGTCCCGATTCGATGCAGAACAAAAATGGGTGCCGCACAGCCTGCCCTGAGCTTGTCGAAGGGTCCAGGACTTCTGACCCGAGTGGCCAAGTTCGGCGACACGGTAGGACCCAACAGGCGTCAATTCTCCCGTTTCCACTTGACGCAACTACGGCCTAGCCGTACCATCATCTCATGCGCTACGTCTGGGACCCGGCGAAAGATGCCACAAACCAGCGCAAGCACGGTTTGTCGCTCGCCGATGGAATTCCCGCCCTCGAAGATCCGGAGCGCGTGAGCTGGATCGACGACCGCTTCGATTATGGGGAAGAGAGAACTGCCAATCTTGGCGTGGGCCAAAAGCGTCTGCTGTATGTGGTGACTACCGAACGGGATGAGGAGACTACACGAATTATGTCGGTCAGGAGAGCGGAGCCGCATGAAATTGAACTCTATGGTTTCAGTCGTTCATAATCCGGGTGATCCGCCCATCAAAACGAACACGGATTGGGCCGCCGTCGACGCGCTCACCTACGAGCAAATCCACGCCGCGGCGCTCTCCGATCCCGATGCTCAGCCACTTCCGGTCGGCACAGACGAGGAGATGGCAAAGGTCGGCCTTATCCGCATTCCCAACGTCAAGCGGTTGCGCGAGAGCCTCGGCCTGACGCAGGAGGCGTTTGCGGCGGCGTATCGCATTCCCGTGGGAACCCTTCGCGATTGGGAGCAGGGCCGCAAGCGCCCCGACGCGCCGGCGCGCGCCTATCTCACGATCATTGCCCGCAACCCCAAGGTAGTGGCGGAATTGCTGGGCGAAGCGGCCTGACGCGCACCCGCCCGCCATTCCCATCTCTCTCCTATCGCTTCGTCTCGCCCATTGGTATACTTAAAGATGTGACTACAACTGTCCTCGATTCCATTCCCCGTCACGGTTCCCCAGGGGCTTCCCCCAGCCAGAAGAGGGTGTTGCTGCTCAAGCCGCGCGGTTTTTGCGCGGGCGTGGTGCGCGCCATCGACATTGTGAAGATTGCCCTTGAAACCTTCGGCGCGCCCATCTACGTGCGCCGCGAGATCGTCCATAACCGTTATGTCGTAAGCGAATTGGCGGAAAGAGGCGCGATCTTCGTGCACGAAATCGACGACGTACCCGATGGCCAGCGTGTGATCTACTCGGCCCACGGCGTCTCTCCGGCGGTGCGCGACCGCAGCAAGGGCCGCAATCTCCAGGTCATCGACGCTACCTGTCCGCTGGTAACCAAGGTGCACTTTGAAGCCGTCAAATTTGCCAGGCAGGGGTATTCTCTGGTGCTCATCGGCCACCGCGACCACGACGAGATCGAAGGCACGCTGGGCGAAGCTCCGGACGTAACCCAGGTGGTTTCCAACGTCGCCGAGGTCGAAGTGCTCCAGGTGCGCGATCCCGACCGTGTGGCCTACCTCACGCAGACCACGCTCTCGCTCTCCGAGGCGCACGACATCATTCACGCGCTCAAAATCAAATATCCCAACATCGTCGGCCCCCACTCGCAGGACATCTGCTACGCCACCGAGAACCGCCAGGTTGCCGTGCGCAACGTAGCGCACAATGCCGGCCTGGTCCTGGTGGTCGGCTCCACAAACAGCTCCAACTCCAACCGCCTGGTTGAAGTCTCCCGCAACCTCGGCACCATCGGGTACCTCATTGAAAACTCCCAGGCCATCAACCCCGCGTGGCTCACCGGCGTAGACACCGTCGCCGTCACCGCCGGCGCATCGGCCCCTGAGGTGCTGGTCGAGGACGTGGTCAATTACCTGCGTCTAAACGGCTTTGAAAACGTCGAAGAGGTTGAGGTGATGCCGGAAAATGTCCGCTTCGGCCTGCCCCCTGAAATCGTGCAAGCCATTGGCAGCGCCAGCGGATCGGAAACCATCGCCGTCAACTAGAATTCGATCGCAAGGACCGGCGTTCCGCACCTGGGCGCGCCAGGAATCCGAAGATTGGTACAGGCAGAAACGCTTTCCCCGGAAACAGAGGCGTCTCAAACCGCATGATTCCAGAGCAGCAGAAGACACAATCCGCAGCGCCCCGTTTCGCACCGCCCCAATTTGGCCGCCCCAAATTCGGCCGTATCGACGCGGACATGGCAGAGGTCGATTCGTCCATCGCGCGCGCGCGCGATTTTCTCCTCGGCCTGCAACACCCTGACGGCTACTGGTGCGGCGAGCTCGAAGCCGACTCCATGCTCGAGGCCGACTACATCTTTCTCCACACCCTGCTCGAAAGCGGCGATCCCGGCCGGCTCCGTCGCGCGCTCACCGAGATGATGCGCTACCAGAACGGCGACGGCAGTTGGAGCATCTATCCCGGCGGTCCCGGCAATATCTCGCTCTCGGTCAAGTGCTACTCCGCGGCCAAGCTGATGGGCATCGGCGCCCACGATCCGCGCCTCAAAAAATGCCGCGAGTGGGTGCTCGCGCATGGCGGCGTCACGGCCTGCAATACCTTCACCAAAATGTATCTCTGTGCGCTCGGCGAATACGATTACGACGCCGTCCCCGCCATTCCGCCGGAGATTGTCCTCTTTCCCAAGTGGTTCTACTTCAATATCTACGAAATCTCGTCGTGGTCGCGCTCCATCATCGTCCCGCTGGCCATCATGTACGCCAAAAAGCCCTTCAAGAAGATTCCGCCGGAGCAGGGAATTGACGAGTTGTTCGTCGGCGGCCGCGCCAACTCCATCCTGCGTCTGCGCGTCGATCGCAAGCACCTCATCTCCTGGCGCAACTTCTTCATAGCGCTCGACCGGTTGATGCACTGGGCCGAAGCCGTGCATCTGCGCCCGGTGCGCAAGCTGGCCCTGAAGCGCGCCGAAAAGTGGCTGCTCGATCGCCTCGAGATGACGGACGGCCTCGGCGCCATCTACCCGGCCATGCTCAACGCCATCATTGCGCTGCGTTGCCTCGGCTACTCCGAAGACGATCCGCAGGTCATTCGCGCGCGCGACGAATTTGAAAAGCTTGGCATCGAACAACCGCCGACGCCGGAGATGCTCGAACCCACCTTCCGCATGACGCCTTGCGTTTCGCCGGTGTGGGATACGGCCCAGGCCGTCTACGCGCTCGGCGAAGCCGGCGTCCCGCGCAACGATCCCCGCATGTTGAAGGCCGTCGACTGGATGCTCTCCAAGGAAGTC
>PLSB01000215.1 GCA_003165005.1 Acidobacteriaceae bacterium | reverse complement strand
TATTTATGCAGGAGTCAATAGTTCTGCGGACAAGCTCGTTCGAGCCAATTCAGGCTTAGAGGAGCGAAAGCGTCGAAGGCATCGTTGTGGCCGCGGTCGGCGAGGGAATGGAACTCCTTGGGCTGATTGGCCAGAGAATACAGCCGGAGCCCCTGCGAGGGCGGAATCACCTGGTCCTGCGCGCCATTCACGATGAGAAGCGGCACGTGAACCGGCCGGATCTTCTTTTCGTTCTCGAATCGGTCGAGGGCCAGTATTGAAGCGGGCAAAAAAGGATAGTGCGCCTGCGCGGCCTTGGGGATCGACAGGTAGGGCGCAAGCAGCATCGCCCCGCCGGCGTGGAACTCGGTCGCCATTTCGACAGCCACGCCGGTACCGAGCGAGTGCCCGAACAAAACGATGTGATGCTCTGGAACGCCGCGCGCCATAAGCTCGCGCAGGTCGGCGCGAGCGTCGCGGTAAAGGCCGGCCTCCGTGGGACTGCCTGCCAGGCCACTGTAGCCGCGATACTCGGCGAGCAGGAATCCATAACCGGCATCGATGTACGGATCGGCAACCGGCGCGGCAGTCAGCAGGCTGTCGCCGTTGCCGTGGAAAAAGACGATGGTGCAAGGCTTTCCGGCAGCGGGCGCGTACCATGCCTTCAGATGGATTCCGTCTTCGGTTGTGACAGAGATCTCCTCGAACGCGTGGTTGGCGTATGCCTCGGCAAGAGGAGTGTAGGTGTGGGTCGGGTAATAGAGCAGATTCCGCTGGTCAAAGAAGAAGGCGGCCAAGACGGCTAAATACAAAACTGCTACGAAAACAAGGCAACGTTTCAGTATTTTCACGAAGTCACCCGCGCATGTAGGCAAGCAAATGCTCGCGAGCTTCATCCAGTGCCGGAAGCCTCGATGATATGCTCACCGTCGTACCCATCGACTCCATCAGCGGTGCGACGCAATTCCGCAGCCTCGTGGATCGCACGCGAACTTCCTTGGGAAGCACGTGCGTCGCCTGTACCGCATCGAGAAATACCTGAGCCAGGGAGTCTCCCGGGGCCTCACGGGAATCCGACGTATGCGGCGCATAAACAATCCCGGTGCCCGCATCGACGGCGAGTGAGAGGCAGGCGCAGGCTTTTCTCTCGTTGCTTTTTCCAATCGGAGCGCCGGTGGAAATATAATCGAGTTCCATCACCCCACGCAGCGGGAGATCCTGGCCGCGCACTCGCGACAACTTTGCTTCGTCCGCTCGCGCCGGAGGCAGAGGCGGTTCATCGGGCACAGGCGCTTCGACAAGTTCTATCCGCTGCCCGGGGTGTGCACCGTCTTCCGGCAAGACCATGGGATAGACGCCGCCCCTGCTCCAAAACCGCTTCCCGTCCCCCCGGCGGACCGCATGGCACACAACGATCGTGGCGCGGATGCACTCCGCCAAAGCCTCGGCCTCTTCCGCTGTAACGAACCACGGATGAAAACCTGGCCGGCTAGCGCGAAAGATCGGGTTTGCAATTCCCTTTGCGCGAGGGTGTTCGAGCCAGGTGAGCAAGTCCCGATCCTGCCGCTCCAATTCGGACCGAGGAACGAATTCTACGTACAAACTATGAAGCGCGGTCAGGAATTCACCTGATTGAATCTCCTCCCCAAGCTGAATGCGGCAATAATAGAGATAACTCTCCGGCCCCATGTAGGCATGCATCGCATAGACTTCGCCGAGCGCGCCCATCACGTAACAATACCGGAGATCGCCTTGGCCGCCTTCCCGGATAAGGATCAATTGACTGTCCTTAAGCGTCTCCCAGGGACGCAGCGCAAACAACTCTATGGCCAGTTCGTAGAGCCGTTGCATGGCCGGAAACGATGGGGGATTCTCGCTGGAAAGTTCTTTTGTAAAACAATGGGTAGGGGAAACCACCGGGGAAACTACGCGTTGTCTTGCCATGACTGCCGACAATTCTCCTTTTTTCGCGTTTGAGCAACATAAAGTCCAAGCGGACTGACGTTCCTCCCCTATTGTCCCACTGTGGCGCCCGGCCCGGATGCCCCGGTTTTCCATGCCCCGGCAGAATAGTGCCGAGATAGCCGGGTGCTTCTTGTTTTCACAAATCTGTCTCTGCGCCGGTTCGTCGACTCGTTAACCCGCCGACCCGCCGATTCGCTGCTTCTAGAGCAGTCCTTCTACCAGCGCCTGCCACTCGGCCTCGAGCGTGGGGCGGTGGAATTTGCGCCCCGCGCGGCTGTACCAGTAATCGGCGTTCCACTCCACGCCCTCTTTGCGGTGCAGGTAGGCGTGCACGGCCATGGCGCCGGGCGTAGAGAGATCATCGACTATGCCGTGGGCGCGCGCCCAGTCGCCTTTCAAGTCCCACCAGAGCGCGGCCAGCGGGGCCGAAAGCTCGCGCGGCGGCTCGGCCTGGACCAACGTCGCTCGGAATTCCGCAACCCTCATGGTTCGCTTTTACCATTGAGGACCGCCGTGTGCAACCGGGCTCTGTCCCGTCACTTCGAGCCCGTTTACTCGTTCCTTCGCTTCTTCGTTCCCTCGACCCTCGGTGATTTAGATCACTTCCAGATCAAAAATCCACTGATACAAATAAACCACCGTTCCGATGAGATAGGTTGAGGGTCCGCCAGGGGGCTAGGGAGCGCTGGGGAATCTCACGATCCCCTTTCTGGAGTTCAACTCATGGGTCTGTTCGGTGCGAATATCCCTGAAAACCAGGATTGCAACTCAAGGCATCTTCGCCGTATACTTAAATCCGACCAATCTGGTCGCATTTCAAGATTGCTGCCCTTTCGGAGGCGGCACGTGGGAGTCCAGCAGGTGAGCGCGCTGAGCGAATTGAACGTGGGCGAACGCGGGATACTGCAGTCCCTCGACCTCCCTGAATCCGTCCAAAACCATCTGATGCATATGGGTTTTGTGCCCGGCTCGTGCGTCCATGCGCTGCGCCGCGCCCCGGCCGGCGACCCCACTGTTTATTGTGTCGACGGCATGGAAATCGCCCTGCGCCACGAAACCGCCGCGGCCATTCATGTGCGCCCCTGCACCGGCGCTATGGCCACCGCGACCGCCGACGAAGAAGCTCCCGAGTTGGCCGAGGCTGCGCGATGAATGCCTGCTGCGAGACGCCGGCGTTCAAGCCGCCCGCCGCTGCGCCTGAGAGCGCCCTCAAAACCGTCGTTCTCATCGGCCCGCCCAACTCCGGCAAGTCAACGCTCTTCAACAAGCTCACGGGCCTGCGGCAAAAGGTGGCCAACTATCCCGGCGTGACGGTCGAGCAGCGGATGGGAGTGATGGCCGGCGTGGGGCGCGAAGATCTTACGCTCATCGACCTGCCCGGAATCTATTCGCTCACTCCGTATTCCGAAGATGCGCGCGTGGCAGTGGACGTGTTGCGCGGCCGCATGCCGGGTACGCCCAAGCCCGACGCGGTTTTATTGGTCTTGGACTCGCTGCATCTGACGCGGCAACTGATGCTGGCCATGCCGGTGCTTGCCGTGGGCCTGCCCACGCTGGTGCTGCTGAACATGAACGACCTGATGGAGTCGCGCGGCGGCCACATCGACGCGCTCAAGCTGGCGCGCGAGCTGGGCGCGCCGGTGGCGCAGATCAGCGCCGTCAACGGCACGGGGATCGACGCCGTCCCGCTCTTTCTCAACCAGCAGAACGGGGACACCCAGGCTCGGCGCGTCGAGCTGCCCGTCATCGGCAACGCGGCCAGCACGCACAACTGGGCCGCGCAGGTCAGCCGCCGCACCGGCTACCGCGTGCCGCTCTCGGCCGCCAACACGCACAAGATCGACAACGTCCTGCTGCATCGCATCTGGGGACCGCTGCTCTTCCTGCTGGTGGTCTTCGGCGTATTTGAAGTGGTCTTCTCTGTGGGCCAGCCGCTCTCGGACGGCTTCGGCGATCTGCTCGCCCGCGCGGCCGATCTGCTCCGCCCGCTGCTGCCTGCCGGCTGGCTGGAGTCGCTCCTGCTCGACGGCGTGTGGAAGGGCATCTGCTCGGTTCTGGTCTTCCTCCCGCAGATTCTCCTGCTCTTTCTCTTCATCGGCATCCTTGAAGACACCGGCTACCTGGCCCGCGCCGCGTTGATCGCCGACCGGGTGATGCGGACGATTGGTTTGAATGGCAAGGCCTTCATCCCGCTGCTCTCGGCCTACGCCTGCGCCGTGCCCGCCATCATGGCCACGCGCACCATCGAGAACAAGCGCGACCGCCTGGCGACAATTCTGGTTACGCCCTTCATGACCTGTTCGGCGCGTCTGCCCGTCTATCTGCTGCTCATCGCCGCCTTCATTCCCAACATCTACTACCTGCACGGAATCATCGGCCTGCAGACTCTCGTTATGCTAGGCCTCTATCTCGCCGGCTTCGTGGCCGCCTTCACCACCGCGCGTTTGCTCAAGAGCTCCATCCTCCGGTCGAGCGATACGCCGTTCATCCTCGAGCTGCCGCAGTACCGCATGCCCACGCTCTACTCGCTCGCGCTACGGCTCATGGACCGCGCGCGCATCTTCATGAAGACTGCCGGAACCATCATCGTCGGCGTCACGCTGGTACTTTGGGCGCTTGCGCATTTGCCCATCATTCACACCGCCGCAGGCGCGCTCAGCGCTCCGCAACTCGCCGACACCCTCATCGGCAGATTAGGACACTTTATCGAGCCGGTCATCGCCCCGCTCGGCTTTAATTGGAAGATCGGCATCGGCCTGCT
>PLSB01000024.1 GCA_003165005.1 Acidobacteriaceae bacterium | reverse complement strand
TGCGGATGCCGCAGCCGTAAAGCATCTCGAGAATCGCACGGTCGCGCGCCGGCCAACTGGCGGCGTCGCCGCCGACCGAATCGACCACGCGGTTCATCTGCTCGATCGACGGCACGCGCGGCAAGTGCTTGGGCAGCCGCGGCGTGGAGACGAGTGACGCCGCGTTTTGCTCGATGTATTTGTTGCGCGCCAGCCACTTGAACCAACTGCGAATGGCCGCGAGCGCCCGCGCCGCCGAAGCCTTCGAGAGTCCGCGCTCGTAGAGCGTGCCGAGGTAGGCGCGAATGTGCGTGTGCTCGATTTGAGCGACTTCAGGCGCGCCGCCGCGCTCGGCGAGCCAGGCCGCAAAGCCGCGCAGTTCGCGCACGTAGGCGCGCAGTGTATGCGCGGAGGCGCCGCGCTCGTTGGCCAGCACTTGCAGGTAAGCGTCCATCAGCGAGTTGGTGACGGCGGCTGGGGAAGCAGCCGCCGGAAGCGCCGCCGTGGCAGTCATGGCAGCTCCTCGACGAGAGATTTGCGTACGACAAGGCGCGGGCCGGTACGAGCGGCCTCATCCGCACTCATCTCAACCGGGCGCTCGATGGCGCGCGGATGGAACTGGCGATGCACAGCCTTCAGGCGGCCCAGCGCCAGGTGCGTGTAGACCTGCGTGGTGGAGATATCGGCGTGGCCGAGGAGAATTTGCACGCTGCGCAAGTCCGCGCCGTGCTCCACCATGTGGGTGGCGCAACTGTGGCGCAGTCCGTGCGGGCTTGTGTTGTGGTTCGCGACTTTCACCAGCCGCCACACCCATTGCCGCGTGAGCGGCATGCCGCGCAGCGAGAGAAACATCCACGCCCGCTCTTGCCTCGGCATTGTCAGCCGCGCACGCCCCCTGCGCGAAGAACTGATTCGTTCGAGATGCGGCCTGCCCTCGCGCAGGTATTGTTCCAAAGCCAGAAGCGCGGAGCGGCCCAGCGGGACGATGCGCTCCTTATCGCCCTTGCCGCGCACCTGCACGCGCCCTAGATCGAGGGCAAGGTCGCTGGTCGAGAGCGACACAACTTCGGAGACGCGCAATCCGCCCGCGTAGAGCAGCTCGAGAATGGCGCGATCGCGCAACGCGGTGGCCTTGGCCTGGGGATGCGATGCAGCGAGCGCGGCCCGCTCCAGCATCTCCGTCACCTCCGGCTCGGCCAGCGACTTGGGCAGCACCTTCCACGCCCTGGGCGACTCGATGTTGACGGTGGGATCGTGATGCATGCGCCGGTCGAGCAACAGCCACTTGTAGAACCCGCGCAGGCAACTGAGTTTTCGCGCCACCGAGCGCCCGTCGATGCCGTGATTGCGCAGGTGTTCGAGGAAGCCCGACACGTCGGCCTCGCACGCCGTGAGCAGCAGGGCGTTGCGGCCTTCGAGAAACTCGGCGAAGATGCGCAGGTCGCTCAGATAGGCTTCGCAAGTGAGCGGGCGAAGGCCTTTCTCTACGCGAAGGTAGGCGGCGTAGTTCTCTAAAAGCGCAAGTTGATTCTCCCCAGCCACATCTTCGATTATCGGCGTTGCGAACTCGCGCGCGGGCTCGGGCGACCAGTTACCGAACCACGTTCATTACGGCATCAACATCATCAATAGGAGTTCGGTAACGTGCCAGGGGGAGAATTCGCGGGGGCTTGATCGGCTGCCGGCAGCGCCTCCGGCACCGACGATGTCGCGCCTCAGCCGAAGCTCACTTGTGTGAAGATACGTTGATTCGGCGAAAGGTCTCGAAGCACCTGCCGTCGTCTTGCCGCGTCTCTTCAATCATTTTTTCGATGACATTCTCCCGGAATCGCGGTTTTGCCGATTCTGGGATATGCGCGAGAAACGGTACAAGGCTGGGCTGGTCGATCCACTTGATCATCTCCTCTGCGTCTGAAAAGTATCGGTCCGCGTTTTCTCCCCAGACGCGCCCGTTTTTCATTCCGCTGGCACTGATCAATGCCGAATACGCTTCCACCGAGGGCATGTGCCAGGGCCAATCGAAGCCGGCAAAATGACCGGCAAATTCTTCTCGGGACATGGCCTCACGGATGACAGAAAAAAAGTGCAAGCAGTTTCCCTCTCCGGCAAAGTTGAAGCGCAGCCTCCCGCCTTTACGCAAGGCGCGACCGGCATTCAGGAGCAGACGCCTGTGGTCTTTGATCCAGTGCAAAGTGGCGTTGGAGTACACAACATCGAACTGCTCGACGTAGTTCATCTCGTTGATGTCCATCAGGAGAAACCGCAGGTTCTTCCTGACCCTCGACTGAGCCGCCTCGATCATGCCTCTTGAAGCGTCAATGCCGACCACCTCCCCATCGGGAACGAGATCGGCAATCTGTGCGGAGAGCGAGCCATCTCCGCAGCCAAGGTCGAGAATCCATTCGGTTCCGTGGAGATCGAGTTCTGCAATGAGCTTCATTCCCCATTCTTTCTGGTGGGCAGATGCCTTCTCGTATTTCTTGCCGTCGAACTCGTGTGCCATGTCTTGAGGATAAAGGGCGGAGCAACAGGAGACTATGCAAGTGCTGCCCGGAAAAGCGGGATCGGATGGTGGCCCAGATCCGGTTGGGTTGAGGATTGTGCTCTCCCAGGTCCCCAAATGCGAGGGACCTGGGGCACCCATTTTCGAGGTAAGTGTACGATTTTGGCGGTGCTCCCGCCCACTTCGTTCTGACTGCGGTCCGATCCATTAAGTGAACAGTATTAAAGTTAACCGCATTTCTCACAGATGACACGACGGTAGGGGCAATGGCCGATTTTCGACCGCCGCCTGCCCAGCGGGGGTCTGGAGACCCCCGCT
>PLSB01000203.1 GCA_003165005.1 Acidobacteriaceae bacterium | reverse complement strand
TAGATGGTGTCGAAGGCGAGCGAACTCTTGCCCGAGCCGGAGAGTCCGGTAACCACGGTGAGCGCGTTGCGGGGAATGCGCACATTGATGTCGCGCAGGTTGTGCTGGCGCGCCCCACGCACCGAAATGTGCTTGATGGTCATAGCTGGGTTGAATTTTGACCGCGGGTTCCGGGGAGTCCTGTGGCGCAGCGCACCGAAAAGCCAGACTCCTGGGGGTATTCTATTTGCCAACAGAAAAGAGGGTCAACGCAGCGTGCAATCTGCGGCCATCTGCGACAATCGCAGAGACGCGCGCTGAGCACAGAAGCCAGTCCGGAGAGCGGGACCGTGCACGGTGCAGGCGCAAGCTGGTTTTCTTGAGGGGCAGCAGGAATGGCAAATTTGCTGGATCTGTCGATGTTGATTGCGGCGTCGGTCGGTGCGTTGGCTTTTGGCATTCTCACTGCATATGCGATTCTGCGCGCAGGTTTCGCGCTGATGCGCGCGCCGCGGCGGCAGGCTCCTGTAAAGACGCATCCGCAAGTCGCGCAAATCTCGTAGAGCAGCTTTCAGTTTTCAGCTGTCAGCCTTCAGCCACGAACCTGTGACGACGCAGGTTCTTACCCATCCCTCAACAGATCCTCCGATCCGCGCCGCATGAAACTTGATCGCCTCCCGGCGCCGGCCTAACTCCGCTAGCCCCGCTAGCACCGCTAACGCCGCTGTTTCTTCCTAGTTCTGCGAATCTGGCGGGTTGTTTTGCGGCGGTTGCTGCATCTGTTGCATCTGCCGCTGGCGCTCTTCCATCATTTGCTGCGGTGTGCGCACCGGCACGCCGGGCGCGGCGGCGCCTTCCGGCGGAGGCACTGGCTCGGGCGGATTCGGCTCGGATGGTCTCTGCTCGGCCTCCTGATCGTTTTCTGAATCGTTTTCGCTGCTCGCGGCGGGGTTGGGATGGCCGGAGGGCTGCGCCGGTTTGGCTGGGCGGCCGCTCAATACGATCCGCCGTGGCGTGCCGGCGCCCTGATCGCCAACCATGAGGATGTTGTAGCCGGAGCCGTCGAGAAGCTCGGTGATCACTTCGCGCGCCGGGCCGGGCCCATAGGTGCCAAAGATGCGTTCGTCCTCGCCCTCGCCTTCCACTTTGGCGCCGATCTTGAGCGAAACGTCCTTGAGAATCTGGTCCAGGCTGGAGTTGGCGGCCTGGATGAGCAGGCCGTGGCTGTCCCAGACGACCGTGGCTTCCACGGGCTTGCCATTGGCGGGCCAGTTGGGCATTTGCGGCGCGGGGGGTGCGACGGGCGCGGGGGCCGGCGCCGGCTGCGGCGCGGACTTTGCCGCCGCGAGCTTCTTGCGCGGATGGGCGTGCGGCCGCGTGGCTGCATGCGAAGTTGGCTGCGCGGGGGCCGGGGCTGGAGTGGTCGCCGTTTGCGCGGCAAGCGCAACGCCTGAGAAGAGTTGCGCCGCGAAAAGGGCCGCCCATGCAGCCAGAAGCGCGGGCCGGCGGCGCGTGGCGGCCGAGCACCCACGGCGCACGACGGCGTGGGACCCATTCAGCGCGCTGGCGCGCTCAGGGGATTCCGGCTGCTGCGGTCGGAGGCTTCGCATCGGAATCGGCTCCTTGCGGCAGACCGCGGCAACAGGCTGCGCCGCGATCCATTGCCGCTCACTGTACTAGACTAACAGTGGCCGGTGAACGCTCGCCGGTGGGGTCTCATGGAGCCGCTGAATAAAGCGATCTTCAGGGCAAAAAGGATGAGGGTGAAGATGCACCGTGCCCCATCCTTTTCCGCGCTCTTTGCGGAAAAGGGTGGGAAACTGCATCTGCCGGATCAACAAAGGATGAGGGTGAAGATGCGTTTGCGCCGCGTGAGCACAAATCTGATGGTCACATTCGCGCTGGCGTTCGTCTTGACGCCGTTGACGAGCCGTGCGGCGAGTTGCACCTCGGAGCCCCAATTGGGATCGCTAGACCGCGATGCGCTCTCCGCGATCGTCACCAAGGTGGCCAACGCCGTGATCGCGCAGGACTACTCCACGTTGCAGGCCGTGCTGCTGCCCCAGGAAGCCTCGCAGTGGGAGGGAATGCGCGGCGCGGTGGAGCAGGCGGCGCCGCTGGTCAAGGGCGGCCAGTTTCAGCTGCGGAATCTATACGTGCTGGACGCGAGCGATCAAACCGCGCCCCAGGATACGCAGTTCTTCTGCTCGAATGCCTCGGGATCGCTGACCGTCACCATCATCATGAGCGCGCTGCCGCCGGGGCGCTATGCCGTGGCTCTCGCCGATGCGCTCGGGTCGCCCGAGGCCGGGCAGATTGGAGTGGTCCTGGCGTGGGACGGCGCGGCGACCGCGTGGAAGCTCGCCGGATTGACGGTGCGGCCGGGCCTCTTCGACGGGCACGACGGCGTGTGGTACTGGGTGCGCGGCCGGGCGCTGGCCAAGGCCGATCCGTGGAGCGCGTGGTTCAGCTACGATGCCGCCCGTTTTCTTCTGCTTCCGGTGGATTTTCTCTCCTCGCCGAATCTGGAAAAGCTGCGCCAGGAACAGGTCCTCATCATGCCTTCGCCGCAGAGCGCGTTTCCTCTGTTGCTGCCCGATGGCGATCGCACGTGGACGATCGAGGCGGTGGGGCTCGACCCGTCGCTGCGCGAGGCCGATCTGGGCGTGGTATACCAGTCGACCGGAGTGACCGATCCCGCAGCGCTGCGCACCGAAGCGACCGCAGTGCTGAGCGCGTTCCTGAAAGCGCAGCCGGGAATCCGCGCCAACTTCCACGGACTCTGGGCGTATGCGGAAAAAGACGGCAAGCGCACGGCGATTATCGAGCTGCCGATGGCGAAGATACCGTAGGGAGCAAGGGAGCGAGAAGGAACGGGACTACGGGACTGCGGGTCTCCGGGAATGCACTCGTGCATGCGTAGGTTCGAGTCTTTAGTCCCGCGGTCCCGAAGCCCCGTAGTCCCGCATTCAAGAAAGGCGAATCACATTGTCAGCGATCATTGATCTACGCTCTGATACAGTGACGCGGCCTACGCCGGAGATGCAGGCGGCCATGGTAGCGGCTGCAATGACGAGGGGTACATGCGCAAACCGGCGCTATCGATAAAGGTTTTGCCAGTCGTCGCAGCCCTCGCGCTTGTGGCCCGGCAGCCGAATTCTGCTATCACCGCAGAAAAGGATTTTCTGCCTGCAGGCCCCTTTCAATTTGAGCCGGGTGGTATCCAGCCAACATATATGGACGCCCTCGATGAGCGGCCCGTTGCCAAATCACCCGACGGCAAGCTCGACATCACAGTTTCAGGCCCCAAAAATCCGGATGAAGCGTGGGTAACTATCTCTCCCTCCACATTCCCGGACGCAGCCGTTCAGGTGTGGCCGATCCAGGCGAGTGTGGCCGTGCTATGGAGACCTGATAGCGGAGCGTTTGCACTGACGGACAACCGCTACGCCAACGGCTCGTACGTGCTGGTATGCGGAACGGAGTTCAGGATGGGCGAAGACGAGCGAGGATTGGGGATTCCAATTACCGATCTCACGCCGATTGTCCGAAAGGCCTTCGAAGAACGTACGGGGAAATACTACAAAACCGACGAATACGAGACTCTTTTGTTCTACGCCAAGGTTCTCCGTTGGATCGGAAACGACGACCTGCTGATTGGCATCAGCGCCAGAACGGCGGGCCCTCCGACATTCCCGGACCGGGGAATGAACGAATGGGATTTTGCTTACCTTGTCGACGTTCCTGACAGAAAAGTGGTGCGCGAGGTCAACAAGGAGCAGTTGCTCTCAGAGTACAAAATCAAGGCGCCCTACTAAGCTGAGCCCTGCAGCGCAGGATGAAAGTTGCTGCCCCAAACAACGAGTATCTGGAGGAGGATTTGCGGTTCTTCCGTATGATTCTGAAAATGATCCGAATTTCTCCTCCCAGCTGAGCTAAAGAGACGACGAATCTGTTCAGATTCAGGAAAGAACAGCTAGAGAAAAGTTCATGCCCGCAATCATTGATTTACGTTCGGATACGGTGACGCGCCCCACGCCTGCGATGCGCGCGGCCATGGCGGCTGCCGAGGTGGGCGACGATGTGTACGGCGAGGACCCGACCGTCAGCCTGTTGGAGCGGCGCGCGGCGGAGATTTTCGGGCGCGAGGCGGCGCTGTTTGTGCCCACGGGCACCATGGGCAACCAGATTGCCATCCGTTTGCTGACGCAGCCGGGCCAGGAAGTGATTGCCGAATCGCGCGCGCACATTCTCGATTTCGAGATGGCGACGACGGCGGTCTTTTCCGGCTGCCTGATCCGCGCCGTTCCGGCCGAGGGCGGCATTCTAAGGTGGAAAGACATCGAAGCCGCGATCACGCCCGTAGGCCCGTTCCGCGCGCCGACAGGGCTCATCGAAATTGAGAACACCGCAAACCTAGCCGGCGGGCGGGTCTCCGACCTTCATGTTTTGGAGGAGATTTGGGAAGGGGCAAGGGACCGCAAGCTCCCCCTGCATCTTGACGGAGCACGCATCTTCAATGCCGCCGTGGCGCTGGGCGTCGACGTTCAGACATTGACGCGTGGCTTCGACACGGTGATGTTCTGCCTGTCGAAAGGGCTGGGCGCGCCGGTGGGTTCCATGCTCGTGGGTTCGGCGGAACGGATGGCAAGGGCGCGCATTCTGCGCAAGTCGCTGGGCGGCGGCATGAGGCAGGCGGGTGTATTGGCCGCTGCAGGCCTGATCGCGCTCGAGGACGGCCCGAAGGGCCTCGCAGAAGATCACGCCAACGCGCGTCTGCTGGCCGAAGCGCTGGCTTCCACCGAGGGCGTGGCGATCGACCTCGCGTCGGTCGAAACCAACATCGTCATCTTCCGCTTGAAGGCCGGGAAGGGCGCGGCAGATCTGGCGGCGCGGCTCAAGGCGCGCGGCGTGCTGGCCGGGGCCTTCGGCCCGGACGCAATTCGCTTCGTGACGCATCGCGACGTGAGCCGCAAAGACTCGATCGACGCCGCCGAGGCGCTGAACGGGGAGATTCAGGCGCAGACGGAAACGGCCGGCTTGAAGTAAGCCGGCCGTGAAGTTTTGTTCAACTGAAGTCGAAACGGTCTCCAGTCGGCATCAGATTAATCCAAGCCGTAGCAGATCGGCTTCCGTCCAGCGGGCCTGGATCTCGACAATGCTCTTGAGGGTTCCCAAAGGGAAGGTGTCGGAGGAGTGGTGGAAGGAGAGAGTGACGCGGCGACCGTCGGAATGCCCGTAATGGCGATGGCTACCCTTCTGCCGGCGGAGCTCGAAGCCGTCGTCGTGGAGTGCGGAAGCAAGGCGGCGAGCCGGCGTCGAGCGGAGGCGCGAATAATCCACGCTCATACCGTGACGGCAACCACTGTTTCGCTCATTTCGGTCACACCCGGCGGGAGCGGTTCACCGTCCTCTAGCATGGATTCAATCACCATCTGCGCCACTTCGCGGATGTTTCCCAGCGCCTCTTCTCTCGTCTTGCCCCAGGTGGCGCCGCCCTTTTCCTCCAGCTCGGGAACATAAGCACGCCAAGCCTGCTCGTCCGGCTCAAGAATCACGCGAAAGACATACGACTTCACGTTTTTTCCTCCTCAGATCGACGATGGCTCAAGCTGTTTCCCCGATAGTCCCAGAATACTCTCATCTGAGATAAGACGGCCAGCATCGGGAGATGCTGGCCGTTCGAATAAACGCTTGTCCTCGAATTCCCCTTACAGATCGTAGTAGAGGAAGAACTCGTAGGGCACGGGGCGGAGGTTGACGGGAGCCAGCTCCTTCTCGCGCTTGTAGGTGATCCAGGTTTCGATCAGGTCCTTGGTGAAGACGCCGCCTTCGAGCAGGAAGTGGTGATCCTTCTCCAGGGCATCGAGAACCTCGCCCAGGGAACCGGGCGTGCTCTTGATCTTGGCCTTCTCCTCGGGCTCGAGATCGTAGAGATCTTTCTCCAGCGGCTCGCCGGGATCGATCTTGTTCTTGATGCCGTCGAGACCGGCCTGGAGCAGGGCCGCGAAGCAGAGATAAGGATTGGTGGAGGGGTCGGGGCAGCGGAACTCGATGCGCTTGGCCTTGGGACTGGTGGAGTAGACCGGAATGCGCACCGCGGCCGAACGGTTGCGCTGCGAGTAGGCCAGGTTGACGGGCGCTTCATAGCCCGGAACCAGGCGGCGATAGGAGTTGGTGGTGGGGGCGCAGATGGCCAGCAACGCCGCCGCATGCTTGAGCAGGCCGCCGATGTAATACTTCGCGGTCTGGCTCAGCAACGCATAGCCCTTGGGGTCGAAGAACACATTGGTGTCTCCCTTCCACAGGCTCTGGTGCACGTGCATGCCCGATCCGTTGTCGCCGAAGAGCGGCTTGGGCATGAACGTCGCGGTCAGGCCGTGCTTCTTGGCGATCATGCGGATGACATACTTGAAGTTCATCAAGTTGTCGGCCATGTTGACGAGCGGGCCGAAGCGAATGTCAATCTCATTCTGGCCAGCCGTTCCTACCTCGTGGTGGTGTACTTCGGCGGGCACTCCCATGCCCCTGAGGGCGATGACGATTTCCGAGCGAATATCCTGCAACGTATCGCTCGGCGGCACCGGGAAGTAGCCTTCCTTGTGGCGCAGCTTGTAGCCGAGGTTCGGACCCTCTTCGCGGCCCGAGTTCCAGATGCCCTCGTTGGAATCGACGTAGTAGTAGCTGCTATGGGCGGTCTGGTCGTAACGCACATCGTTGAAGATGTAGAACTCCGCCTCAGGACCCCAGAAGCTGACGTCGGCAATGCCGGTGCTCTTGAGATGGGCTTCGGCTTTCTGCGCCACGTGGCGGGGATCGCGGCTGTAGGGCTTGCGGGTAAGGGGGTCGAATACGTTGCAGATGATGTTCAACGTGGGAACCGAGAGAACCGGGTCCATCACCGCCGTATCCGCGTCGGCAATCAGAATCATGTCGCTTTCATGAATCTGCTGAAACCCGCGGATGCTCGAGCCATCGAAGCCAATGCCATCGCTGAACAAGTCTTCGTCAAGGTCTTCCACTGGAATGGAAAAATGCTGCCACATGCCCGGCAAGTCGATAAAACGCAGGTCGACTATCTTGGCGCCGGATTCCTTGGCGAGCTTTTTCACGTCATCGGGAGTACGCGGCATTCTAACTTCTCCTTTTGGCTTGCAGATGTGACATGCAAGTCCGGGTTGCGTGGTGGAGAGGCGCGGCATCTCCGGAATGGTGTGCTCAGGTGAGATTGAGCCCGGTCAGCGTTTCCTGCTCGCCCCACGCGCTGAGTTGGTCGGCGGCGCGATAAAGATCCGGTTACAGGTCGCGTTGGCTCGAGTTACGAAATCGCCGGGTACAGTTTTTCCGAAGATGCCAAGGACAAATTGCGGAATCTGCCAGACAACAGTGCACTATGGACGAACGCTCCGCGCACTCCCGCGTGAAATTGCTGCACACTCGGGGTTGGAGCGGAAACCAGGCGCAATTTCGCTGCGAATTGGACTAGCGCCAGAGATTCGCAGGAATAGTAATGCCAACAGCATAAGGAATTCGTGAAGAATTGAAAACGCGGGGTGTGGAAAACTCCGCTCAGTGGTGGCGGGCGATGAGCACCATGAGCAGCAAGATGACCACCGGAATGAGGGCCAAACCCCCGTAATAGAGGAGCTTGCGGACAAGCGGGGACTTGCGGTTCTGCCAGTCCCGGATTTCGGTGCGGTCTTCGACGCCGACCGCCTCGGGGTGCTCGAGATCGTGGAGAAACTCTTCGGCGCGGGGGTAGCGGTTCCTGGGATCGCGCTCCAGAGCCCGGTAGACGATCTCCTGCATCTGGGGCGAGACTGAGGGGTCGGCCACGCGCGGCGGAACGGGGTGGTTGAGCACGCGATCGTTCATGGCGGCCAGCGGCGTGGGCCCGGAGAAGGGCAGTTTGCCGGTGAGCATCTCGTAGAGGATCACGCCCATGGAGTAGATGTCGCTGCGCCCGTCGCCGCGCTTGCCCTTCACCTGCTCGGGCGAGATGTAGTCGGGCGTGCCCAGCGCGGTGGTGAAGTTGGCGTAGGTGAGGCGGCGCGAGGAAGTGTCGCCGGCGATGCCGAAGTCGATGAGCTTGATGTTGTCGTTGTCGTCGACCAGGATGTTTTCCGGTTTCAGGTCGCGATGCACCACGCCGTTGGCGTGGATGTAAGCCAGGGCCTGGAGCACGCCTTTGGCGATGCGCAGAACGCGGTCATAGGGGATGCGGCCTTCGTCGAGGAAACGGCGTAACAGGCGCCCCTCGCACCATTCCATCACCATGTAGACGCGGGAGCGCTTTTCGCCGCCCCCCTCGTCCTTATAGACGCGCATGACGTTGGGGTGGTTGAGGCGCTCGCCGATGGCGGACTCGCGCTGGAAGCGATCGGAGAAGAGCGGATCGGCCTCCATGTCGGGATGGGGAATCTTCAGGGCCACGGTGCGGCCGTCGCGGATGTCGGTGGCGCGATAAATGGTAGCCATGCCGCTGCGCGCCACCGGCGCGTCGATGCGGTAGGAATCAATGTGCTCGCCGGCCTCCAGGGCATCGTAAAAACTCATCGTAATTCGGGCTCCGTTGGGGTAGCTTCCTCTACTGTATCGGGAAGGTGGACAGCGGGACTAAGGATTTCGTAAGTCGGCCGGCGGTTCGAGTGTCCTTACGATCGTCTCAAATGGGCAGCCGGTACGGACGTCCGCGGTACATGCCCACCTGCTCCACCGAGCGGACGCGAATGACTTGCGCGGTGGTGTTGTCGCCGCCGTCGATTTCGACGGCGCGGGCCACAAGCTCGCAAGCGATCTCGGACGCATCTTTTTTCTGCGAAGCGATGGCGGCGATCTCCGCTTCGGGCAATTCGTCGTGCAGCCCGTCGGTGCACAGAACGAGCACGTCGCCTGGTTGCAGAGTGACGGCCGTAGTGTCGGGTGAGACGAACATCTCCGGCCCCACGGAGCGAATCAGCACATGGCGGGAGTCGGAGGCGGCAATCTCGTCGGCAGAGATCAGTCCCATCTTGCGCTGCTCGTTAACCAGTGTGTGGTCCTGGGTGATTTGCCGCGCCTGGCGGTTGCGGACGAGGTAGCAGCGGGAGTCGCCGACGTGCGAGACCACGGCCTGGTCGTAGCGCAGGGCGCAGGCGACGACCGTGGTGGCCATCTTCTGGCCGCGGTACTGCTTGTCGAGCGAGCAATCGTGCACGGCCGCGTTGGCGCGCTCAATGAGCCGCGGCATAAGGCTGATCAGCATGGAGCCGGACTGCGCCTTGGCGAATTCTTCGGTGAGCACCGAGACGGCGGTTGCCGAAGCGACTTCGCCCAGATCCATGCCGCCGACGCCGTCGGCTACCGCAAAGAGAAACCCGTGAGAGCGCGCCTGCTGGCGCGATGCAGGGACAAACGATCCCATTGCGTCCTCATTATTGGTGCGGACTTTGCCGAAGTCGCTTGCCTGGCCGAACTGAACATCTAACATGTGCGCCGCCGATTTAGTCTTTCCGTCATGTTGCGAACCAACGCATCCGTTCAGGGGAGTCGAGAATCAAGCTCAAAAAACGTCAAATTGGGTGGGTCCCCTCTCCAGCCTCTCATGACGAGGCCGGAGAGGAGATCCACCCAGGATCTGAATCTGAATGCACGAGCAACTACGCCGTCTACGTCTTTGCAGTCAACAATGCCGCCTTGCCTTTGGCCTTTGAGGAGCGGATGAAGTACACCGCTCCGTAGAGGCCCCAGACAGCGGAGATGCCCAACGCAGTCAACGGCTCCATCTTGGTGCCGAGGTTGAAGAACGGACCTGCAACATAGAACGCCATGCAGGTCAGGTTGGCGACCAGGCCGAAGCCGGGGATGAGGTAGTGCAACACGATGTGCTTATCGTGGCGCTCGGAGTAGGCGACGATGCACAGCAGGCAACTCAATCCGTAGAGGATGAAGGTGCCGAAGTTGGAGGTGAGCGTAATGGCGAGCAGCGAGTTGGGCAGCGCGGCCATCTTGTCGTGCGTGGTGTAGCCGAAGCTGGAGAAGATGTTGTGCGGCAGGGCCGCGATGGATGCGTCGCTGGGCGCGCCGGCATCGCCGAAGGCCAACGACACAGCAATAACGCCGATGACCGCTGAGATCACAGCCAGCGTCCAGATCGCCTTGCGCGGAGAGAGCGACCCGGCGTGCAGCATACCGAAGTGCTCGGGAACTTCCTCGTCCTTGCCCATGGCGTAGGTGACGCGAGCGCCGGTATTCATGCAGGCCAGCGTGGTTCCGATCAGCGCCAGGAAGACGGTGATCGCTTCAGCCAGCATGAAGTACTTGCCGTGGCCCTGGCCGAGCAATTGATCGCCCACGATGATCATCATGTCGCCGATGGGCTCGGCGGAGGAGGAGGCGCTGGCCATGGTATAC
>PLSB01000192.1 GCA_003165005.1 Acidobacteriaceae bacterium | reverse complement strand
CTTGCTCAAAAGCGAGATCTGCGGCACCCGGGGGTTGTGCTGAGTGGAGAGTGGGAATCTGAGATTTGTGCTCTCCCACCCTTCGAGCAAAGAGCGCTCGAAGGATGGGGCACGGAGAGTTCGTGCGGATGTCACACGTTGGGCCCGTGCCGCAGCTCTCGTCCAAAACCAGGAGAACATCATCCGGCGGCCTCCTTTTTCTTCTTGCGGTCGGGGTGCACCCACCAGGCTACGCCGATGCCGACCAGATAAAGGGCCAGCATGGGCAGCGCGTAGATGCACATCGTCCAAGGGTCGGGACTGGGGCAGATGATGGCAGCCACGATGAAGACCGCGAGAATCGCGTAGCGGATGTTCTTCCACAGGAATCGCGGGCTGACGATCCCGAACAGAGCCAGGAAAAAGATGAGGATGGGCAGCTCGAAGCTGACGCCGAGGCCCAGAATGATCGAGAGAAAGAATCCGGTGTACTCCTCGATCGTGACCATGGGGTTGAAGTGGCTGCCAAAGCCGAGAATCAGGATTTTGAGCGCGCCGGGCAGAACGAAGAAGTAGCCGAAGCAGGCGCCGATGAGGAAAAGGCCCACGGTGGCCGCCATGAAGGGAATGACGAAGCGCTTCTCTTTCTGATAGAGGGCGGGCGCGATGAAGAGCCACACCTGATAGAGGATGAAGGGCGAGGCGAGAATGGCTCCGCCGATGAGCGCCACCTGCAAATAGAGGTTGAGCGGATCCATGGGATGGGTGTAGTTGAGTTTGATGCCGAGCTTGTTGAGCGGAGCCTGGACAAAGCCGTAGAGGCGCTCGTGGAAGGCGTACGCGACGATGAAGCCGATGGCGAGATAGATGGCCGAGTGCACGATGCGCTTGCGCAGCTCTTCGAGATGCTCCATGAGGCTCATGCCGGGCAGCTCGGCGCGCTCGGTGACGGCCTTACGGGCTTTCTCGATGGCTTGCTCGGGATCAACCATGGTGAGTAGCCGGCTCCGATCGTTCGGCTTCATTAGCGCCGCTCACGTTCTCGCTCGCGGCGGCTTCAGCGGCAGGCGCGGGCGGCTGCGCAGGAGCGGCGGGCGAATCGAAGAGCTCAGCTTGTTCCGCAACCGCGCCCGGCCGTTCCGCGGCCACGACTTCGCCGGTGGACGGCGGCTGAATGCGCAGACGCGCGGCCTCGACGGCGGCTGCCGTCAGGTCTTCAGGCGGCGTGCTGTTGGCGGCGATGCCGGGGTAGGTCGATTCGCCGGGATAAGGGCTTGGGGCGGGCGATTCCGGGGACGAGGAGGGTGAGTCGGGATTTGAGGGTGCGTTGTCCGCGGCGGATTCGGCGGGCTGCCCCGATTGCGCAGCCGGCGGGTCCGCGGCCAAAGCTGTTTGCCGCGCCGCCTCTTCCTTCTTGCGGCGGTCGGCCTCCTCTGCCTGGCGTAACTCCTCTTCCATCTGGAACTTGAAGTCGTTNNTACATCAGCTTGCCGATCTGGCGGCCGATCTGCGGCAGACGGCGGGGGCCGAAGACCACCAGCGCCAGCACCATAAGGATGAGCGTGTCGGCCATGCCGATGTTGGCCATCGCAATTGGCGGAGTTCCCATGAAGGATCATGATAACTGGCGGCAACTGGCGGTCACAAACGGCGGGCGTCCTCTTCGAAGAGGGCAGAGATGTCTCGTGCGCCGTGCAATACGCGGATTACGTCGATTCGGTCCTCGGTGACGCGATAAAAGAGAAGCCAATTCTCGAAGCCCGTAACCGTCAGACGGCGCAGGTCATGCAACTCCGGGTTGCGAAAAGAACACGGCGCTCCAATTCCAGGCATGCCGGCGAGCGTGTGGGCCAGATTCTGAACGGCTTCTTCGAAGCGCAACGCAACAGCTTCACTTGCTTCCACGAACGAGCAGGCGGCTGTGTCTCGAATGTCGTTCCGAGCGTGAGGGCGAAAACTTACCTTTCGCATAGATCGTTGATTCGATCATAGGCTCGGTTTCGGCCAGGCACCATTCCGCCCGTTCGGCACGATTCCACTGTTTGTGAAAGACGATCGCGAACTATCGGCTCTGCCGTTTCACCTTCCGCGCCAATTCTCGCACTTCTTGGTGGAGATCCCGCCACATCTCCGGCGTCGACTCGATGCCGTCGCCTGAGTTCAGGCCTTCAAGGAGCCGCTGCTCGAGTTGTTCACGCATGCGCTCCTTCTGTTCGCGCCGCACCAGGTCGCGCATGAACTCAGAGACGCTCGAGTAATCGCCCGACTGCACCTGCGATTCGACAAACTCCTTCAGATTCTCAGGCAGCGAGATGTTCATGGTGGGCATAGCGGGTGCTCCTCGTGTTGATCTCTTTCAGAGTAGCCCATTTTGGCAGAAAATGGCAAAGATTGTCATTCCAGCCGTATTCGGCCGTTGTTAAGGCAGCGTTACAATAATGTCAGTTGGGACGGCGCCGGCCGGCGGCGCAACTGCAACCGCCGGGTTTCTGGCGCATCACAATAGAAAACGGGCTGCAACAACCCCGTGGATGGTCTTTTTCTGGTTTTGGACGAGATCTGGGTCAGGAAGAGGCGCATTCACTGCAGCCAGCACGTGTGGTGAATCCGAGGTGGGTTGAAAGGCAACCGCAGATCCTTCGGCTCTGTCCGCCGCGGCGGACTTCGCTCAGGATGACAACGTGTTGCCGCTGCGAACTTCGGACTCAGCACTGGGAAGCTTTCAACATCCCCGTCCGCCGAATCTCGTATTTGGGCGGACTGAAGGCGGAGTATTGTGACCCTGGTTCTTGACGGAGCAACTGCTGCCTCCGCGGAGGCAAATGCGGCCTGTTCTCTGGAAAACTATCTGGCGCTGCCCGACCAATCGCCCGGCAACTTGCTCGACGGGCGCATTGCCGCGGCGCGCGCCAAGCTGGGCGCGACGGCGGTGATTCTGGGCCACCACTACCAGCGCGACGAGGTGGTGCGCTTTGCCGACTTCACCGGCGACAGCTACAAGCTCTCGAAGACGGCCGCGGCCACCGGCGCCCAATACATCGTGTTTTGCGGCGTGCATTTTATGGCGGAGAGCGCGGACATTCTCGCCCAAAACGGCCAGCAGGTGATTCTGCCCGACCTGAACGCCGGCTGCTCGATGGCCGATATGGCGGAGATCTCCCAGGTCGAGGATTGCTGGGATGCGCTGGAGCGCGCGGGACTCGCGGCTGAGACGATTCCCGTGACCTACATCAACTCGACCGCGGCGATCAAGGCCTTCTGCGGCGAGCGCGGCGGTTTGGTGTGCACCTCGTCGAGCGCGCGCAAGGCACTGGAGTGGGCGTTTGCGCGCGGCAAGCGAATCTTGTTTTTGCCCGATCAGCACTTGGGCCGCAACACAGGCCATTCCATGGGTCTGCCTTTGGACGAGATGGTCGTATGGGATCCATGGGCCGTGCAGATCGGCTCGTTCTGGGGCGGGCAATCGAAGGAGCAGCTCGCCGCCAGCCGCATGCTGCTGTGGAAGGGTCACTGCGCCGTGCATCAGCGCTTTCTTCCGTCGCATGTCGATCAGGCGCGCGCGAAGTATCCCGGCATCGAAGTGATTGTGCATCCCGAGTGCCGCTACGAGGTGTGCCAGAAGGCCGACGCGCTGGGCTCGACCGAGCAGTTGATCGCGCGCGTGGAGCAGGCGCCCGCGGGAGCGATCTTTGCTATCGGAACAGAAATTCACCTGGTCAACCGGCTGGCCAAACGCTTTGCGCCCGAGGGCAAAAAGATCGTCTCGCTCGACGATGCCGGCTGCCTGTGCACCACGATGTATCGCATCAGCCCGCAGCACCTGGCGTGGGTGCTCGAAAATCTCGTCGAGGGGCGCGTGGTGAACCGCATCGAGGTGAAACCCGATGTGAAGCACTGGGCGAAAGTGGCGCTGGACCGAATGCTGGAAAGCAGGGACTAAGGGACTGGGGACCACGGACTACGGGACTACGGGACTACGGGACTGCGGGGCGAAGGGACCGAGAAAGCATCGGCTCCAGAGTAAAGTGCGCATAGAATAGAAGCGAACTTGCGGCACTTCCTCGCGATTCCATCTCTGGCGGGTTTTCGTTCGGCTTTATGACGATACGCTCGTACTGCCTTCGCGCTGTTGCACTGATCCTCCTGCTTTTGCCGGGGAGCTGGTCTCGGCAGGCCAGCGCGTATTCGCTGCTGACGCATGAGCAACTGATCGACCTCACCTGGGAGGACTCGATCGTGCCGCTGCTCAAGAGCAGCTATCCCAACCTGACCCCGCAAGAGCTGGACGAGGCGCGCGCCTATGCCTACGGCGGATGCGTGATCCAGGACATCGGCTATTACCCGTTCGGCGACGCGTTCTTTTCGGACCTCACGCACTACGTGCGCAGCGGCGACTTCGTTCTGGCGCTGTTTCGCAATGCGCACAACGCCAACGAGCTCGCCTTTGCCGTGGGCGCGCTCACGCACTACGTCGGAGATTCCTTCGGCCACGCGCAGGCGACCAATCGCGCCGTGGCTCTGGAGTTTCCGAATCTGGCAAAGCGCTATGGGCAGAGCGTGAACTACGCCGAAGGACGGCACCAGCACGTGCGCACCGAGTTTGCCTTCGATATCGACCAGATTGCGCATCACCGCATGGCGCCGCTCGGCTACTTGCGCCACATCGGGATCCAGGTTCCCGTGCATCAACTGGCGCTGGCGTTTTATGAAACCTATGGGCTAACCGAGGATTTCGACGTGCGCAAAGGCCAGAAGTTCAATATAAAGGCCTACCGGTTTGCCACGCGCACGTTTATTCCCCGCGTGGCCTACGCGGTGACGCTGTTGCACCGCAAGCAGGAGCCGGTAGAGCCGGACACTCCCGACGCCATCGAAATCGAGAACCAGTCCGCCGAGGCCGCCAAGCTCTACGACTGGGCCGCATACAAAAAGAAGGCCGGAGTGGGAACGCACCTGCTGGCCGGAGTGCTGTGGATTCTGCCCAAGGTTGGCCCGCTGGCGATGGTGGCCGTGAAAGGACCGACCGCAGCCACGGAGGCCGATTACATGCACAGCGTGGTTTCGGCCACTTCCGTCATCCATGAACGTCTGGCCCTCCTCACGCCCGTTGAGGCGCGCCGGATGCGGACATTCAAGGTGACCACGTCCACAGCGACACTGGGGCCGGCGGACCAAAAACATCCATTGCCGAATCGCGACCTGGATACGGGCGAGGTGGTAAAGCCGGGCGGCTATCCGCTTACCGACACGACCTACGCCGAGCTGCTCGACCGGCTGACGCGCACGCCCACGCAGCCGATCCCGCCGGGCATCAAGAGCGACGTGGAAGCGTACTATGCCGATCCCGATGCGCCCATCGTGACCAGGCAGAATCCCGACGAATGGAAGAAGGTGCAGGACGAGTTGAAGATTCTGGACGCGATGCCGACCAGCGCCGAGGCTGCGCCGTATCCCACGTACGGCGAGTTGAATGGGGCGGGGAAGTAGGCGGGAGGCGCCGCATTCATTCTTCGCTGCCCATCGGGTCAGTTGGTTTATAGTAGCGCTAGCTGTACCCTCTTGCCCGCAACAGATCGGACAGACGCATGGCGCACGACGTTTTCATCAGCCATTCCGCGAAAGACAAAACAGTGGCCGACGCGGTTTGCGCCGCGCTGGAGGGCGAGGGCATCCGGTGCTGGATCGCTCCCCGGGACGTGCTCCCCAGCATGGAATGGAGCGAGGCCATTATCGACGGCATTGAAGGGTGCCGGATCATGGTGCTGGTCTTCACGGCCAATGCGAATGCCTCGCCGCAGATTCGCAGAGAAGTGGAACGAGCCGTCAATCATGGGGTCGCCATGCTGCCGGTGCGCATCGAGGACGTGCTTCCCGGCAAGGGGCTGGAGTACTTCATCGGAAACGTGCATTGGCTCGACGCCCTGAAGCCGCCGCTCGATGCCCATCTCAAAAATCTCGCCGGGACGATCAAAATCTTGCTGGCGCGCACGGAGCCAGGCGCCCCGTCCGTGGCGCCGCAAGAAGTAAGACCACCGGCAAGCAGCGGTCATGTCGCGGGGCGAGGAACTCCCGAAGTTGCTGGCGGGCGCGAAACAGCGCCAGGCCCCCGCCACTTCTGGAGTTCGCGGGCATGGACATGGGCCGCCGGGACCGTTGCGGCTCTGCTGCTGGTTGCAGTCTTTGTTGGCGTGCATTTCAGTTCGCATCCAGCTCCGGTACCTTTGCCTCAACCCGTCCTACCGTCGGTGCAGGGCACCCCTGGCCCAGCCCGGCCGAGCGGGGCATCGCCGGTGACGCCGGGTCCTCAAGGAACTGTGAAGCCCTCCGGGGCGAGCCCAGGAGGGACTGCGGGCAATGCGACCATGCTGCAAAACACGATGAGGACCCTTCAGGGCGAGCTGAGCGGCGCCGCCAGTGTGAGTTTTGCCCTTTTTGGCCAGAACAGGAATGACGGCAGCAATCTCCATCAAACCAGAAAGGTCCAATTCAGCAACATCGTCGCCGACCCGGTCCAATGCCGCGTTTCTTACCACCGGAAGGTGTGGCTCAACGGCTCGGCCCAGCCCTCCACAGACGCGGATTCCTGGTTTCAGCTCCACGGCGTGACGCGTATTTCTGTTGAATCGCTAAGCCAGTACCTCACTGAATCGAACGCGGCCAGCGGCCAGCCGAATCTCGTCGTCAACTCGACCACTCCGCCCGTGGCGGCGCTCACCGCATTCTGGCCGGGCGGGTACAACGAGATTACCCTCCCGGACATGTCCACCGCTAACCGCGCCGCCATCACGATGAAACAGGCCGTCAAACTCTGCGGCGGGACCACCGCGAACTGATCGCCTGCCGCTACCGCTTCACCTTGCGCGCCTCCGCGTCCGGATCCCAGAAATCCGCGGGCAGGTTCTGGTTGTAGCTCGCGTGCGACACAAAGTACTGGCGAACGATGTCGCCGTTCTTGAGCCGCGTGATGGTGAACGGGGTGGGGAAGCCGTCGATGACGTGGTAGTCGTCGTACTCCTCGGTGTCAGTGTTCTTGTCGTGATAGGTGGGGTCGCGCCACTGGAAGCTGCGCGCGAGCGGCAGATGCGTCTGCGCGTCCATCAGGATGGTGATGGCCTCGTTCTGGGGCGAGATCATCGTCACCTGTTCGGCCAGGCGCCGCTCGGCCATGCGCTGGCCCTCGTAAAGCAGGATCGTGTTCGGATCCTTCATCCAGACCTTCACCGCCATCTCGATCGAGTGATCGCGGCGGCGAAGAATGTCGTCCACGATATCCTTGTCGAGCGGCTTCTTGCCGCGGTAGGTCGCCTCCCAGCCCTCGCGGCCCACAATCAACTCCACGACGTCACGATGCTTGGTCACTTCGATGCGGTCGCGATCGGGCCACTGGTGGAATTCGAAGGTCTCGGTGGTTCCGGGGTCGGGACTGCCCTGGAAGAACGCGGCAACGTGCCCCTGCCGCATCTGGTTTTTCATCTCGAGCCACGCCTGCCCGCCCAGCGCCGTCACCATCAAGTCCAGAGCCTGCCGCGCTTCAAGCGCGTTCTTCTGCGCTGCTTCGTCGGGCGATTGGGCCGATGGCACACGAGGCGCCACGAGAAAGAGTACAGCCAGGGTAACCGGTAAAACCTTGCGCATGAACCCTCCTCTTACGTATCTCAGCATAGATTGACGCATTTCAAAGGCTATCGCTACGTGAAGGCGCCGCAGGCACTTCAAAAAAATGCAATGCGAGGTCCGCGCGAACCGCTTACCCTCCATGCCGCTCCCAAAACGCCGCCGGCGTCACAATCGGATACTTTCCCGCGAGCGCCAGCAAATCTTTGTCGCCGGTGACCAAATAATCGGCCTGTGCCTCCACGAATGTCCCCAGAATCGGGAGGTCGGCCTTGTCGCGCAGAGCATCTTCGATGACCAGAGACGGTTCGACGATCTCCGCCAGGAAGACGAGACTCTCCACCAGGTTCCTGATCTCATCTTGCGAAAGGCGAACGCGAGGCATCCGCGGCAACGACCGAGCCGCCTCGTCGAGGATGTAGCGCGAGAGAACGACATCCACTGCGCCCATCTTCCAGGCAGCCACAATCTGTCCGGGAATGCTCGTCGGGCAGGCAAGGCCGGAGAGAAGCACATTCGTATCGAGAACGACGCGCAGATTGCTCATCGGCCGTGACGCACCGCCGATACCGCTTCATCGATCTCAGCCGTGCCCTGCTCGACGGGCACGTTCGCATAGGCGGCGGCAATGCGGCCGCTCAGTTCGTCGAACTGTTCGCGCATGCGCCGGATCCGCGCAAAAAGACCGGCGTCGACAAGGGCTGCAATCGGCTTGCCGTCCTTGTTGATCACAATGCTGTCGTTGCGGTACTGCACCTGGAGGAGCATCTCCCCCAGGTTCTGGCGAAACTTGACGGCGTTCACTTCGGTGACCATGGCAATCCTTCGCTTATCTCAATCAATATGATCATTATGATCGATAAGATGCGCACTGTCGAGTCTTCTTTGGAGAGATCGAGATCTCCATCATTTTCAGTATTTTATAGGAAGGGAATTGAGATTCCCCATCTTCAAATTGCCCGCAGCATCCGCGCCGGCAGCAGGATGATCGCTTTGACCAACTCCAGCACTCCGCCCACGGCGATGCCCACGACGCGGAACGGCAACAGCACCAGCCAAACAAACGGATAGAGCACCAGGGCCGCCAGCGCCAGCGGCCAGCACAAAACAAGCAGAATGCAAAACAGAAGAAACTTGACCATGGTTTCACCGCCTCGCGAGCCAATGCCTGATCGGCTGCGCTCCTTCGCTCTTACGGAAACGCGCGCCGCAAAGTTCAATCCGTGCTACTTCTTCTTCTTCGCGCGCGCCGCCAGCGTCTTCTTGCGCTCGCGAATCACCTTCGTGCGTTCCTTCTCCGGCATCGCCAGCACGGTCTTGGTCCGTAGGGCGAGTTTCTCGAAGATCAACGCATGCGCCCGGCGCAACTCGTCTTCAATTTCCCGCGGCCGCAGCACGTCCCAGCGCTCCACGGTAACCCAATGCACTTTCGCCAGGTAAGGCGAGGCGATGATTCCCTCGCGCTCCACGAGCTCGTGGAACCGCTCCGCGCCGCAGTGGAACCACAACACGCCGGTCCCCGTGCCGTCCAGGTCGGTCATGGCAAACATCTTTCCGCCAATGTCGCGGTCGCCGGCCCAGTAGACGAGGTGGTGGCCCCAGTTCAGCGTCTCCTTCGCGTGCGGCAGCTTGAGGCAAATCTCGCGAATCCGCTCGTTGTCCATCAGAACCTCGCCTCAAAGTCTCGGAATCTCCGTTCCAGCTCCCATTGGGCCGCGGCCTTTTCGCTTGCACCCAAAAACGCCTGGCACGCCGCAGCCGGATTGGCCGCGCCCAGCGCCTGGCCTTTGCAGGCGTCCGCCGGCGCGGCAAAGTCGTCCGGCCTGGCCCACAGGCTCGCGCCGGGCAGGAAGCCGTGCTCCATGCCCGTCCGCGCCAGTTGCTTCAGGTCCGCGTAACTCAAGTGGTAATCGAGCGCCGCGCGAACATACTCGTGCGTCAGGTCGATGCGGCTCACGCCCTCGTCGTCGGTCGAAAGCGCCACGGGCACATGCGCCGCGCGATAGATCGGGAAGGGATGCTCCGCGCCCTTCACGCCAAGAATCCCCTCGTTCGAGCTCAGGTTGATCTCGACCATCACGTGCTCGGCGGCCATCTCCTTCAGCAGTCCCGCGGCGTCGTCCTCGTGCATCACGTCCACGCCGTGGCCGATGCGCGCCGCATGGGCCAGCTCCACCGCCTGGCGGATATGAAAGCGCAGTCCCTCAGGCGGAACCAGGCCCAGCACCAGTTCGCCCGCGTGCAGGGAGATGGGAACGCCGGGATACACCGTGTGCAGATAACCCACCATTTTCATCTGCAGCGTGCAGTCGCGCATGGAAATGAATCCGTCCTCGGGCTGCACAAAATTGATGCCCACCCACAGGCCGTCCTTGGCCGCCATGCTTGCTTGGACGGTCTCGAAGCCAAGCAGCGTCTGCGCAAACACTTGTTCCGGCGCATTGCCGCGCAGCACCTGGTAGAGATACCGCACTTCCACCTGGCAGGCCGGCGCTGCCTGCGCGGTTCCGCAGTGCTCCAACTGCTTCCTCTGCGTCTCGGACGCCTGCGCTTTTTCGCGATCCGCGGCTACTTCGTCGCGCAATCCCTTGTCCAGCAGCCGTTGGCGGAACTCGGCAAACGCCTTCGGGTCGGCCCCGGCCAACTCCTGACTCCAGCCGATCTCGTGCGCAATCCCGGCGGCGCCACTGAAGGCCGGCGTCACCATCAGTTCGAGGTACTGCTCATTTTGCGCCGCGGCACGGCTCGCCACCTCGTCCACCCACTCGCCATAGTGATCCTTGAGGCCGCCGAAGCGGTCAAAGGTGGCAAAGAACTGGTCGTGCCCGCTCCATCCCGGCATTGGAACGAAGTTGCGCATCGAAAACGCATCGATCATGCTGTCGTAGAACACTTGCCTGGCGCCGCTCAGGTCGCCCGAGAGGTCCTTTGCAGCAATCAGCCGCCCGGTGCATGGCGGTTTGGCAAAGCTCCGCGCCACCGGGTCCACGCAGATGCCGTCCTCGCCCGCTTCGCGGATAAAGGTCTCCGCATAGACGGCGCCCGAAAGATGCACATGCAGATCGGCGCCCTTGGGAAACTGGGCCAGAAAAGCCGTCAGCGCGGGCGAACCCTGCCGCACAGCAGCCTCGTAGGTCCGCGCGGCGCGGAGTTCGGTTCCCTGCCTGGTTGCGGAAATCCCTCGTCCTTGCGGTGCGGGCGTCTGGCCGAAGGCCGCAACTCCGAAAGCCAGTCCAAAACAAGCAAAACACCATACGGGGCGTCGCATAATGCTTTCCAGTGTAGTCCAGCGCGCAAGTCCCGCCGCGCCTGACCAAGAGACCCGCCTTCAGGCTCATCTTGTGTTCGGAGGGAGCGGGTTTGGCCGACCGCATTCCGGATTGGTATACTAAGTCTGGTTGTATTGAGCGCACGGCAAGTGGAAATGCCCACCTTACCCGGCAATGCCACCCGGCAGCGCCGGAGTCTGCGCAGATTCGATCAACTTCTTGTCTCAACTGAGGCCAGGTAGCTCAGTGGTAGAGCGCGGCCCTGAAAAGGCCGGCGTCGGCGGTTCAATCCCGTCCCTGGCCACCATTTCCCAAGATGCACAAAGATGAGTCGCGGGCCGTGCTCGCGCCGTTGAGCGCAGCGAAGGTGGAATCGCCCGCGGCCCTCGGCAAAGCCGCCGATTTTCACGGATGCAACGGCCCTGAGAGCGCACTCAGGCGGTGCCAAAGCGCGGTTCCTACGCCTGCCAGGCTCAGCAGGAGCAGCAGCGCCGCCAGGGCGAAGAACGGAACTTCGAGAACCGGCCAGGCCTTGGCCGGCCACTGGTCGACAAGCTTGTCCCAGAAGGTTTCGTTAAAGCGCGCAGGCCGGTCCTCATCTTCCCGGGCGGGCCTCCACTCCGAGGCCAGAAAGGCCGCGCGCACGTTCGACAGCAGGATGCCGGCGAAAAGGATGGAGACGATTCCGGGAAGACGGCCCACGGCCAGGGTGTAGAGGATGTCGCTCGAGAAGATGGCGAAGGCCATGGCCGCCGCCGGCCAGCTGGCCTCGCGAACGCCGATGCCGCCCATCAGGAAGACCAGCGCCATGGCCAGATAGGCGACCAGCAGAAGGGGATTGCCGGAGAATAGGCCGACCAGCGCCAGATATCCGCCGACGATCACGCAGATCCAAAAGCCCTGCTGGCCCAGGTAATTTACGTCCCAGGCGTTTTCGACCGTGGGCCAGAAGATGCTCTTCAGGCGGCCATCGGAGCGCTTGCTCTCACCAGAAAGTCCAAGGGTTTGCATCCACGCCAGTTTGGCGCGGCGCGTTCGGGGGAGTCAAGCGGCTTGCGGCGCTTTTCTGCCAGGATTGTTCCACTGGTAATGGAAAGGGCCGCTCGTGAAGAGCGGCCCTTTGGCTGAAACCTGGCACCTGAAACCTGTTTCTCAGAAGGTCGTGGAGATCGTCAGCCGGAAGGTCTTGCGCGGCTCGCGAAAGACTTGCTGCTGCCCGTAGGACTCGATAGCCTCCTGATAGGTGTAAAGGCCGGCATTGGTGTTGGGAAACAGGGATTGCGTAATCAGGTTGGCGTTGCAACTCAACTGGTCGGCTTTCCCACCGGTGAGCCCGCTGGGGCAGTAGGGGCGCTCATAAAGGCGCAGCGGGTTATAGGCGTAGAAGAGCCGGAACGGCGCGTTGATGACGGGCATCAGCACCGAGAGCTCCGCGCCCGTCGACATGCGGGGAACAAAGTTGGTGCCGAGGACCGGATGGATATCCTTCTTGAATCCGACGTCGGATCCCGGAATACCGCCCTGGCAGGCGCCGTTGTTGAAGACCGGGCAGCCGTAAAGCGGCGCGGCCAGCGCGGCAAAGCCCTCGGGACTTTGCTGCAACTGCCCGTGGCTGAGCGCCGTATCGATGCCGAAGTCGTCGAAGAACGCGAAGGTGAAGGGCCCAATGACCGGAATGCGGTATTCGACATTGCTCGTGAAGCTGGTGTCGCCGCCGATGGAGGCAACGCCGTAAACCGGCAGCGGCACCTGAATGCACTGGTTGTCCTGCGGGTTGTTGATGTCGCGCGGCACGCAGCTGCCGTCGGGATTGGTGAGCTGGAAATTGACGCGCGTGGGCACGTAGCCGTAAGGTGTGGCACTGCGCATGTCGAAGCCGCGTAGATCCATCTCGCCGCCGGCGTACATGCGGTTGTTGGGCGGCGCCACAGCGCCGGAGACGCCGTGAATGAAGCTCAACTGCGCACGCACGCCCAGCACATTGCGCCCCCCGTTGGTGGGGATCAGGTAGTGCATGGGGATGAAGCGCTTATAGGCAACCGCCGAATTGACATACCGCACGTTGCCCCACAGGCCGGCAAACTGCAGGTATGCCGTGTACTCCTTGCCGTCGTGCGGGCGGATCGGGTTCGAGACCGTGTTGTAGGAGTAGCTGAGGCTGACTGAGCTGTTGATAATGCCGGCCAGCGGGTTCGATCCCTGCACCCCGGAGCGGAATGCAATGGATTGGAAGAAGGTCGCCGACGCGGTGCTGAAGGCCGTAATCGTAGACTTGGTGAGCGAATAGGTGACGCCCACGCGCTGGAAGGCGTGCCGCTTCAGCGGGTAGCTCACGGAGAAGTTGACGCCGTCGGACCCGACGTTGTAGTTCTGCGTGAGCGATTGCTGCGCGGCGGACAGGTTGACCGATGCGCCGGAGGTGGCCTGGTAATTCTTGGCGGCGTTGTAATCCTGCTTGTTGTTGAAGACCTGGAAGCCCACGTTGATGGGGCGGTTTTTGAAATAGGGCTGCGTAAACCCAAAGAGGAAGCTGCGGCTTATCGAGCCCAGATTGGCCTGCAGGCTCAGGGTCTCGCCCAATCCCAGGAAGTTGTTGGTCTGGTAGTTGAGGCCGAGGAAAGCGCCGTTGTAGCCGCTGATGCCCCCATTCAAGCCGATCGAGTTCTTGCCTTTCTCCTTCACCTTGAGGAGCAGATCGACAGTGCCGGCATCGGGATCCTGATGGGCCTCGGAGTCCTGATCGACCTTGAGCGGATCGAAGTATTCCATCTGGTTCAGGCGCAGCAGGCTGAACTCCCAGAGCTGCGAGTTGTAGACCGAACCCTCGTCGAGCATCAGCTCGCGGCGGATGACGCGGTCGCGCGTAATGCTGTTGCCCTGGAACTCGATGCGCGAGACGAAGAACTCCTTGCCCTCGTCGATATCGATATTCAGCGACACGGTTTTCTTCTGCTCGTCGGTCGCCAGCTTGGGCACGGCGCCGAAGTTGATGTAGCCCAGGCTGCCGTAGGCCTTCTTCAGGTTGTCGAGTCCTTTGCTGATCTCCGTGGCGTTAAACCAGTCGCCATCCTTGATGGGAAACTGAGCCCGCATGGCCCTGAGGTTGTTGAACTGCTTGTTGCCGGTAAAGGTGATGGCGCCCAGCCGGTAGCGGCCGCCTTCCTCGATGGTCAACTGAATGTCGATGCGCTTGCCCTTGCGCGGCCGGAAGGTGAGAAAGTTCAATCCGCCTTCGTCGCGGATCTGCGTCTTCGGCTCCTCGACGGCGGCATTGGCGTAGCCCTTGTCGCGGTAGGCCTGGCGCACGCGCTCGGTATCTTCCTCGAGCTTGGAGGCGTCGTAGGTCTGGGCGAAGAGGTCCTCAAAGACGATGGAGTAGGGGATGCCGATGGGCTTCAGGTTCTTCATGGATCGGCGCAGGTAGAGCCCGTTCAAGTGCCGGTTGCCCACGAATTCGATCTTGCCCACCTTCACCACCGGGCCTTCCTTGATATCGAAGTTGACCTGCACCGAGGCCGGCGGGATGGTTTTGACGTCGGTCTTGATGGTGGCGAACTGGTGGCCGTGCTCGGCG
>PLSB01000181.1 GCA_003165005.1 Acidobacteriaceae bacterium | reverse complement strand
CCACCAGATGCCCCAGGCGCGGCGTCCCCAGATGGGCCCCGTGGTCAGCACCACGGTGCAGAAGACCACGCCCACCTCGGCACCGGCCAGCGCCCAGGCATCGAATTTCTGGGCTCGCTCATGGTGTTCGCGCCTGGAGGCCAGGTAGCCGATCGATCCCACCAGGCTGACCGCGAAAAACGCGAACGCCACCGACGCCGACGGCACGTGGTAGTAGATGATGCGAAAGATTTCGCCCTGCATGGCATCGTTGGGCGCAACGTAAATTGCCTGGTAGTAGCCCCAGGCCAGCAACGCCAGAGTGACGAGAACATAAACGCCGATTGCGGTTCTTTTCATCGGGGAAACCTTGGTAATTCCAGTGTACGACGCCACCGGACCAACGGCGCACCGTGATCGCGTACCATGATCTTGCCGGAACAATTCATGCGCGACCACCTCGCAACATTGATCGATGATTTTCGCCGCTTCGGCCGCGAGACTGCGGTGGTGCACTTTCGCGGCAATCGTCGTCACGTGACCACCTACGGCGAACTGGCGCGCCTTGCAGGCCGCTTTGCCGCATTTTTGGCCGGGCAAAATATCGTCCAGGGCGACCGCGTGCTGCTGTGGGCGGAAAACAGCGCCGAGTGGATCGCCGCGTTTTATGGCTGCCTTCTGCGCGGAGTGCTGGCCGTGCCTCTCGATGCGGCGGGATCGGCCGACTTTGCCGCGCGCGTGGCGGCCGACGTTCATCCGAAACTCGCCGTCGGCGACGCGCTCCTGCTGGGCAAACTCACCTCCGCGGGCAAACTCAGCTCCGCGGATAGCGGCGTTGCCATCCCCACGCTGGCCTTCGAAGACTGGCTCGACCGTCTTCCCTTGGCGGAGATGGACGCCGTGAGCGGCCTCAAGCAGGAAACGCCGTTGCAAGTTCTTTTTACCTCCGGGACCACGGGCGACCCCAAGGGCGTGGTGATCACCCACGGCAACGTGCTGGCCAGCGTGGGTCCCATTGAAGACGGCGCGCAGCCCTACATGCGCTACGAGCGGCTCATCCATCCCCTGCGCATTCTGCACACTCTTCCCCTGAGCCATGTCTTCGGCCAGACCATGGGGCTCTGGGTCCCACCCATCTTCAGGGCCGAACTGCACTTCGAGAGCCGGCTCGCCGCCCCGCACATCGTCGAGCTCATCCGCGCGGAGCGCATCTCGGTTCTGGCCGCGGTGCCGCGCGTTCTGGCTCTCCTCAAGGCGCATCTGGAAGCGACCGATGCGGGGCTCGCCGGGCGCATCGCCCGCTCGCAAAAGCTCAACCCGTGGCTGCGGTGGTGGCGCTTCCGCGCGGTGCATCGCGTGTTTGGCTTGAAGTTCTGGGCCTTCGTCTCCGGCGGCGGCGCGTTGCCGGGGCCGCTTGAACAGTTCTGGAATGCGCTCGGATTCGTGCTCGTACAGGGCTACGGCCTGACCGAGTCGACCGCGCTCATCACGCTCAACCATCCCTTCCATGTGGCCAAAGGCACCATCGGCAAGCCGATGGCCGGGCGCGAGGTGAAGCTCGCGCCGGACGGCGAAGTGCTGGTGCGCGGGGCCGTGATCTCCGGCGCCGTCTGGCAGGGCGGCGAACTGCGTCCGCGTGAGGACGAGTGGCTGGCCACGGGCGACATTGCCGAGCGGCAGGAATCGGGCGAACTCAAGTTTCTGGGCCGCAAGAGCGAGGTGATCGTTACCGCAGCGGGGCTCAACATTCATCCCGAAGACATTGAAGCGGCCATCGAAGAGCAGCCGGAGGTCGCCGCGTGCGCGGTGGTGGCCATGGAGACGCCGAACGGCCCGGAACCGTGCGCCGTGCTGGCCTGCCGGGGCGCGGGAGACGGGGCCGCGGGGGCCATCGCGCGGGCCAACGCCAAACTGGCCGACTTCCAGCGCATCAGCCGCTGGGTGCTGTGGCCGGAGCCCGATCTACCGCGCACCTCGACCGGCAAAGTGCGGCGCAAGCCCGTAGCTGCGTGGCTGGCCCAGATGCAGGCCGCGGCGGCCACCACCAGCAGCGGCGCTCCAGGCCCGTCTGACGGCGCCTTCGGACCCTCCTCCGACTGGCTCGTGGCCCTGATTGCGCAGATCACCGGAGAGCGAAACCTCGGCGTGGGCGACGAGCTGCGCCTGAGCGAAGATCTGCATCTCGACAGCCTGGGACGCGTGCAGCTTTCGGCAGCCATCGAGGAGCGGCTGGGAATTGTGGAGGGCAGCGGGCTGCTCGAAGAGATGCACACGCTGGGAGAACTGCGAAGATTGGTGGCGAGCGAAGGAGCAGGGACTAGGGAACAGGGATCAGGGATCAGGGAGACAGAGGCTGAGGGAACAGGGAACAGGGAACAGGGAACAGGAGACAGGGAGCAGAATCTAGGTGCGCCGCCGGCACAGCGTACGCGCTACGTCTATCCCGAGTGGCCGTGGTGGGCGCCGTTCCAATGGCTGCGCGTGGCTTTCCTTGAAGCGATTCAGCGCCCGCTGACGTGGCTCCTGGCTGCGCCGCGTGTCGTCGGCCCCGCGCAGCCGTTGCCGCCAGGGCCGTTGCTCATAGTAGGCAACCACGTCACCGCCTACGACGGCCCTCTGATCCAATACGCGCTCGCTGGCCCGCTGCGACGCCGCATCGCCGTGGCCATGGCGGGCGACATGCTCGACGACTACCGGCACTGGCGCAATCCCGACTGGCCGCCGGGACACAAGGGCTTCTATCTGCTGGGGCCGCCGGCCTACTGGCTGGCGACGGCGCTCTTCAATGTCTTTCCGCTGCCGCGCCAGCGCGATTTCCAGTTGAGCTTTGCGCACGCCGGCAAGGCCATGGATCGCGGCTACAGCGTGATGGTCTTTCCCGAGGGCACGCGTTCGGCCGCGGGAGAACTGGCCCGCTTCCGTCCCGGCATCGGATTGCTTGCCAAACAATGCGGCGTGCCCGTGGTGCCGACGGCCATTCGCGGCCTGGGCGAGATGAAGACCGGCCGGCGCCGCTGGTTCCGCTCGGGGCTTATTGAGGTGCGCGTGGGCGAAGCCATCCGCTTCAGTCCCGAAGAAAGCGAAGCCGCCATCGCCGCGCGCCTGCATGACGAGGTCGAGCGGCTGCTTGGCGGGGCAGCGGCGAGTTAGCGAGTCAGCGGGTCGGCGAGTCAGCCACCCGCCGGAGGTGTACAAATGAGAAACGGATCACTGGTAATTTGTACTCTCATGTCGATTGCCTTTCTGGGTGGCTGCAGGGCTTCGCACCAGAGGGTGACAAGGATAACTCTCGTCGGAACATATGTGTTTAAATCTGACGATCCACGTTGGGCGCCATACCATATCGGGGAAAGTCTAATCCTTCATGATAATGGCACATATGAATTCGAGTCTGACCAGCGAAATGACAACAATCCCCCGAGCAAGGGACGCTGGGTGTTCTACGAAGGCGAACCTGCAGAGCTGCTCTTAGAGCATTCGGAATACCCGATTAAGTTAGAGCGCGACAAAGTTCAGCTCCTCGTTGACGATGACATTGATGCCCGATTCGAGAAGGAGAGATAGGCGGGCGGCGCGCTTCTATCGTGCAAGTTACGAATGGGCCGCAGGGAGCGGTTTCCACAAATGCACTCGGGAGTCCCGGAGGGACGGCGCAACGACGCTTCTCTTGCAGGGCCTCTCGCATTTATTTGCAAAAAGCTATGAAACCAGCACTGCCCGCAGAGGCATTCGCCAACTCAGGAGTTGCGTAAGGCTATTTGTCTTTTGCCGCGGCGTGGTACTCGCGGCGGATGCACTTCAGATCGACTGTTGGTTTGGGATATTGCATCTTCAGCGATTCCAGATGCTCCACGACGATGCGCGCGATAGCCAGGTTGCGAAACCATTTGTGGTTGGCGGGGATGACGAACCACGGCGCATGTTTGGTGCTGCAACGGGAGAGCGCTTCTTCGTAGCCGGCGACGTAATCGTCCCAGAAGCCGCGCTCTTTGTAGTCGGCCTCGCTGATCTTCCAGTGCTTGCTGGGGTCGTCGAGCCGCTCCTTGAAACGCTTGAGCTGTTCTTCTTTGGAGATGTGCAGAAAGAACTTGAGAATCTGCGTGCCGTTGGCGGTCAGGTTCTGCTCGAAGTCGTTGATCTCATCGTAGCGGCGCGACCAAACCGCCTTCGGCACCAGGTTGTGCACGCGGACCACCAGAACATCCTCGTAATGCGAGCGATTGAAGATGACCACTTCGCCGCGGGCAGGCGCGGCCTTGTGCGCGCGCCATAGAAAGTCGTGGGCAGCCTCCTCCGCGGAAGGTTGCTTGAATGCCGCCACGCGGCAACCCTGCGGGTTCATCGCGCCCAGCACGTGGTTGATCACGCCGTCTTTGCCGCCGGTGTCCATGGCCTGCAGGCAGATGAGAAGGGAATGGCCGCGCTCTGCGTAAAGCAGGTCCTGGAGCTCGCGGAGTTTGTTCTGATAGTGAGCGATCTCCTCGGCCGCGGCCTTGTGGCTCTTGTGGGCGTCTTTCGATGCGGGGTCCAACTTCCTGAGTTTTACTTTGGATCCCGGCGCAACTTTGAATCGTTCCAGATAATTCATGGGTCTTCTCTTCTCCGCTTCGAGCCATGAGGGTGTTGGGTTCGGAGATGCGCGGCTTCGAGGCAACGCAATTCCCACGGCAAAGGCTATGGGCGGTCGTTCCTACCATCTTCGCCGAAGAACCGGGTCAGCGTACAGGTTCTTTTGAAGTTGGACCGCAGGCGCTCAACAGGCGAGAGCGCCATCCGCGCCAAATTCGTTTGTGGGCCGTAGGCTTAATACTGTTCAGTTAAGGACTACGGCTGCGCGGCGGTGTGTAGCGCCGGTCTCCTGACCGGCTGTAGTGCGGGCGTCCACGCCCGCACCGTCCTTAAGTGAACAGCATTGGCCGTAGGCCGTATTTCTCACATATCTCTCAACGGCAGGGGAAATAGCTCATTCTGAACCGCCGCCAGCTCTGCGGGGGTCAGGAGACCGGCGCTACTTGCGATACGCAATTTGCGGAGAGGCTCTCTATGTCGATACAACCCAGCTAAGAGCTGATAGCTGCTTTTAGCTGGGCTGGCGGGGGCGGAAGTAGCAGGTTCCGCCGGCGAGGACGGGCGTCCAGATCGAGGGATCGGCAGGTTGCTCGCTGGAGCCGAGGAAGAGGAGGCCGTCGGGAGCCAGCAGGTGGTGCACGCCGGCCATCAGGGTGCGGCGCGTAGGCTGATCGAAATAGAGCATCACGTTGCGCAGGAAGATCACGTCGAAGCGATCGGTGGTGCGGTTGAAGGGCAGCGATGGGCCGCAGAGATTGGCCCGGCGGAAGTTCGAGAGCTTGCGGACTTCGGGCTTCACGATCCAGTCTTCGCCGATATGGTCGAAGTAGCGGACCACGTAGCGCGCGGGCAGCCCGCGGTTGATTTCGATGCGGTGATAGCGGCCGGCCTGGGCGCGTTGCACTACCTCGCTGCAGATGTCGGTGCCCTCGATGACGATGTTCCAGCCGACCAGCATGGGGAAATGCTCCAGCAGCAGCATGGCCAGACTGTAGGCTTCCTGGCCGGTAGCGCAGGCGCCGCTCCAAAAACGGAGGCTTCGGTGATGGCGGCGGGCCTCGACAATCTTGGGCAGCAACTCCAGGCGCAACAGGTCGAAGGGGCGCAGATCGCGGAAGAAGCTGGTCTCGTTGATGGTCATGGCCTCGGCTACTTCGTGTTCCAGCGCAATGTTCTTCTGGGCGCGCAGCCTGCGCACCAGTTCGTCGAGATGCGCCATGCCCTGATTGCGCAGGATCTTGGTGAGGCGCGTGTCGAAGAGGTAATCGCGCGAGGCGTCGAGGACGTTTTGCGAGACGTTGAAGACGATCTGGCGGAGATAGCCGTAGTCAACAGAGAAAGTCTGTTCCATGGCTAAACCACCATCCGTGGAAGGTTGCGCACTTCGGCGGGCGCGGCCGCGGCGTGGCCGGCGACACGCATGATCTCCGGGGCAATGGCGGTGAGAGGAAGCACCTTGTAGGCCAATCCGGCCTGGGCCACGGCGCCAGGCATGCCCCACACGGTGCTGGTGGCCTGATCCTGCGCCATTACGGAGCCGCCATGTTCCAGGATGACGCGCGAGCCGGCGAGGCCGTCGTAGCCCATGCCGGTGAGCACCACGGCGAGCACGCCGGAGCCGTATACTCGCGCCGCGGAGCGAAAGAGCGTGTCCACGGCGGGCCGGCAGTGGTTCTCCGGCGGATCCTGGGTCAGGTGGATGGTGGCCGGCGCGCCGGGACGAGCCGCAGCCAGCGCTTCCATGTGCCAGTTGCCGCGCGCGATGTAAATCGAGCCGGCGGTCGCGGGCATGCCTTCCTCGGCTTCGCAAACGCCCAAAGAGCAACGGCGGCTGAGGCGCTCGGCGAGCAGGCGCGTAAACATCTCGGGCATATGCTGCACGATGAGAACCGGAACCGGAAAACTTTGAGGAAGCTGCGGAAGAAGAACGTCGAGCGCCGCCGGGCCGCCCGTGGAAACGCCGACCGCCAGCACCAGCGGCTTTGCCGGCACACGCGGGGCCAGCGGCTGCGGCGCCGCTGGCATGGGGAGCAGGGTGCGTGGCGCGGCGGGCGCGGCGGGACGCGGTTGCAGGTGGGCGGTGAGCGCGTGAATCTTGGGAAGCAGTTCCTGCGCCAGCGCGCGGGCGGCCGCTTCCCGTCCGCTCTGGCCGGTGGGCTTGGCCACATAGTCGCTGGCCCCGCTGGCCAAGGCCTCGATGGTGACCGTGGCGCCATGCTGGGTGAGCGCGCTGCACATGATCACCGGCATGGTGTGGCGGCGCGCGCGCATCTCGCGCAGCGTGGCCAGGCCGTCCATCACCGGCATCTCCACATCGAGCAGAACCAGGTTGGGAGAATCCAGGCGGATGCTCTCCAGGGCCGTCGCGCCATCGGCCGCCGTTCCCGCCACCTCCAGGCCGGGATCGGAGAGGATGACAGAGCGCAACAAACTCCGCATCACGGCGGAGTCGTCCACAATCAGTACCCTAATGCGGCTTGTGGCCGTCATAGTTCAGGCCTCGTCATCGACTCAGGCCTCGACCAGACCGAGCATGGCTAATTTTTCGTTCAGGGCTTCGTCGTCGAAGGGTTTCATCAGGTATTCGTCGGCGCCGGCTTCGAGGGCGCGCACGATGTAGTCGTTCTCAGCCTCCGTGGTCACCATCATCACTTTCAGGTCGCTGAATCCCTCGGCGCGCAGCTGTTGGAGCATCTCCAGGCCGTTCATCACCGGCATGTTCCAATCCAAGAGGGCAATATCGAAGGTGAGGCCACTGTGCAGTTGCTCCAGCCCTGCGCGGCCGTCGGCGGCCTCCTCGCAAGCAATGCCCCGTTCTTCGAGCATGCCGCGCAGATAGCCTCTTACGAAGCGCGAGTCGTCGACGATCAGTGCTCGCATGATTTTCCTCCTGGCACAAGTGTCTCCGGCCTTAAGCCGCCCTTGCCGCGCCCGGACGCGCCGGGTCAAGCCGCGCGGGGTCAAGCCGCTCGGGATCGAGCATGACGAGCAGGCTGTCTTTGAGCTTGTAGGCGCCGGCCAGCAACCCTCTGCGGCGCTCGTCGAGAATCGACGGGTTGGGTTCGTAGGCGGCTGCGGGAACCGTAAGCACTTCGCCTACCGAATCCACCAGCAGCCCGAAACAGCCTCCCGCGCTCTCCAGCACCAGAATGTCCTGTGGGCCCTCGAGAGGCGGCAGATCGAGCAGATAGCGCAGCCTCACGGTGGTCAGCACGTCGCCGCGATAGTGCACCAGGCCGCCCACAAAACCCGGCGCCAGCGGGATGGGCTGCGGACGCGCCGAACCAATGATTTCAAGAATGTGCTGGATAGGCACTCCGAAGAGCGTCTTGCCCAGGCGCACCGAGCACACTTCCACCACCGCCTCGTTCTTCTGTTTGCGTTGCAATGCGCTTGCACTCGAACTCATGCCGATACCTCCGCCGCCTGTTGCCAGCCCTCAGGCGCGGTTTCCATAGCGGGCAGCGGCGGCACGCCGCCCAGATTGATCACGCTGGTCACGCGCTCATTCAAGAGCGTGACCCCCTCGGTGCGCGCTCCCGTGCCGGCCTCGAAGAGGTTGGCGCCAGAGGTGACGTCGAGCACGTGCGAAACCGCGATGCCCACATGGCGGTTGCCATCGCGGCAGACCACCACCACAATCTCCGTCTCGGGATTGCCCTGGGCCGCGGCCAGAATGCCGCCCGAGTCCTCCACCGGCAGCAATTGACCCTCGAAGTTGAGCACCGGCCGATAGCCGATGTATTCGATCCGCGAGAAGGGTATCTGCTCGATGCGCAGCACGTCGCTGAGCGGCACCGCGGCCTGGCGGCCCGCCACTTCCACCAGCAGATAGCGCATGCGGGCGGCTTCGGCCTCGCTGTCGTCCTCTACAGCCTGCGCGGCATCTTCCTCGCTTCTCATGGTTACCCCGGTCTTTACGGCGATCGACCCGGGATCGAGAATCAGGGCCAGATCGGCATTGCCCAGCACGGTGGCCCCGGAAAACAAGCCGATATCTTTGAGCACCACGCTCAGCGGCTTGACCACAATCTCTTCCGGATCGGCAAGCGAGTCGACGATCAGGCCGAAGCGGCGGCCGTCGGCATCGAGCACGGCGATGAAATTGTCGCGCTCCGTGGAGAGCTTGCACGCGCGGCCCGGCATCAGCAGCTGGTCCAGAAAGACCAGCGGAAGCAGACGCCCGCGCAGCCGGTAAAGCGGCGCGCCCTCCATCCATTCGACGGCCGTGGCGGCCCGCTCGGGAGGAATGTGCACCAGTTCGGAGAGCGCGCCCTGGGGGAGGGCAAAACTCTGGCTGATGCTGCGCACAATGAGCGCGGGAATAATGGCCAGCGTGAGCGGAATGCGCATGCGCAACGTAGTGCCCTTGCCCACCCGCGAGTCGACCTCGACTTTGCCGCCGATCTTTTCCACGTTGGTGCGGACCACGTCCATGCCCACGCCGCGCCCGCTTACGTTGGTTACCTGGGCGGCCGTGGAAAATCCGGGCAGGAAGATCATCTGCAGCAGATCGCGCTCGCTGAGCTGCGCGGCGCGATCCGGCGTCAGCAGGCCGCGCTCGATGGCCTTGTTGCGGATCTTCTCGGGCGCGATGCCGGCGCCGTCGTCGGAGATCTCGATCACCACGTGGCTGCCTTCCTGCGCGGCCCGCAATCTGAGCGTGCCCTCGGGGTCCTTGCCCGCGGCCTCGCGCACCGCCGGCGTCTCAATGCCGTGATCGAGCGAATTGCGCACCGCGTGGGTGAGCGGATCCTTGATGGCTTCAAGCAGGCTCTTGTCGAGCTCCGTCTCCTGGCCTTCCATGATCAGGCGCGCGCGGCGGCCCAGCGAGTGCGTCAGATCGCGGACTAGGCGCGGCATCTTGGAGAAGACGTTCGAGACCGGCTGCATGCGCGCCTTCATCACCGACTCGCGAAGGTCAGCTGTGACCATGTCGAGGCGGCGGGAGAGCAGGGTCATGTTGGGATCGGCCGCCGTGGCCTGCAACACCTGGTTGCGGGTGAGCACCAGCTCGCCCACCAGGTTCATCATGCGGTTCAGCAGGGCCACGTCCACACGCAGCGTGCTCTCCGCGGTGCCTCCCTGGGCACGCGCTTTGGTGGCTTCGGCAGGCGTGAGCGCCGCAGCCTCGGCAACGGCTTCTTGAGGCTCCGGCGCCTGAACTGCCACGGCTATGGAATGAGCGGCAGGGGCGTGGGCCGGTTCCGCGGCCGCAGGCTCCGCTTCCGCGGCAGGAGCGGCGGCCCTGACGGCGGTTGCCTCGCGCGCGCGTGGAGCTGCGGCCGCACTCTTGGCTTTGGCGCTTTGCGCGGGAGCCAGCAGCTCCTCGATCCGTCCAATTAGCACGGAGTCATCTCCGTTGCCTTCATTGCCCTCGGCTTCAATCGTCTTCAACAGTTCGCGCAGGCCGTCGAGCAGGCGCAGCAACGCGGTAATCACTTCGGCGTTGGCGGTCATCTTGCCGTCGCGCAACAGACCCAGGAGGTTTTCGCCGGCGTGCGCCAGCTTTTCCAGGCGCTTATAGGCCAGGAATCCCGTGGTTCCTTTGATGGTATGCACGGAGCGGAAGATCTCGGCCAGGAGCTCCTTATCCTGCGGCTTGTCTTCCAGTTCCGTCAGGCACCGCTCCATGCGGTCCAGCCCCTCCTGGCTCTCGATCAGGAATTCCCTCGTCAGATCGTCCATGGCTCCCACTCGTCCGGCGGCCGGGTTCACGCGACCCATGGCGGACACTCAAGAGCCTTATCGGAAGGATGGAGCGCAACTTGAGTAAAACAGGGACCAAGGGACCGAGGGAACATGGGAACGAGGGACCAAGGGAAGGAGGGAACAAGGGAACGGGGGACCAAGGCTCAGAAGATGCTCATCCGCCGGCGGTTCCTGACAACTACGAAGTGCGAACCACGGGCCGCGAGCCACGAACTTAATTCGCGGAGGGCACCTCCACGTGGTCGATAACCAGGACCTGAACCGGTCCCTTGGCGGGCTCCAGTTTGAGGCCCAGTTGCTCCTCGAGCGCGGTAAAGAGGGAAGGTCCGGAATCGGCCGGGGCGCCGCTACCGGGCGAAGGCGCGGAGGCATCATCCGGAGTCCATTGGAGCTTCAGATGGTAGCGGCCGGCTATACCGGTCTTGTCCACCACGTCGCGGCCCGCGACCCTGGAAAGTGCCTCGGCGAAAAGGGCGACACAGTTCGAACCCCCAACGTCAATGCTTCCGTTGCTATCGTTGACCCACGTGCCGTTGGCTTGGGTCGATCCCAGTTTGGCCCCACCCTTGGCAACGACGAGAACGTAGATAGGGAGTTCGCGCGTCTCGGTGTGGGTGACGAGGTGGAAGCGATCGGCAAGCAGCGCCTGGACCATCTTTTCCATTTCGCGGCGGCTGGCTTCGGAGCTGAGGCCATGCCATGCCGCGGCAACCGAGGGGTCGGCCTTGGCATCGATGTTGAAGTAGGTTGAGCCGGCCCATGCCGGAGCGCCCAGGATGCGGATCTCCGGCATCTCGTAAGCCCAATGTATGAGATCGACGACGGAGACATTCTCCGTTCGAAAGCCGGCGTCTGCGGACGAAGTCCAGATGGAGTTGTGCTCGTGCGGCTCGGGAATGTGGAGATGGATGGCGGCGACGTCGAAGACCGGCCCGGGAGCGGCGGACGCCGCGGACGGTGGTGCGGGAACACCCGAAGTTGCATTTGCGCTTGCCTGGGCAGGCGCTGACTGCTCGGCGGCGGCGCTGGTCTGGCCGTGCGCCCCGGACACGCTCGCGGCCAGCGCTCCGGCAAGAATCAACCACGGCAGACCCGTTCTCTCGCAGCAATAGATGGTGCAGCTTCGGTGATTTTTCATTTCAATTTTCCTGCGCTTGTTGGGATGGGCCGCAGACATTCGTCTTCCCTGGGTCCGCATGTCCCGTTCCCATGTATACATCCTGAGCCAAATGGATTAGCCTCTAATCTTCGCTCCATTTTGCGGATCGGGACAGCGAATATGACGGACCAGACCCAGGCGGCGCTCGAAGCTCTGTTCAACCTCGCCGAGCAGGCCGCCGAGAACGCGTATGCGCCTTATTCGAAATTTCGTGTGGGCGCCGCACTGCGGCTTTCCAGCGGCGAAATCGTGACCGGAACCAACGTGGAAAATGTGAGCTTCGGGCTCACGATTTGCGCCGAGCGCGCGGCGGTGGTGCGCGCGGTTTCCCAATTTGGGCCGAAGATTCGAATTGAAGCGGTAGCTGTCGCCAATCTCAATGACCGGCCCAGCCCGCCTTGCGGCGCCTGCCGCCAGGTGCTGGCCGAGTTCATCGAGCCCGATGCGCCGGTGGTGTTCAGCGCGGCCGAAGGCAAGTGCGCCATGGCCTTCAGCGAGCTGCTGCCGCTGGGGTTTGAGATGAAACTGAAGTAGCGGCGGACTCGGGCCGTCTATGCGGGACCGCTAGGCGGGCTTCGACTTGAATCCCTCATAGGTCAGGTACGCGCCCAGCACCAGCACGAATGCCGTCACGGAATACACGTACCCGCCGCAGTTGAGCACCGCCTGGAAGAATCCCTCCAGCCACCTCGCCGGCAGAAACAGATAGGCGAGACCCTTGATGAGCGTCAGCCAGCCCAACAGAGTCACGATGACAACCACCGGGGGTTTCGACCATACATTGTGCGCGAGAACTATTGCAAGTCCGGCGAGCGTAATCACCATTGCGATCCACCGGATGGCCAATGGGCTGTACGCAACTGTGGCGAGCGCGACCGTATAGAACTGTTTGTGAAGCAGCATCGCCAGGCCGCAAATCAGGAAGAAAAGTCCAAGCAGCCGGCTGAGGAACAACGTGCGGAATGACATGGCGTCCTCCGTTTTGCAATGGATTTCTGCGAACATCTTACGCTTAGGTCAGAGCCGCTGCGGCCCTCGCCCAACGCTTTCCCCGCCCGGACTCGCCAGTCGCCGAGAGAATTGAGGTCAATACTGCCGAAAATTGATCTCCATGTTGATCGCCACCGGCACGGGTGTTTCACCGTCTAACATTGCCGGCCTAAACCTGTATTGCCGAACGGCTTCGATCGCCTTCTCATCCAGCCCCATGCCGAGAGACTTTGCAATACGAGGATTCTGCGGGTTCCCCTGCGCATCGACAATGAGCGAAACCACGCATACGCCCTGATACTTGGCTTTTCGCGCCACGTCGGAGAACTGTGCCTCCACGCTGTGAATCACCACCGGCGCCGATACCCTGCCGCCGACCCGATAGAGGCTGCCCGTTTGAGCTTGCGCAATGGCTTGCGCGGCGTCGGCCTCAAGACCGAAGCGCTTCAAAGTGTAAGCCTCAAAATCAGGGTCCGTGACGCCGGCCGGGTCTGGAACTTCGGAGTAGATGTTTTCAGGCGACCGGAAGAAAGCGCGAACGATGAGACCCGTTGAGGGATCGACCAGAAAGTCGGGGAGATACCAGAGGCCACCTCTGACATCGACTCGAATTAACAGCCTTATCCCTCCCTCATACAGTGTCTTGTCGAATGAAGCATTCGCGGTCGTGATCTTGTCAAAATACGCCGAGTATTTCGGCGCCTTCAACGGATCAAGAGGCAGGTTGGGCGATGCGTAATGGGCCGCGATCTCCCATCGCCCGCCTTTGACAGCAAAGATGAACTGGCGTACGGATTCTTTGGCCTGCTCCGCTTCAGTGGAGAATTGGTCAGAATCCACGCCAGTGAGGACAAAAACTCCGTTGTTGGCGCGGAACCAGAAGACTTGTGCCACTTCTTTGAAGGGTTTGACAAGAACCCGAACCCGCGTTTCAAAGAGATCGCCAGGACGCTCCACAATGGAGGCGATGTAATGCGCCCGGTACGTGTAGGGGATACATATCTGGTCGATTTGATGTGCATCATTGAAGATGCCGGGGGAGATAAACTGGCGTGCGCCCTGGGGATTGCCCCCATCCAGAGAGCGGTAGATGGTTGCAACCTCGATCGGTATTGTTTGCCTTGCCTCCGACAGCATCGGCGCGGACGTGTCGAATTGGGGCGTAGCCGCGGCCGCCGGTCCTCGGAATCCGGTACCTGCTGAATTTGCCCCGCCGCGGATCATGGTTTCGATCGCAGCGATTGTCAGCGGCCCGGCGCCCTTGGTACGCAGCTCTTCCAGATTTGCCGGAGTAGGCGCGAAGGTTAAGCCCCGCTTATGAATCTGAGCAGCCATCGTCGAATCGGGCACACCGTGTGACACCAACTGCTCAATTTGACTCAGCGTCAGCTTGGGGAGGGGTTGCTGCTGGCCGATCGCATTCCGCGGCCAGAAGACCGCGAGCGCCACTAGAAACGCCAACACTAGCCCGGCTGCGGAACGTCGCGACCACTTGGCCTCAAAGGGATGCCTAATCTCCATGAAACATCTCCTGAATGTGTACATCCGAAATTGCAATCCGCCCGCTCACTAAGCGGGGAAATGGCCCGTGAGAGAAAAGCCCCCGCTTTTGGCGGGGGTTTTGTTCATAGCGCCGGAGACGTAGTCGCGCATTCTTCTCCCGGCGCAGCATAGTGGACAGTTCCGGATGAGTCGGCGCAGAAGCTTCGGCCCGCATGACCGGCGGCAGGCTTGGCCAAAAGGAAGTAGTTGAAGTTGATTCCACCGGTCGAAGTACCTTCGGGAATTGTGATCGCGAACTGGTAGTTGTCTTTTGTCCCCGCCGCCATGTCCGATGCAATCAAGCCGGCGTGATTCTCATCCGGCGCACCCTGAGCCGGCCCGAGCGCAGAAATGGAAGCCGTGAACCCTTTCGCCGGATAAGTGCCGGAATAGCCCGCTTCCGCGGCAATCAGGGTGCGCATGGACTGGATCGCGCTGGTCTCGTTGTCGAGGTCCTGGGCGAGCGTGTTCAACATCGCTCCTTTATACGGACCGGTCAGCACTTTGCTCCCGACGGAAATGACTGTCAGCCGCCCCTCTAAGTTGGTGTAGAAGACACTCCCCAAGATGATGGGAATTCCATTTATGAGTTTGGTGGGCATCACCTCCCAGGTACCATTCCTTGAGATCAAACCCGTCTCCAAATATCCGCCGGGAATGAATGGATTGGAGAGATTCTTGCGGGAGAATGGCTGAAGGACGCCTTCTCGGGGTTGAAGGTCGTATTGCCCGGGATTCAGGACGTATCTGCCGCGCTTGTCTATCGTGCCAGTTTTACCGGCAACCGAGACGACGGCAAGACCGCCGGAAAACATCGTTGTACTGTCGAATTGTGGGTTGATGACAATATTGCCGGAGGTATTGATGTATCCCCATTTGTTATCGATCTGGATTGCGGCCATGCCCTCAGAAAAAGGGGAGACCGAGTTGAACTGGGGCTTAACCGCGAAATTGCCAGTGCGATCGATGTAGCCACATTTACCAGGCGCCACCCCAAGGAAGGATTGTTCACCCGTTGTGCAAACACCCGCGAGACCATCTGAAAAACCATCGGTGCTGGCGGCCGCGAAACGGGGTTTGATTACAAAGGCTCCCGCCCTGTTGATAAACCCCCAGCCACCGGCCCCATTCGCGGCCGCCAGCCCGCCATGGAAATCGCCACCCCCACTAAACTGCGGATTGATGACGTATTGGCCCGTCTTGTCGATATAGCCGATTTGATTCCCCAGGTGGACTCGTGCAAGGCCCTCAATAAAGGGACCCACAGCATCGAACTGGTTGGGAATCACCAACTTCCCGCTCGTATCAATAAAGCCCCACTTTCCGTCCTTTAGAACCCCGCAGAAGCCTTCGTTGCAGTAGACCGTCTGTCCAAGAACAGTTGTGACGTCGGCCGCATCCCACACAGGTTGAACGAGCACCTTGCCCTCGGCGTCGATGAAACCCCACTTTACGGTGGTTCCATCCGCACTTAGACCCTGAAACGGATAAATCCCAGGGTCCTGCACTTTGTAAGCCGGCGCGGGGCGATGGATCCACCACCAGGCCACGCCGCCCAGGGCTGCCAGCAGGACCACGAGCGCGTAGGTTAGCTTCCGGCGCAGCGAGATGGGGCGCGCCGGAGCGGGCGCAGGGGCATCGGCAGGGGCGGCCTGGGCGGCCGGTCTTTCCCCCGCCGCATTCAGCCGGGCGCCGCAACGTCCACAGAACGCTTTCCCTTCTGCAACCGATGAACCACACTCTGGACAAAACATAGATTCCCTCGCCTTCTTTGCTGTTTTAGCGCGCCGTTTTCCCGAAAGTGCCGATAGTGATCAACCCACCTGCCGCTATGCAACAGAATCCCAGCCCGAGCAGCCAAAGGCCCATCCCTGCTACGGATTGAATCAGAGGGATGAAAAGCAACTCGGCGATAATCAAGGGACCACAAAGGGAACCGATCATCACCTGGAAACCACCCATCAACAACTTCTGCGGAGGAGCTACTCTTCTAGATAGATAGAGCAACACGCCGGAGGCAATTGCCGCCAACAAGACAAGATAAACTGCTCCGGAGAGCTTGGCCGCATCAACGCCGGAATAGCTGAGATGATTGATTTCAGAAGCGCCCGCGCCGGCGCCGAGCGATCCGAACAACCCGCCGAGACTGCCTAAGTCCGGCGTGGAAACCCACGGCAAAAAGAAGCCGATCACTGCGGCAATCACTCCCGGACCAATGAACTTCTCTCCCAGCGAGAGGGCGTTGAAGAACGATTTCCCCATTTGCGCGACGTCCGCGGCCGAGGGAGCCGGCGGCTGCGCGGGCGCCGCAGGAGCCCCGACTGGCGTAGCCATTACCGGGGTGGTTGCCGATTGAGCACGCATATTCGCTCCGCAGAATTCGCAGAACGACACGCCGTCCGCATTTGCCTTGCCACAGGCGGAACAGTTCATCAAACATCTCCTTTCCATTGTCTTGTCCCTGGTGCGTGTTTTGGTCCCGAGTTGCTTTAAGCGAAGCTCCGGAATCGCGGGTTGGGGGACCCATCCGCAAGCAACATCGCGTGCGCAGAGGCGGCCGTCAGCAGCCGGCGATCTATGCCAGAAGCACATCGCGAAGATGAATCTTGAAGACTGAGAATCTTAGGGAAGCAGACAGGGCGGTGTCAAGCACTATGCGATCCAGAGCCGGCAAGCCGCGGCGAGTCTCGTGCGGTATCCTGATGGCCTTGCACACCAAGGCGAAAACCATGCTTTCCGACTCTGCTTCACAGCTGCACATGATCGACATTCTGCGCAGGAAGCGCGACGGCGGCGCGCTGAGCGCGCGCGAGATCGAGTTTGTAGCGAAGGGCGCGGCCGATGGATCGATTCCGGAAGCCGAGCTTGCGGCTTGGCTGATGGCGGCCTGGATTCGCGGCCTGTCGCCGGAGGAAACCCGCGCCTTGACGCTGGCCATGCGCGACTCAGGCGAGAAGTTTCGGCCGGCGAATCTCGGCAAACGCACAGTCGATAAGCACTCTTCGGGCGGCGTCGGCGACAAGACGAGTTTTCTGTTGACGCCGCTCGCCGCGGCCTGCGGTGTGGCCGTGCCCATGATCAGCGGGCGCGCCTTGGGCCACACCGGCGGGACACTGGATAAATTGGAAGCCATTCCCGGCTACCGCACCGCGCTCACGCTGACGGAATTCGAAGAGGTAATCGCCCGGTGCGGCGCTGCGATCATCGGCCAGACCGATCAGCTCGCTCCCGCAGACCGCAAACTCTACGCGCTGCGCGATCGCACGGGCACGATCGAGAATCCGGGGCTGATCTGCGCTTCGATACTAAGCAAGAAACTGGCCGCGGGACTGGACGGATTGGTGCTCGACGTGAAGACCGGTTCGGGCGCGTTTATGCGCAAGAGGGAGGACGCGGAGTTTCTGGCGGCGCTGATGGTGGCGACGGCCGAGTCCGCGGGGACCCGGACCGTGGCCCTCTTGACCGACATGAGCCAGCCTCTGGGTCGCGCGGCCGGCAACTGGCTCGAGCTGGTGGAGTGCGTGGAACTGCTGCGCGGCGCGCGGCCGGCGTGGAGTGAAGACCTGCGCGAGCTTTCGCTCATCCTGGCCGGGTGGATGATTCATCTGGGCGGTAGGGCAGAGACGCCCGAGGCCGGCTACACGCTGGCTGAAGCGGCGCTCACCGACGGCGCCGGGCTGGCTGCCTTTTTCAAGATGATTGATGCGCAGGGAGGCGACGTCTCCGTCTTCGACGATCCGGCGTTTCACACTCCGGGCGCGACGCTCGAAGTGGAGGCGCGGGAGGACGGCTACGTGGCGGAGATGGACACAACGGCGATGGGCTGGGCCGTGCAGCGCACCGGCGCGGGACGCGAGAAGGCCGGTGAGCCAGTCGATCCGCACGCGGGCATTCTCTTTCATGCGCGGCGCGGCGCGCGCGTGAAGCGCGGGCAGCTTTTCGCAACGATTTACGCAACCAGCGCGGAGATGCTGGCCGAGCCGGCGGAGTTGATCCGGAAGGCGGTGGTCATTGCGGAGAAGCCGCCAAGGCCGGTGAAATTGGTCGAAAAGATCCTTACCCTCGAGAACGCCAAAGAGTTTCTCGCGGCGCATGGCAGTCGATAGCCATCGAGGCGCGATGACTATGCCAACTCACGGTTGAGGAAAACGCAATTCGATGATCAGCGGTGGGGACTGGTCGAAGTCGCTCAAGCGCACCCGGAGCGGCTTGACAGCGAAGTGAGTGAGGTCCGTCCAGGTAAGGCGGGAACTTCCGTCGGGCCACACTGCAAAGTACTCCTCCCGGTAACGCTCGGCCTCGGCGCCTGCGGGTTCGAAAGCAATGCCCTCGTACTGCACGGTTTGCTCACCGCCCCAACCCACGACAAACGAACAACGCGGACGCGCGATGAGGTTGGTGTATTTGCGCGAGGACCTCATGGTATCGAAGACGATCTCGAGTTGCGGTGTGACAGCAATGCCCACCAGCGCCGACTGCGGGGAGCCATCGTCGGCGATGCTGGAGACGACGCCATAACGAAATCCGGACATGAACGTGAAAATTGCATCCTGATCCATGTTCCGACCTCCTGGTATGTTGCATTATAGGGCCGAAACCAAGTTGGATACGTTACATTAATCGCAAGCAAAATCCGCATTTCAGGAGGGGGTCGCCTTGGGTCGATTTACCGGCGTGTTGGGAATCCTGGCCGTTCTGCTGGCTGCGTGGCTGTTTTCGACCGACCGCAGGCGCATCCGCTGGCGCACTATTGCCTGGGGCCTGGGCCTCCAGATCACTTTTGCCTTCCTGGTGCTGCGCTTCAGCTTCGGGCAGGCGGTGATGACCTGGGCGGGCGGCGTGGTCACAAACATGCTCTCGGCCACTTTTGCCGGAACCAGAATCCTCTTCGGCGAGCTCGGCCTGCCCAACTCCGGCGCATTCGGCAATATGCTGGGGCCGAACAAGGGCGCCATCTTTGCCTTTCAGGTTCTGCCGACGATCATCTTCATCTCGGCCTTCTTCGCGGTGCTCTATCACATCGGCGTGATGCAGAAAATCATTCGCGCGATGGCGTGGATCATGCTCAAGACCATGCGCATCTCGGGCGCGGAGAGCATGAACGTCGCGGCTTCGATCTTCATGGGGCAGACCGAGGCGCCGCTCACCATCCGGCCGTTTCTCGCGAAGGCCACGCGCAGCGAGTTGATGACCATCATGACCAGCGGCATGGCGCACGTGTCGGGTGGGATTATGGCCATGTACATCGCGCAGGGCGTCGAAGCGCGGCACCTGCTCTCGGCCGTCATCATGACTTCGCCGGGAACCATTCTGATGGCCAAGATGCTGGTGCCAGAAACCGAAGTGCCGGCCACCGAAGGCAAGGTCGTGATCCCCAAAGACGAGATGCACGCCGACGAAAACTTCATCGGGTCGATTGCCCGCGGAACTATCGACGGCGGCAAGCTGGCCTTGAATGTGGCCATCATGCTCATCAGTTTTCTGGCGCTGGTGGCGCTGCTCGACATGATGCTGGGCTGGGTGCACGGTCTCCAGTGGATGCACTGGGTTCCGGGCTCGCTCGGCCAGATTCTGGGTTTCCTGTTTGCGCCCGTGGCGTGGCTCATCGGCGTGCCGTGGCGCGACTGCGGCGCCATTGGGAATTTACTGGGTACGCGCATGGCGCTCAACGAGGTCATCGCCTACATCGGGTTGGGCGCCGAAAGAGCCACTCTGCTGCCGCGGTCGTTCACGATTGCCACGTTTGCTCTGTGCGGCTTCGCCAACCTGGGCTCGATCGGCATGCAGATCGGCGGCATCGGCGCACTGGTGCCCGAGCGGCGCAACGACCTGGCGCGGCTGGGCGTGCGCGCCATGCTCGCGGGGACCATGGCGAATCTGATCTCGGCGGCGATCGCGGGGATTTTCCTGGGGTGAGAGGAGGACGCGGGATGTCCATGCGGCGCACGATCCAAGTCGCGACGTTCTTCGTTGCGACGTTGACTGCGTATGGCCAGGCTTCTCCTGATCGAGGCAAAGACCAGGCAGGCGCGGTCTGGGGCCCTCCCCAGGTTGAATTGTTTGAGGTTCAGCCTCAACCCACTGTCCCAAAAGAAATGATAGGAGGCTTGAATGTTGCAAGCTGGCCTATCGTCCTGGAAGAGACCGAGCTGATTGCGGCACAAAAACATTTTGGAGGGACGATTGGAAGCCGCGGGGATGCAAGCGAAGCGCTTGCATGGCTCTGTTTGTATCGGCATGACAAGGGAGCCTCGTGGGTACTCTGGCTTGAGAGCTCGGAAATCGACGGTCCGACGATTGGCGGCTTCCAATGGCAGGAGTTAGACAATCACTCGGAAATGGATGAAAGATGCCAACCGTTGAAGGGGAATAATGCGTCGCTCAGTTTGCCGCTGGCTCTTCGCCTTGGCATGAGAGAAACCGACGTAGTGGCGGCATTATTGAATGCTGTATAAAT
>PLSB01000162.1 GCA_003165005.1 Acidobacteriaceae bacterium | reverse complement strand
CGGTTTTCTTATTTTAACGCTTATGCCCCCTCCCCCTCCCCCCCTGACACCTGAAACCTGCCACCCCCCTCCCCCCTGCCTTCTCAGTCCCGAGCTTTCCTGACCCCTGACCCCTGATCCCTGATCCCTGGCGGCTCCGCCCCCACCCCCCTATAACTTCTCAAAAAAACGGGCTGTGAAACTGTGACGCAACCTCGCGCCGCTTCTCTACAGAGCGTTGACGGTCTTTTAGCTGAAGGCTGAGAGCTGAAAGCTGAGGGCTTTTCTGTTCCCTGTTCCCTGTTCCCTGTTCCCTGTTCCCTGCTTTTACCCCCGCACCGAAACGCCGGAGAACGAGAGCACGGCCAATCCGCGCACGGGCTGGCCGAAGAAGCGGGCTGGGGCGAAGCGGCTGAACAGGAGCAGGTTCTCGACCTGGGAGCGGGTGAGGGCGTCGGTGGGTCCGGAGACGATGCGGTAGTCGTAGACCTCGCCGGAAGGGTTGATGAAGGCCTCGACCACGACCGGGCCGTTGATATTGATGGCATCGCCCTGATTGCCGCCCTGAGCATTGGAGAAATAGAGCAGATGCGGCGCGGTGGCATCGCCCAGCGGCTCGTCGGGCGTGGCCTGCGCGATTTCAGGCTGGGCGAACATGGTGACGAGCACAACGATGGTTCCCAACAGCAGCACCGCGCTGGCAAAGCCCGCGCCGGCCTGGAGCAGAAACGGCCCAAGCGAGTTTTTCCACGCCAGATCGAAAACCGTGAAGATGCTGCGGCGGCTGCGCGCCCTTTCCTGGCTGATGGCGACGCGGATGCGCAGCGGCAGGTCGGCGGGCTCTTCCACCGGGCCCAGCCCGGCCAGCGCCGTCTGCATCTCGCGCAGCGAATCCCGTTCGCGCGCGCACTCCCGGCAATCCGCAAGGTGCGCATCGATCTCCTGCATTTCGCGTCCTGTCAACCGGCCGTCCATGTAATCGGTAAGACTCGCTTCGACTTGCTTACAACAGTTCATTGCGCCTCCTCTCCCAGAGACAGCGCCATTCCCGCCGGCGCTTTGGCCGGTGAGCCCGGCGCAGGCGTCAAAAGCAGCGCCTTCAAACAGGCGCGCCCGCGCACCAGCCGCGACTTCACCGTTCCCAGATTGACCCCTTCGATGGCGGCCACTTCTTCGTACACAAATCCCTCAATGTCGCGCAGGATAAGCGTGGTGCGAAATGGCTCCGGCACCTGGCCGAGCGCCTGCTCCACGCGCGACCGGTTCTCCTGGTGCAGGGCGTGATCGTAAGGCGACTCCGCGGGATCGACCAGCATGTCTTTCAAGAGCACCGGCCGTCCGCTCTCCCCCTCCGCCATCTCCTGCTCGATGGGGATCTCCTGCTGCTGGTGCCGCATCCACCAGCGGCGCTGATTCGACGCCTCGCGCAACGCAATGCGGTAGATCCATGTGCGCAGGCTGGACTCGCCGTGAAAACCGTGGATGCCGCGAAAGACCTTGATGAAAACTTCCTGGGTCAGGTCGGCGGCGTCGGCCGGGTTGCGCACCGTGCGCGCGAGCAGCGAGTAGATCGGCTGATGGTAGTGTGCGATGAGCCAGGCAAACGCCTCCTCCGAACCCGACCGCAACTCTGCCACGAGAGCCGCTTCGTCGGATTGGAGCGCGAGTGCGCCGGCAAGATTGCCCATGGTGAGGTCCGCCTGCAAGTCAGTTCCTCCCACGTTACCGCACTTCAACCACCGATTGCACCCCTCCCCCGCGTCACAATGCTGACGCGGACGGGTGAGCCGATGGAATTTCCACCCTCTTCCAGCCGCTGTTTGGCGTTGGAAGAATGGGTGGCCCCGGTGCGAGAGCGTTGGCGTTTCACCATACGGCACGGGCACCTGTTCTCTTAGACACCGGCCGGCACGGAAGTGTTCCCGGCGGCGCGGAGCGAACGTTTTGGTCTGACAAACACTTTTTTGATGACTTGAAGCTGAAAACACTGGCTTTAGACCGGGCGCACTGCGAATTGATGCTTTCGGGCCGGCTGGAATGGGTTGTTGCGACCCGAGATTGTGCGAGCCGAGCCCAATGCATAGGATGAATTGCGGAGGCGTTGCCATGTTCACCGCCCAGCCCATCGGATTTGTTCATAGCCCCTACCAGGAAACATCGGCGATTCCCAAAGGCCTTGGCGCCAAACACGACGCCGAGGGCGCGATCGAGCTGCTGCGCGAGTACGAGCCGGGACTGGCCGACATTGAAGGCTTTTCGCACCTCTACGTGCTCTGGGAGTTCGACCGCGCCGACGGGTTCGAACTCGTCGCGCATCCGCCCACGGACGAGGGCCGGCCGCATGGGGTCTTCGCGACGCGCTCGCCGCGGCGGCCGAACCCGATCGGGCTCACGGTGGTCGAGCTGCTCGGCCGCGAAGGCGCGTCCTTGCGCGTGCGCGGCGTGGATATGCTGGACGGCACGCCGGTGCTGGACATCAAGCCGTATCTCTCGAGCGTTCCGGCGGAGAAGCTGCTGCGGGGTTGGCTCGCGGAGGCGGAAAAGGCTAGGGAATAGGGAACAGGGAACAGAAAAACTGTACTCCTGAGACTCGCGAAGAAAACCGCCGACTGTCGGCGTCTGCTTGTTCCCTCGCTCCCTGTTTTTACGGGATTCCGAGGAGCTTGTGCGTCTGCAGGCTCAGGCGCCAGCGTGGGTGAGCGAGGCAATAGCGGAGCGCGGCTTGGGTGTTGGCGTCGCGGTGAGGGCCGTCCATGGGCTGCAGGAAGAGATGGCGGAACCGGAGCGACTCGAAAGCTGCCGGGTCCACACCGGATTGGGGGCCGGGTTGCGGAAAAACCAGCTTCAGCTCGTGTCCGGTGCGTTGGATTAGCTCCACGCCGGCCTTGGGGCTGACGCAAATCCAGTCCAGGCCCGGCGGCGCCGCGATGCTTCCGTTGGTTTCGACGGCAATCTCAAAACCGCGCGCGTGCAGCGCATCGATGAGCGGTTTGTCTAATTGCAGCAGCGGCTCGCCGCCGGTGCAAACCACGAATCGCGTTCCGGCAGCGCCGGCCGGCCACGCTTCAACCACAGCCGCGGCCAACTCCTCCGCCGACGCGAACTTTCGCCCGCCGGGACCTTTCGTATCGGCAAAATCCGTGTCGCAGAATTGGCAGATTGCCGAGGCGCGGTCGGCTTCGCGACCCGACCAGAGGTTGCAGCCCGCAAAGCGGCAGAAGACCGCGGCGCGGCCCGTCTGCGCGCCCTCGCCTTGCAGGGTGTAGTAGATTTCTTTGACCGAGTACATAAAGGCAGCTTCTAGCTGCTAGCTCCTAGCTTCTAGCTCTTTCGTGCGGAAGGCAAGCTTCTTGGTCCTCGCCTGCGTTTGTCACAGGTGGCGCGAGCACTCAAAATTCAAGGCCTGGCGAAGTCTCTGAGGGCCGGGAGGCCCTCAGTACAGCCGGTCAGGAGACCGGCGGTACGATTCCTGCGGCCTACGACAGACGCGGGCAAGCAAGGCAAAGCTAGTGGCTAGAAGCTAGCAGCTAGAAGCTGTTTTCCCGCAACGGATCTTCGATTCCGTTCTCGCGGAATCCCTTTTGCCGCAGCAGGCACGAGTCGCACTGGCCGCAGGGCGCGCCCGTGGGGCCCGGATCGTAGCAACTGCTGGTGAGGCCGTAGTCCACGCCCAGTTCCCTTCCCGTGGCAATGATCTGCGCCTTGGTCAGGGCGATGAGCGGGGTGTGAATGCGGAGATTCTGCCGGCCCTCGACGCCGGCCTTGGTGGCGAGGTTGGCCATCTTCTCGAAGGCCGCGATGAATTCCGGCCGGCAGTCGGGATAGCCCGAGTAGTCAAGCGCGTTCACGCCGAGAAAGATGTCGCTTGCGCCCAGCACCTCAGCCCAGGCCAGCGCGAAGGCGAGAAAGATGGTGTTGCGCGCGGGCACATAAGTAATGGGAATGCCGTGGGCCATCTCTTCCGGCGCGCGGCCCTTGGGCACGGCGATGTCGGCGGTGAGAGCCGACCCGCCGAAGGCGCGGAGATCGATCTCGGCGATGCGATGCTGAGCGACACCGATCGACGCGGCCACGCGTTTCGCGGCCTCAAGCTCCCACGCGTGCCGCTGGCCGTAGAAAAATGAGAGCGCGTAGAGGTCGTAGCCATCGGCTTTCGCGATGGCGAGCACGGTGGCGGAGTCGAGGCCGCCGCTGAGGAGAATGACGGCTTTTTTCTTAGTGTCCATTAATGATCCTGTTCAATCGGGGCCGGTCAACCTCGCCAAATACGTGAAAAGCAACCGCAGATCCTTCGACTCCCTTCGTCCGCTACGGCGGACTCCGGTCGCTCAGGATGACAATTTCATCTTGCTGCGAACTTCTGACTCACCACGCCAGCTCCGCTAACCCCGCTAACTCCGCCAACTCCGCTGCTACTTCATATCCCCGCCGCGGCCAATGTCCATCGACGGCGGAATCGGGTTACGCTCGTCGATGTAGGCTTCGATGCACTGGTCGAGCACGCCCTTGGCCTCGAGGATGAATTCGACCGCGTCGCGCGCCGCGCCGTAGCCGCCGCCGTTGGGAGTGACGTAGTGCGCCTCGGCCTTCACGCGTTCGCGCGCATTGGCCACGGCCACGGCGAATCCCACTTCACGCATGGCGGGCAGGTCGATGACGTCATCGCCCACGTAGCAAATCTCTTCGAGCGTCACGTCTTCTTTCTCCACGATTTCGCGGATGGCCTGCATCTTGAAGGCGCAGCCCTGGTAGACGAATTCGAGCTTGAGGTCGCGGGCGCGCGTGGCCACGGTTTCGCTGATGCGCTTGGTGATGACGCCGCACTTCAATCCGCCGATGCGCGCGAGCGAAATGGCCGTGCCGTCGTGGGCGCTGTAGCCTTTGGCTTCGGTCATGGTCGTCGAATTCACGCCGAAGCCGATCGTTTCCTTACCACTGATCTCGTCCAAAAGGCTGCTCCGCGCAGCGGCGGGGACGAGCCAGATGGTGCCGTCAGTCAAAACGCCGTCAACGTCGAAGAGAATGATCTTGATGCGGCGGGCGCGATCGATTACAGATTGGGGCGCGGTGAGTGCCATATCTTCGATTGTAACGAGCGACGCCGGTCATGATCACGACCGCCGATATCATGCGCCTCGGCTTCGTATCAAATGTTTCGATTGACATTCAGATACTCACAAGCTACTTTGTCCGCATGACTCGCACCCGCTTTGTTTTGTCGATGAGTATCTGTCTGTTGTTGCCCGGTAGCCTGCTCGCCCAGCGTTCATTTCCTTCTCCCGTTATCAAGCTCCACGATGTAAAGTTCAAACCTGCCGATCCATCGCGCCACGGGGCGGTCAAATTAGGGATCTTGAACGGCCAGATGTCTAAGATTCCGCCAACGCTGACGCAAATCAACTCGCTCGCGTTCAGCCACGACGGAAACCTTCTTGCGGCCGGCAAGGAGTACGGACGGCTGGTGGTGTGGGACGTTGCGAGTCAACAAATTGTCTGCATCGTCGATACCGGCTTCGCAAGTGTAGGCCAGGTTGCTATCTCGCCGGACAATCAACTCATTGCGGCTGCGGCAGAATCCGGGCCGGGCATCAAGCTCTGGCATATCCCCGACGGCCAATTAGCGGCTACGCTGGAAAATACGCACGCCAACGTGCTTCGTTTGCTTTACACGCAGAATCCGAACCTTCTGATTGTTTTCTCGGGACCGACGGATGTATTCGATTCCGCATCGGGAAAACTCGTAGTGTCTTTCGCCGGCGAGAGGGATCCGGTTCTCTCGATTGATGGAAGCACGCTGCTAACCCTGAAGGGTTCACAGATCGTTCTGAGAAACACGCGTGAATGGGCGGTCGAACGAACTCTGCCCAAGCTCACCGAATCGGAGCGGCCGGTCTTTCTGGATACGACGCAAGGACTCTTTCTCTTCGAAGACTTCACAGATGCTCACTTGTTTGTGGCTGCCCGCACAAGCGACGGTCAAATGCTCCCAGACGAGAAACTGTCGAACCTGCCTAAATCCTGGCTGGACTTCTACGACTTTGCAGCGATCGATCCTCAAACTGGCATTGTTTTTGGTCACTCTTCCGGTCAGCTCTGGGCCTTGGATTTGAAATCCGGAAAGACCTGCCTGTCACAGCAGCTAAACAACGTCAACGGAGCCCTGAGCCCGGATGGCAGATTGGTGGCCGGAGCCTTCGAACCATCAACACCTAACGATGATCAGAAGGAGGCAGGGGTCAACATTTGGAAGACCGACGTCCTTGCAAGTGCTTGCCATATGCAATAGGTCTCAATCTCCAGATTGTCTGATCGCTTTTTTCTTCTGTGTGAATCCGTGGACGGTTCAACTGCGAAAATGGAGCCATGGACTCGCAGCCGCCCGCCGCAGAATCCCGCAAGCTCGACCCCGAAGACTACTACTTCGAGGGGCCGCTGATGGTCTTTACCGCGGCTTACCACCTGAAGCGCGGGTACTGCTGCGGATCGGGCTGCAGGCATTGCCCGTATGGCAACGGCCCTGGCCAGGAAAAGACGCCGTCGCAACCTGAATAGCAACCCGCGATGCCGGATCGCGCCTTTCTGTATGCAACTGAAAAAGTTGATCTTCGGGCCCATTGTCGGCCGGTAACCCAGGTGCCTCCTAAGGCTTGTGCAACGTGAACCGTGTCACATCCTGTTCATGCTGCCAGGACATAGAATGGCACCGGTGCAAGAAGGCGAAGTGTGCCTCAGAACGCATAAAGCGCGAGTGTGCGCAGTTTTCCCCAGGGGAAGAAATGGCGACTCAGGAAGATACTCAAAAAAAGAAGACACTGGACGACAAGATCGCGGAACTGGTAGCGAAGCGCGTGGAGTTGGAGATGGGCGGCGGGCAGGATCGCATCGACCGGCAGCACGCGTCGGGCAAGCTTACGGCGCGCGAGCGCGTGGACCGGCTGGCGGACAAGGGAAGCTTTGAAGAGATCGGGCTGTTTTGCCGGCACCGGGCCACGTACTTCGGCATGGCCGAGAAGGAGCTTCCCGCCGACGGCGTGGTGACGGGATGCGCCACCATCGACGGACGGCTGGTGCACCTGGCCAGCCAGGACTTTACGGTGGCGGGCGGCGCGGCCGGCGAAACCCACTCCAAAAAAGTGGCAGAGATGATGGCCATGAGCCTGAAGACGGGCAGCCCCTTCGTCTTGATCAACGACTCGGGCGGGGCGCGCGTGCAGGAGGGGATCGACAGCCTGGCCGGATACGCGAGCGTCTTTTACAACAACGTGATGCTCTCGGGAACCGTACCGCAGATTTCGCTGATCTGCGGGCCGTGCGCAGGCGGAGCGGCCTACAGCCCGGCGCTGACGGATTTCGTGATCCAGACCAAGCAGGCGCGCATGTTCATCACAGGACCGCAAGTCATCAAGCAGGTGACGGGCGAAGAGGTGAGCGCCGAGGAGCTGGGCGGGGCGCAGTCGCAGATGCACTACTCGGGAGTGGTGCACCTGATTGCGCAGAACGACGAAGAGGCGATCGAGCTTGCCAAGCGCCTGTTGAGTTTTCTGCCCTCGAACAATATGGAAGACCCGCCGCGGCTGGCCAATAGCGGGCGGCTGAAGGCCGACTCGGAGATGAACAACACGGTGCCCGTGGATCCGAAGGTGGCCTACGACGTGCGCGACGTGATTGTGCGCGTGGTGGACAACGAGGATTTTCTGGAGATTCAGCCGGAGTTCGCGGCCAATATTGTTATTGGTTTTGGACGAGTGCAAGGGCGACCCGCAGGGATTGTGGCCAACCAGCCGTGCGTGCTGGCCGGAGCGCTGGACATTGACGCCTCGGACAAGTCGGCGCGGTTCGTGCGCTTCTGCAACGCGTTCAATATTCCGCTGCTGACGTTTGTGGATGTGCCGGGATTTCTGCCCGGCGTGGAACAGGAGCGCGGCGGAATTATCCGCCATGGAGCGAAACTCTTGTTTGCCTACTCGGCGGCCACGGTGCCGAAGATCACGGTGGTGCTGCGCAAGGCCTACGGCGGCGCCTACATTGCCATGTGCTCGCGCGGGCTGGGCGCGGATCGCGTGCTGGCGTGGCCCACNNGCGGTGATGGGCGCCGAGGGCGCGGCGGAGATCGTCTTCCGCAAAGAGATCGACGCGGCCGAGGACAAGGCGGCGCGGCGCAAGGAACTGGTGGACGAGTACCGCGACACCTTCTCGAACCCGTTTGTGGCCGCGGGACGCCGCCTGGTGGACGACGTCATCGAGCCCGCGGAGACGCGCCGAGCGGTGGCGCGAGCGCTCGAGTATCTGCATAGCAAGCGTGAGTTGCGGCCGCAGAAGAAACACGGCTTGATTCCGCTGTAGGCTGCGCGTCCGGCGCTCAACTCTTGCGCCGTGGCATGAAAGGAGAGCCGCATGAAACTGCATGGGACGGATTGGGCGCTGATCGTCGTGATTGCCGGCGTGGGCTGCGCGGTGATTTATGCCGTGGTGGCGCGCGCGCTACGCCATGCCGTCAGGGAACAGCAGCGCGACATGGAGCGCCAGTTGCATGCGATGGCCGCGACCGTGAAGGCCCTGCAGGCGCGCGTGGCTGAACTGGGCAGGATCGAGGAGGCGCGCGAGACGGAGGTGGCCACAATCTCCGCGTCGGCGGAGACGCCGGCCGAAGCGAAGCCGGCGCAGACCAAGCCGGAGATTGTAGCGGCGCTGACCGCGGCGGCGACCGTGTTTCTAGGCAAGTCGGCGAGGGTGCGCTCGGCGCAATTGCTACCCGGCGCGCAGGATGGCGCCGGCGCGTGGGCGCGGCAGGGACGCGTGAATGTGCAGACTTCGCACAACCCGCGGTAAACAGAATGAGTGTGGCGAGAGGTTTCAAGAGAAAGGAAGCGGCACGTTGAAGCTTCAGATCACGATCGATGGCAGAGCCTACGCAGTCGAGGTAGAGCTTCTGGAGGACGAGGAGAGCCAGGAGCCGTCGAGCCAAGTGTCGCCGAGCCGCTCGCCTTACCAGGCAACGCGCAGTGCGGCGGGCGCACACCCGCAGAACCTCGGCGGCGCGTGGAGTGCGGATGGAAAGGTGTGCCAGAGCCCGGTGATGGGACTGACGATTCGAGTAAACGTCGAGCCGGGGCAGGCTGTAGAAGCAGGCGCGCTGATGCTGGTGCTCGAAGCCATGAAGATGGAGACGAATGTGACTGCGCCGAGTGCAGGAACGGTGAAGGCCGTGCACGTGAAAGCCGGCGATTCCGTCAAGATCAACCAGGTTCTCGTGGAGTTTGAGTAAGCGGGCTGAAGGCGCGGCCCAAAGGTTGAAAGGAACTGCGTGCAGGAAGAGCTGAAGAATGTTCCGGGGATCCAGTTCGTGGATCACGTGGCGATTGCGGTGAAGCAAGGCGAGCTTGACGGCCAGGTGAAGGCTTACGAGGCCCTGGGCTTTGAGCAGATTCATCGCGAAGAGGTGCGCGGAAAGGATCAGGTGCGCGAAGCGCTGCTCAAGATCGGCGAGGGGCCGAACCTGATCCAATTGCTGGAGCCGCTGACGGCGAACTCGCCCGTGCAGAAGCTGATCGACAAAAATGGCGGGCGCGGCGGCCTGGCGCATGTGGCGTTTCGCGTGGCCAACGCGCGGCAGGCCTTCGACGCCATGCGCGCCGCAGGCTTCCAGCTCATCGACGAGGCTCCGCGCAAGGGTTCGCGGGGAACAACTGTATTCTTTGTACATCCCAAGTCGAAGGCCGAAAGCGCCTTCGGAATTCTGATCGAGATGGTGGAAGACCCCGCCAGCCAATGAAAACCATGGAAAATGAAAAACTGCTCGCGGAGTTTCCGCCGGTCAGCACCGCCGAGTGGCAGGCGGCGATTGCGCGCGACCTGAAGGGCGTCGATCCCGAGAAACGGCTGACCTGGCGCACCGATGAAGGCATGGCGGTCAGGCCCTTCTATCGATCTGAGGATTTGAAAAATCTGGCCTGGGTGGATGTCGTGCCGGGAGAGTTTCCCTACCGGCGCAGTGCGCGCGTCTCGGGCGACTGGCGAATTCGCGAGGAAATCGACGCCGCGGATGCGGAAACAGCGAATCGCATGGTGCAAGCCGCGGTGGCGGCCGGCGCAGAATGCATCGCATTCCTTGGAACTCCGGTCGAAAACGCGGAGCAACTGGACAAATTGCTCGCAAATCTAGACGCGATTCCAGTCCATTTTGCGCGCGCCGATGAGCGCCTGATCCGGATGCTGATGGAGCGGCAAAGCTTGAAGCCGCGCGCCGATGAGATTTCAACCGGATGCGATGCGCTGGCGAGCCTGGGCTTCGCCGCCGCAGTCATCGCACCCGCGCGGTCAGGTTTCGTGCCGTTCACGATTCACGGCGAGACGTTTGCCGATGCGGGAGCGACGGCCGTTGAGGAGATCGGATTCGCGCTGGCGGCGGGAGTGGGTTTTCTCGCCTGCCTAGCGGAGCGCGGAGCGGAGATCGACCACGCGGCGGCCGCACTCGAGTTCAGCTTTGCCATCGGCTCGAACTACTTTTCCGAGATTGCCAAATTGCGGGCCTTCCGCATGGAGTGGGCGCGCGTGGTGCAGAGCTTTGGCGGCTCTCGCCAGGCCGCGAAGGCGAGGATCGCCGCTCGCACCTCGCAATGGAACAAGACCGTCTACGATCCGCACGTAAATATTTTGAGAGCCACCACCGAAGCCATGGCCGCGGCGCTGGGCGGAGCGGACGCGGTCACGGTGGCGCCGTTCGACGCGTGCGCGAAAGCGCCCGATGAGGCGAGCCGGCGGCTGGCGCGGAACACGCAACTGCTGTTGAAGCACGAGGCCTGGCTGGGACGCGTGGCCGACGCCGGCGGAGGGTCGTACGCTCTCGAAACCATCACGGATTTCTTGGCCCATGAAGGCTGGAAGGCGATGCAGGAGATCGAGGCGCGCGGCGGATTCCTGAAGGCGCAGGCCGAGGGGACAATTGCTCAGGCGCTGGAGCGGAGCCTGAAGGCGCGCGAGCAGGCGGTGGCCACGCGGAAGCGCGTTCTGGTGGGCACAAATCAGTTTGCCAATCCGTCGGAACGCGCGCTCGATCGCATTGACGAGCAGCGCATGAAGGCCGATCTGCGCGGAGCGCGGATGTACGAGGAGCTGCGGCTGCGCACCGAGCGCCATGCGGCCGCGGGCGGCAAAACGCCGCAGATCCTTCTGGCCGAGATCGGCGACGCGAGGATGCGCGCCGCGCGGTCGAACTTCGCGGCGAATTTCTTTTGCTGCGCGGGATTTGAAATCGCGACGCGGCGCTTCAAGAAGGCCGAGGAGATTGCGGCTGCGGACGCAGACGCGATTGTGCTCTGCAGCGCGGATGCGGAGTACGCGGCGCTGGCCGCCGAACTGCTGCCGAAGCTGGAAACGCTGGGCCGCGCAACGCCGGTGATCGTGGCCGGCAATCCCGAGAGCGCCGAGGAGTTGAGGGCGGCGGGGATCGCGGACTTCGTGCACCTGCGTAGCCAGCCGGTGGAGTTTTTGACGAAGTGGCAAGAGAAACTGTTGGTTTGAAAACGGTAGATTGAGGTCCGTGGTATCCCAGGTCTCAAAATCGAGACCTGGGGCACCCAGGTTTCGTGCGAGGTTGAACGGGGCAGGTTGAGCTAAGAATGATGCGTCCGGATTTTACAAAGATCGACTGGGTGCCGCGAACGGCGATCGCCGCCGCGCACTATCGAGAGGAGTGGCTTTCGCCCGAGCACATCGCGCTGAAGAGTTTTTACACGCGCGAGGATCTCGAGGAGCTCGAACATTTGCAATACGCGGCGGGAATTCCGCCCTATCTGCGCGGGCCCTACACCACGATGTACGCCACGCGGCCGTGGACCATCCGCCAGTACGCGGGATTTTCGACGGCCGAGGAGTCGAATGCCTTTTACCGCCGCAACCTGGCGGCGGGCCAGCACGGGCTCTCCGTGGCGTTCGATCTCGCGACGCACCGCGGCTACGACTCCGATCATGAGCGCGTGATGGGCGACGTGGGTAAGGCGGGCGTGGCCATCGATTCCATCCTCGACATGAAGATTCTCTTCCATCGCATTCCCCTGGAGCAGATGTCGGTGTCGATGACCATGAACGGCGCGGTGCTGCCGATCATGGCGTTCTATATCGTCGCCGCCGAGGAGCAGGGCGTCGCCACCGAGCAGTTGAGCGGGACCATCCAGAACGACATTCTGAAAGAATTCATGGTCCGCAACACCTACATCTATCCGCCCGAGGGATCGATGCGGATTATCGGCGATATCTTCCGCTACTGCGCCGCGAAGATGCCGAAGTTCAACTGCATCAGCGTGAGCGGATACCACATGCAGGAGGCGGGCGCGACGGCGGACCTCGAACTGGCCTACACGCTGGCCGATGGCCTGGAGTATCTGCGCACGGGCGTGAAGGCAGGCCTCGACGTGGACGATTTTGCGCCGCGGATCTCGTTCTTCTGGGGCGTGGGCATGAACCATTTCATGGAGATTGCCAAAATGCGCGCCGCGCGCCTGCTGTGGGCCAGGATCGTGAAGAGCTTCGGCGCCAGGAATCCTAAATCGCTGGCGCTGCGCGCGCACTCGCAGACTTCGGGCTGGAGCCTGACGGCGCAGGACCCATACAACAACGTGGTGCGCACCGCGGTGGAGGCGCTGGCCGCGGCCTTTGGCGGCACGCAGTCGCTGCATACCAACGCGCTCGACGAAGCGCTGGCGCTGCCCACGGATTTCTCGGCGCGGATCGCGCGCAACACGCAAATCTATCTGCAGGAGGAGACGGGCATCACGCGCCTGGTCGACCCGTGGGCGGGATCGTTCTACGTGGAGCGGCTGACGCACGAATTGATGCACGCGGCGTGGAAGTTGATCGAGGAGATTGAAGAACTGGGCGGCATGGCAAAGGCCATCGAGACCGGCCTGCCCAAGATGCGCATTGAAGAGGCCGCGGCGCGGAGGCAGGCGGGCATCGATTCGGGCCGCGACGTGATTGTGGGCGTGAATGCGTATCCCGCGCCGGAGGAGCCGGAGATTCCCGTGCTCGATATCGACAACGACGCGGTACGCGAGGCGCAGGTTGGCCGGCTCGCGGAGCTGAAGCGCGAGCGCGATGCTACAGGAGTGCGCGAGGCGCTCAGAAAGCTGGAGCAGTGCGCGGAGACGGGCGAAGGGAATCTGCTGGAATGCGCGGTGGATGCGGCGCGGAAGCGCGCTACGCTCGGCGAAATCTCGCAGGCGCTTGAAAACGTTTGGGGGCGGTACGAAGCCACGACGCGGACCATCGCCGGCGTCTATTCGGCGGCGAGTGCGGGCGATGGGGAGTTCGTGAAGGCGCGGCGCATGGTGGAGGAGTTCGAGCGCGAAGAGGGACGGCGGCCGCGGATTCTGGTGGCGAAGATGGGCCAGGACGGGCACGACCGCGGCGCCAAAGTGATTGCGACGGCGTTTGCCGACATCGGATTCGACGTGGACATCGGTCCGCTCTTCCAGACGCCGCGCGAGGTGGCGCGATTTGCGCTCGACAGCGACGTGCATGTGGTGGGCGTGTCGAGCCTGGCCGCGGGGCACAAGACGCTGGTGCCGCAACTGATCGCCGAATTGCGGGCGCTGGGCCGCGACGACATTCTGGTCGTCGTGGGCGGCGTGATTCCGCCGCAGGATTACGAGTTTCTTTTTAACGCCGGCGTGGCGGGAATCTACGGGCCGGGGACGGTGATTCCAGTTTCGGCGCAGAAGATTCTGGAGATGCTGAGCGCCAGCGTGACAACCTAGCAAATCGGATAGACTCTTGCCATGAAGAGCGCAATGCGTGAGATTGCCGGGTGCGAGACGCCGCAAGCCCCGCGCGTCACGCAAAAGCGCAAGCCGCTCTCGCGCGAAGAGTACGTTGCAGGCATTTTGCGCGGCGACCGGTTGGTGCTGGCGCGCGCGGTCACATTGATTGAGAGCGCGCGCGAGGCGGATCGCGCGCTGGCCGAGCAGATCGTCGAGGATTGCCTGCCGCACAGCGGCAACTCGATCCGCGTGGGCATTACCGGCGTGCCGGGCGCGGGCAAAAGCAGCCTGATTGAAGCGCTGGGCGGCTATTTGATCTCCGGCCAAAAGCAGAGGGTCGCGGTGTTGGCCATCGACCCCAGCAGCCAGATCTCCGGCGGCAGCATCCTGGGCGACAAGACGCGCATGACCACGCTGGCCGCAAGCGAGATGGCCTTCGTGCGGCCGTCGCCCTCGCGCGGCATGGCAGGCGGCGTGGCGCAGCGCACGCGCGAGGCGATGCTGCTGTGCGAGGCCGCGGGTTACCGCAACATTCTGGTTGAAACTATCGGCGTAGGGCAGTCAGAGACTGCCGTGCATGAGATGGTGGACATTTTTCTGCTGATCACGCTGGCCGGCGCAGGCGATGAGTTGCAGGGGATCAAGCGCGGCGTGATGGAGCTTGCGGACCTGGTGGCGGTGAACAAGGCCGATGGCGCGAACGTGGCCGCGGCGGAACGGGCGCGCGCCGAAGCCGAAAACGCTTTGCATTTTTTCCCTGCGGCTGAGTCGAGATGGACGCCGCGTTCGCTAACGTGCTCGGCGCTGACGGGCGCGAGCATTCGCGAACTGTGGGAGTGCGTGCTCGAATATGTGGCGCTGACGCAGGCGAACGGATGGTTTCGGAAGGCACGGCGCGAACAGCAGCGGCGATGGATCGACGAGATGATCGATCAGGCGCTGCGGCAGCGCTTTGATGCGCATCCCGGAGTGCGCAGCCGCGTGGAGGCGCTCGAACGCGACGTGGCGGAGGGACGCACAACTTCGTTTCGCGCGGCGCGGATGCTTCTCGACGTCTATATCCGCGAATCGTAAAAACTCTCTGCAGCGAGCAATCAGGCAAGGACGCCGGGCCCGCGCTTCATTTCGCGTTGCGGAGGACGTGGAGGGTCTCGTCGAGGGCCGATTCCCACGGCGCCAGCTCGACGCCGAAGCGGGCTTGCAGTTTGGCGTTCGAGAGCACGGAGTTGCGCGGGCGCGCAGCCGGAGTGGGATAGTCTTTGGTGGCGATGGGCGTGAGAGCGGGCGGCTTGATGGCCAGAAGCTCGGCGGCGCGGGCAAAGATGGCCTGGGCAAAGCCGAACCAGGAGACGGAACCGCTGCATGTCATGTGATAGAGGCCCGCCCAATCCTGCGGGGCACCGAAGCGGCCGGCAAGAATTCCGGTGACGATCGCGTGCGTGGCGCGGGCGAGTTCGATCGATGTGGTCGGCGCGCCGATCTGGTCGTCGACGATGGAGAGCCGGTCGCGCTCGCGTGCCAGACGAAGCATGGTGAGCAGAAAGTTGTTGCCGTGGGGGCCGTAGACCCAACTGGTGCGGAAGATAAGGAATTTGCCGCCGATGTTTTCGACAGCTAGCTCGCCGGCGAGCTTGCTGGCGCCATAGACGCTGAGCGGATTCGGTGCATCGGTCTCGACCCACGGCGAAGATTTGCCGCCGTCAAAAACGTAATCTGTAGAGTAATGAACGAAGAGCGCGTCGCGCCGTAGCGCTTCTTCGGCCAGCACGCGCGGCGCGCCTTCATTGATGGCGTAGGCGAGATCGCGCTCGCTCTCGGCGCGGTCGACGGCCGTATAGGCGGCGGCGTTGAGGATGACGTCGGGCGCGGTCCGGCGGACGAGCTCGCGGGTCTGCGCGGGATCGGCGAGATCGACGGATTCGCGATCGACTCCAAAGATGGAGCCGAAGCCGACGAAGATCTTTTCGAGCTCGCGGCCGAGCTGTCCGGCGTTGCCGACGATGAGGATGCGGGGATTTTCCTTTTGAATCACAGCCATGGCGGCGGTTGCATTCATGCGGACGAGCTCCGGAGTTCTTAATTCAGCGCTGCTCACATTCTAAATGGCTGCATGAGAACGGAGATCAGCTTCAGGAAGACCTTCCCTCAGGGGCTAAAGCCCGCATCATTTTGCGGCGTTTGCGGCACGACTGAAGTCGTGCCCTTTCAAAACAGCCTCAAGCTTTAAAACAGCTTCAAACTGTTTCGCTGTGGGCCAGCCGGTCGCCTGAAATCGCGATTCACCGTACAATAATCACAAAGCGGAGTTAGCGTTGTTAGCGGTGCTAGCGGAGCTAGTTCTCGGATTTACCTGAGCGCCCTAGCGCCGCTAACTCCGCTAGCTCCGCAAACACCGCTTCATCCTGGAGTGCTTCCCCGATGCGCCGCGTCTATTGCGATGCCAATGCCACTACGCCTCTCGCGCCAGAGGTGCTGGAGGCGATGCGTCCGTACCTGATGGACGAGTTCGGGAATGCGTCTTCGATCCATTTTGAGGGGCAGCGAGCGCGGAAGGCTGTGGATCGTGCGCGAGAGACGCTCGCCGGCTTTTTCCATTGCCGCGAGGCGGAGGTGGTGTTCAACTCCGGCGGGACGGAGGGGGATAACACCGCGATCTTCGGCCTGGTGCGCGCGGGCGATCACCTGATTACGACCGCGATCGAGCACTCGGCAGTCTTGCGCGCGGCAGAGCGCGTGGCGGAGCGCGGCGCGGAGGTGACCTTTGTTGCTCCGCGCGCGAACGGACTCATCAATCCCGAGGAGGTCCGCCGGGCATTGCGGCCCACGACTCGGCTCATCAGCGTCATGCTCGCCAATAACGAGACGGGTGTGCTCGAACCTGTCGAAGAGATCGGCAGGATTGCCGCGGAGGCGGGTGCGTTCTTTCATATTGACGCGGTGCAGGGCGCGGGGAAGGTCGAGTTCGACGTGCGGCGATTTGGATGCCATCTGTGCTCGATCAGCGCGCACAAGATGCATGGACCGAAGGGCGTGGGCGCAATTTATGTGCGGCGCGGCACGCCGCTGGAGCCGCTGATTGTGGGCGGAAGCCACGAGCGACGGCAGCGCGCGGGCACCGAGAATGTGCCCGGCATCGTGGGATTGGGAAAGGCCGTGGAGCTGGCGATGGAGAGCCTGGCGGATGGAAGCGTCGAGCGCATTGAGAGGCTGCGCGACCAACTCGAAGCGGGAGTTTTGCGGATTGCGGGCACGGGCGTGAACGGCGCCGGCGCACCGCGCGTGGCCAATACCACCAACATTCGCTTTGAGCAGGTGGAGGGTGAGGCGCTGGTGATTGCGCTCGACCTGAAGGGCGTGGCAGTGAGCGGTGGATCGGCATGCCATTCCGGCTCAACCGAACCGAGTCACGTGCTGATGGCGATGGGGCTGGACAAGAATGCGGCGCGGGCGAGTTTGCGCTTCAGTTTGCTGAGGACGGCGACGGAAGAGGACGTGGAGCATGTGCTGCGCGTGGTACCCGAGGCCGTCAAACATTTGCGGGCGCTGGCGCCAGTTTAGCGGAGTTAGCGGGGCTAGCGGCGTTAGCGGAGTTAGGAGGCGGCGTAGCGGAGCTGGTGGAAACTAGCACCGCTAGCTCCGCCAACAACGCCAACTCCGCTTTGGGGAATCCAATGACAGAGCACACCACAATAGCGGTGGCCATGTCCGGAGGGGTGGACTCCTCGACGGCGGCGGCGATCCTCGCGCACTCGGGCGTGAGCGTCGTCGGCCTCACACTGCATCTTTGGGACCAGACGCGGCTGGCCGGCAAGCACGGCATTCCCGACGCGCCGAAGGCGGGCCGCTGCTGCTCTCTGGATGACGTGCACGACGCGCGGCGCGTGGCAGAGGACCTGGGGATTCCCTATTACGTCGTCAACCAGGAGGAGCGGTTCGAGCGCGACGTGGTGCGGCCGTTTGTCGACGAGTACCTTGCCGGGCGCACGCCGATTCCCTGCTCTCTCTGCAACAACCATCTCAAGTTCGATCAACTGCTCAAGACGGCGCGCAGCATTGGCGCGGAGCGCATTGCCACCGGCCACTACGCGGTGAACGAGTACGACGAGCGGCGAGGGCGGTGGATTCTGAAGCGGCCGAAGGATCTGGCCAAGGATCAGACGTATTTTCTCTTCGGCCTCACGCAGGAGCAGTTGTCGCGGACGTTGTTTCCGCTGGGACACATGACCAAGCCGGAGGTGCGCGAGGCGGCGCGGCAGCATGGATTGCGGCTGGCCGAAAAGCCCGACTCACAGGAGATCTGCTTCATTCCCGGCGGCGACTACAAGCAGTTTTTGACCGCGTATCTCGAGGAGCAGGGCGAGCCAATGCCGAAGACCGCGGGCGAGCTGGTGGCTTCGAACGGCGAAGTGATCGGGCGGCACGAGGGGATCTCGAATTTCACGGTGGGCCAGCGCAAGGGACTGGGCGTGGCATCGCCCTCGCCGCTTTATGTGCTGAACATCGACCCTGAGAGCCATCGCGTGACGGTGGGCGCGGATGCCGAGTTGGCGACGCGCACCTTACGCGCGCGGCGGCTGAATTGGATCAGCATTGCAGAACTCAAGGCGCCGATGCGCGTGCGCGCCAAGATCAGGCACCGGCACGAGCCGGCGTGGGCCACGCTCGCGCCCGCAGGCGCCGATGAGTGCGTGGCAACCTTCGACGAGCCGCAACGCGCGGTGACGCCCGGCCAATCGGCAGTGTTTTATGATGGCGACGAGGTGGTGGGCGGCGGCGGGATTGCGTGAACTGCTGGCCGGCGGCGCGCAGGCCCGATCGCAGCAAGAGAACGGCAAAGATGGGTCAAGTGGCTTGATGCTGGCAAGGACTCTCAGTAGGCCGCGGCGCTTTCAAGAAAGTGATATTCGCCTTCGATCACGCCAGAGGCTTGAGCGGCCTCGGCGGCGGCGGGGTTCGCGATAAAGGCGCGCGCCCGGCTCGCATCCGTGACCTCAAAGAGGAAGAAGACGTTGTTCGGGTCTTCCACCGCTCTCCAGAGGCTGCGAAGCTGAAGTCCCGCGTCCCGGTGAGCCTGGGCATGGGAGGCAAAGATCGCCTTCCATTTGGAAAAATCCGCCACGCGGTTGCGGCATAGCAAGCTGGTCATGGTCTGCCGGCTCCTCGGCGGCACGCGTTCCAGTTTAGAGCGTCGGCCGAAGGGCTGGAACCTCATATTTCGCTCTTGGGAATTGCTTCCCGGACAATCAACTGTATTCTATGACGGCGACGAGGTGGTGGGCGGCGGCTGGATCGTGTGAGTTGAAGGCAACAGCACCAGCCAAGTGTTGACTCGACGGCAGAACATGGTCTGATTGATTGGCCCGTCGATCATCAGCGTTGGAAAGGCATCTCCAACTCGACCCCCGAGTAGTTTACGTGTGGCACGAGTTGGCGATTGGGGCCTTGTTCGAAGCGCACCAGCCCATAACGCTCCATTGTCCGCAATGTCCGGGAGAGGTTCGACGCTGCTCTTCCGGAGCTTTCTGCCAACTCACGCAGAGACCGGGGACTGGTTTGCAAAATCAGCTTGAGCAAATCGCGATTCTGATCGGAAAGTACCTGAGACAACGTGCCGAGCGATTCAAACCAGACTTTCGGCTCGTCTATCGCTGGAATATACTCGCCTTTCGCGATCGCAAGCGTTCTTTTCTTATAAACTTCCCTGGAAGCGATTCCAACCTTCAGCGTCTTCATGGCTCCCGATTCCTTTCCTGCAGAATTCGTTCGACTTCCGTCCAAAAATCGGTCAGCAAAGTCATGGCATCCTTGTAGTCATAGAATCGTATTCGTTCGCCCTTATGCTTATGGTCATATTCGATCCGGGTACGAGCGCCCGGGCCGCCGCCTTCGCGAATAGAATGCGCGTTGTCGAATCCCAATAGCCTCTCGCCATCGCCGTCATGCAGCGTTAGGGAGTAGTCCAGGCCGTGCGGCCTCTCCGGCGTGGCCGGGGTTTTCTTCACCTCGAACTTCACTCGAAAACTTCCTTCCACCACAAACACTTCGCCATCGAGCAGAAGCAGAGTATCAAGGCACGAATCGCGTTCTATCTTCATGAATCTTATCACCGGGTGATATTATCGTCAAGCGTGGATTGCCGTTTCCTTCGTTTCAACCATGCACGCAAAGCAATCGCCACTCCTACTTCGGCCGTTGCATCTCGAAGCGGTCGCGAGTGCGGGTGTAGATTGGGCCGCCCATGCGGCCGATGGCGTTGAGCTTGCCGGGGTCGATCTTGTAGCCCCCCTTTTGGTCATCGAGCAACGCCTCCTCGATGTGGAAGCGCAGCACGTCGCCGAGCACGAGCGAGCCGCCGCCCGGTTGCTCGCTGACCACCAGGATCTGGCGCAGCCGGCACTCCATCTGCACTTTGCTTTCGGCTACGCGCGGCGGCTTGACCAAGCCGCTTTCGAGCGGCGTCAGCCCGGAAAGTTCGAATTCATCCACCTCGGGGGGGACCTCGGCGGAGCACAGGTTCATCTGCTCTGCAATCTCCTCGGAAACGATGTTGACGACGAACTCGCCAGTGGCCCGGATGTTCTCGAGCGTGTCCTTGTGAGGCCGCGGGCCGGAGCGGACGGAAGCGCAGAAGCAAACCACGGGAGGATTGGAGCTGCACGCGGTGAAGTAGCTGAAGGGCGCGAGATTGCGGATGCCGGCCGCGTCCACGGTGGAGACGAAGGCGATGGGACGCGGCACGATCATGCCGATCATGAGCTTGTAGATGTCGCTGGGCGCGATTTGGGCGGGATCGAGTGTGCGCATGAGGAGTCTTCTTGCCGTACCTGCGCGGGCGTGGACGCCCGCACTACAGCCGGTCTCCCACCCCAATAAACAAAGACCGTTTCTTGGGGACCCCGGTCTCCCACCCCAAGAAACAAAGACCGTTTCTTGGGGACCCCGGTCTGGAGACCGGCGCTACCAATTCGTCCTCACTCAGCTGTTGGACTAATCGAACGGATCGATGCCGCCGGGCCCGCGATTGGCGCCCGTGCGGGGGACGCCGTCCGGGCTGCGCAGCGACTCGACGACGGCCCTTGCGGAAGCGAGGAACGCGGTAAGCTGGCGCATCGGCTTGGCTACGGTGTCGGTCAAGAAAGTACTGGCGCGGTCCACGGCGTCCAGGACACCGGTGAACATGTTGTCAATGCGGCTGGCCTGGCTGCGCGCGCGCGCGATGATCTCATCGGCCGCCACTTGGATGTCGGCGGTCTGATCGCGCAAGGATCGCGCCAGCAGAGCGAGGTCAAACGTAGTCTCCTCGATTCTGGGCTTGACGCGCGCGATCAGTTCGCGAGTGTCATCGATCACGGGCATCACGGAGTCGTGCACATCCGCGATCTGCCCGCGGATGGACTTGGCCAGTTTGCGCAGGACGATGAGGGCGGCAAGAAGCACGATGGTCTGGATCACCATGGCCGCCGCAACTGCAACCACAAGGGCAAACTGAATGGTCTGATTATCGAGCTTTGGCATGGCGTTGCTCTCTCGCAGGGGATCTGAAGATCTTGAGGCCAAAACCGGTCAGGACCGGCCGGGCACGCTACCGGGCGAAGAAGCCCGCTGTGCCCCAAGCCGGCTTGAGAACCTTTTTTGAGCCTTCGCGCGCGGCCCGGAAGAAACGATGCCGCCGGATGAATCCGGGAAGCATCCGAACCGGAAAAAGCCGGCGCTCAGTCCTCGTGAGTCTCCGGTGGGGGGGTGGCTGCCTGCTGGTAGGCAACGCGGCCCGCCTCAACAGCCGCGGACACGCGGGCCGATTGATCGTTGACAACGTTCTTGCCGCGCTCCACAAACTCTTCCCATTGGGCCCGCCCGCGATCGATGGCGCCACGGCCGCGATCGACGTATTCGCCCACCTGCGCTTTGCCCTTGTCGACCAATGCGCCGACATTGTCCGCGGCCTGGCGGGTTTTGGCGCGCAGATACTCGGTGCCCTCGCGGGCGCCTTGCGCGAGGTCCTCGCGGGTCTCGCGGCCGCTCTTGGGAGCATAAAGAATGCCCAAAATAGCGCCTGCGCCTAACCCGGCCAGGAACCACGCCAATCCATAGGATTTGTTTTCCTCTGCCATAACGAGATTTCTCCTTTCGCTGCCCTACAAAGGATGCTTGAGCGTACCAAACAGTTTAAGTCTACCGCAAATTACCGGCGCAATGCCTGCCCCTGGTCTGATTCAGCCGGCTCCGGCCGGGTCTTTCCGGCGGTGGATCAGCCGACAAAACGAACTCTGCCGGCTTTGGAGTGCTTACTGGTTGGCAAATGAGGCGACGGCGGCCGCCCTCCCGGAGCTCGCAAAATGGCGCCGAATCGGAGTTGGGAGCGCGCCTCAGCCTGTAGTCGACAGATTGAGAATAGTGCGAGCATTTCGAGGATGGTTTCGATTTGCCCGCGACCTGGGAGCAATCGTCGAGGACTCCGGGCGGCGGTCCCACCTAGTGAGGACTCCGTGAGCTGGTTTCGAGGCGAGATATAATTGGGCTCAACATGCCGCTAGCCCCAGGCACGAAACTGGATGGATATGACGTTGTTGGCCTCCTGGGCGCAGGAGGGATGGGTGAGGTCTATCGCGCCCGCGATTCGGCGTTGCGGCGCGAAGTCGCCATCAAGGTCCTGCCCTCGTTTGTTTCGCGCGATCCGGACCGGCTGCGGCGCTTTGAGCAGGAAGCGCAGGCAACCGCGGCTCTGAACCATCCGAATATTCTTGCCGTCCACCATTTTGGCGTCTTCGACGGGTCGCCGTATCTTGTTTCGGAGCTGCTGGAGGGCAGCACGCTGAGGGAAGTCCTGCGGCACGGCGCCCTACCGATTCGCAAAGCGATCGATTATGGAGTTCAGATCGCGAATGGACTGGCGGCGGCGCACGACAAGGGCATCGTGCATCGCGATCTCAAGCCCGAAAACCTGTTCGTCAGCAAAGACGGCCGCGTCAAGATTCTGGATTTCGGCCTCGCGAAACTGACCCAGCGCCAACCGGTTGCCGACGATGCGGCTACTCAGACGGTAGGAACCGATCCCGGCATGGTGGTTGGTACGGCCGGTTACATGTCTCCCGAGCAGGTGCGGGGCAAGCCGGTCGACCATCGCACGGACATCTTCGCCTTGGGGGCGATTCTCTACGAGATGCTGGCCGGCAAGCGCGCGTTTCACCGCAGCACCTCGGCGGAGACCATGACCGCCATCCTCAACGACGATCCGCCCGGCATATCGCAGATTGTGCAGGCCGCTTCTCCGGGACTGCAGCGGGTGATTCATCGCTGCCTGGAGAAGAATCCCGAGCAGCGTTTTCAGTCGGCGTCCGATCTGGCATTTGCCCTGGAGGCCTTGTCGGATTCCGGAAGCGCGCCGGCGGTCGCACTTCCCCAGAGTTCGCATTCACGATGGTTGTGGGTTGCGGCAACGGCATTGGCCGCGATTCTGATCGCCGCGCTGGTCGTGTGGTGGCGCATTCCGCCCGCCGAGCCTCAAGTCGAGTCCATTACGCAACTGACGGACGATGGCCAGCTGAAGGCCAGGTTGGCAACGGATGGATCGCGGATCTATTTCAACGAAGGCCCCACCGGAAGCTGGAAGCTCGCGCAAGTCTCTGTCGCGGGTGGGCCGACAGCGATTGTGGAGACAAGATTTGCGAATTGCTGGCTGATCGGAGCCATGGAGGACGGTTCCGCCCTGCTGGTTGCCGTCGGCAGCGGAAGCGAGAGCTTCGATGTTCTGGATCCGCTATGGCTGGTGCCGCTTCCCGCGGGAGAGCCGCGCCGCGTCGGCGATGTCGAGGTCGTCAACGCGAGTATGTTCCCGGATGGCCGCATCGTCTTCTCTAAGTTCGCTCCGGAAACAGATGCCAAGGGAACACCCCGGAGCGTGGACTGGTTCGTTGCCGACAAGGATGGCTCCAACCCCTACAAGCTGATTTCATTTCCGCGCTCCGGGTGGGTGGCTGCTTCAGCATTTGGCCAGCATATCTTGTTCATTGAGCCGCGCCCAGGGGGTAGCAGGCTGCTCGATATTCAAGCGGATGGCACAGGTCTTCGCGTGATTCAGGAGCCCACGGATGTGAATTCCCCGCAATTGACTTCCGGTGAGAAGTACGTAGTGTACCAATCCGGCAACGATTCACACTCGGATATCTGGCTGCTGCCCATGCATACGGGGCTTTTGCGCCGCCCTGGGAAGCCGATCCGACTCACAAATGGGCCGCTGCCTTACTCGCGTCCAACCCCCAGCCGTGACGGGAAGCAGATTTTCGTTCTGGGCACCAAGCAGCGCGGCGAGCTGGTTCGCTACGACATGAGATCGCACCAGTTGGTGCCGTTTCTTCAAGGAATCTCTGTCACCGACCCGACATTTTCCAGGGATGGCAAATGGGTTGCCTACCTCTCCTACCCGGAGCACACTGTCTGGCGCAGCCGCAGCGATGGAACGGAACGCATGCAGCTCACCTTCCCTCCCATGGATGCGAGGTATCCGGCGATTTCTCCTGACGGAACCAAGGCCGCATTTCACACCGCCAAAAACGAACTCTTCGTGGTCGATATGCAGGGCGGCCAGCCGCGGAAGGTTTCCGACCACGCTTACTTTGCCAGTTGGTCTCCTGACGGGAACTATCTCTTCTCTAAACTCTCATTAGTCCCTTTTGGCTCACAAATCACTGACTTGCGTACAGGTGAGAGCTCCGCGGTTCCTTCCTCGGATGGCACCAGCGGCGGTTACTGGCTCAGCCAGAGCACGGTGATGGCCCGTAACACGATGGGGACGAAGTTCTTGATCTTCAATTTGAAAACTCGGCAATGGACGGACATGCCGGGCATCTCAGGGGACATTGAGAACTTTGCTCCATCGCCGGATGGCAAGTATCTCTATTACACGACCGGAGGCGCGGAACCAAAGGCCCTGCGGTACCGGCTCGCCGACCACCAGATTGAGACCATCACCAGCCTCAATGACCTTCACCGCGTAGTGAATTATGGGAGCACTCAGATCAGTGTCGCGCCGGATGGCTCTCCGGTGTTCACGCGCGACACCGGCTATCAGGAAATCTACGCGTTGAATATCCGCTGGCCCTGATCCCGCACGAAAAAAGCTGAAAGCTGAGAGCTGAAAGCTGCATCTCTAGTCGCCGATCACGCGCAGCCGCGCCGGGGTGTGATCCTGGGCCAGTTCGTGGCCGCAACGCGTGCAATAGTGATCCGTGGCGCGCACGGTGCGGAAGCAGTTGCCGCAGTTGGCCGCAAGCTGGTAGTTGCACTGCGGGCAGTAATGGAAATCCGCCTGCGCATGGGTGCCGCACGCCGGGCAGCGGAAGACCTGCGGCGGCCGCAGCAGGAAGTAGAGCACGGCGCCGATGCCCGCCGGCATCACGAAGCAGATGAACATCCAGAAGCGCGTGCTCATGGCGCGGCGCGGGGCATCCTTGCTGATGTAGCCCACCATCAGGAAGTAGAGCGAGGCCACCACGCCCCACGAGAGATTGAAGTAAATGCGCAGTCCCAAGGGCGGCGGCGCATGATGCCGCTGGCCGGGCGCAACAATCCAGAAATAGTACTCGACCAGGACGAACGCCGCGCTGGCCGCAACAATCGACCAGACCGGAATCATCCGTTCTTCTTCGTTCACGTGGATCGCTTCGGGATCGGCCATACGCCTTGCCTCGCCTCGGAGGGCCTTTCACAAGATTTCCGGGAACCGATGATTCCCTCTTCGAATGGACGGAAGAAGACGGACAGAAGTTGCTTGTCTTAGAGTTTTAGCCTGAGTTTAGAAGTTTTCCCGGGTCCTGGGGAGACAGTTTGCGGCTTCGTCCTCCACCGGCAATCCGTCCCGCCCTGCATGACACCCGCTCGGCCGGGAGAGCCAGCCTAGCTCCGCTAACTCCGCTAGCTCCGCGTGCTTTTACGGCCTGCTCCGCGCCCATCCGGCTACAATCACCGCGGCCAGAACGGCAGGGCACAGGATGCAGATCCAGAGGCTGGTCTGCGTGGCAATGTCGGCCAGGTGTTCGCCGCCAATCAGGTCGTCCGTCACGCGCCACACAAACGGCCCCAGGGCAAGCAAAACCAAGACCAGCGCCGCCAGGGCCAAGGCGCGGCTGCGCCGCCGGCCGGCTCTTTGCTCTTCGATCACGCCCAGCGAGGTCAGCACCACGCGGCGGGTGGTCTGGGCCACGGCGCGGTCGCGAGCCGCCTGCTTGCCGGCAAGCGCCGCCAACAGGTCGCGGTTGGCGCTCTGGGCGCCGGCCGCGGCGTCCGCCGCCGGATTCGCCGCCGCGTTTTGGACCAACTCCACCGTTCTCACACCGCCTCCGCAAAGCGCTCGGCATCAGCCCCGAGCCGCGGCTTGATCATCGCCAGGCCGCGATAGAGCCTCGATTTCACCGTCGACAGCGGCGCCCTGGTCACCTTGGCAATCTCTTCGAGAGACATCTCCTCGTGGAAGCGCAGCACCATCACCTCGCGGTGCAGCGTATCCAGCTCAAGCAGCGCCGCTGCAATCTTTTCGCGGTCCTCGAGGCTCGACACGTGATCAAAAGGCGTCGGCCCCCCGGCCGCCACTTCGAAGGTCATCGCCCGGTCGTCGTCGCCCGCGCCGTCGATCAGCTCATCCAGGCTGTTCACAGTGCGCTTGCGCCGCTGGTCGATCGCCAGGTTGCGCGCAATGGTAAACAGCCAGGTCTCAAACCGCGACTTGCCGTTGAACTGGGCGCCCCGCACCAACACCCGCATCCAGACCTCCTGAAACAGGTCTTCGGCGGTGTCGCGGTTCCCGGTCAAATAGAGCAGATAGCGCAGCAGCCGGTGCTGGTAGCGCACAATCAGCTCGTCCAGCAGCCCTGCCTTGCGCTGCTTCAGCCCTTCGGCGACGGCAAGGCTCTCCCGCCGAGCCTCCGCGTCGACGGCAATCGGCGCTTTCGCGAAAAACGGCCGTATTCCAGCAATCGTCATCTCTCTCAATTAGACGATAAAAGCCGCCGCCAGGACCAGAGATCACTCGCGGCAAAGGCTGTCGATCGTCATCCCCCTGCCAGTCTCCAACCCATTCCGGCTCCAAAAGTTGCCCGCGGAATCGGAAACGGGTTTCAGGTTTCAGGTTTTGGCCTTTAGCTAGAGCGTGTTTCAAAAATAGCTTGACTGGGCCGCCCGAATCCCTCAGGGGTTAAAACCCCTCGATTTTCCCGTCCGTTTCGGCACGACTGAAGTCGTGCCCTTTCACGAAACCATTCCTGAAACACGTTCTAGTCCCGGAGTCCCTATTCCCTGTCTTCTCAGCCCTGCCGCTACCGCTCACTTACCCCGACGAGCTAGAAGCTAGGAGCTAGGAGCTGGAAGCTAGAAGCTGTTTTTTCATCGCCTCTTCAATCGCCTTCGCCGCCCGCCGTTCCCGCCCCTCGACCGTCTCGTAATAGAAGATGCCCAGCAAGTGATTCCGCCGCTGCGTGGGCGTCAGCGCAAACCACGCCTCCCGCGCCCGCGGCTGCCGCTGAAAGATCGCCTTCAGCACCGGCGGAGGCTCCTCCAGCCCCTCCATGGCCTGCATCAGCCGCTCCGCCATCCGCGTCGCGCGCTTTTTGCGGCTCTCCGCGCTCTTCGGCTCGACCACCCACATGCCGGCTTCGCGCCGCATGGAGTCGCTCAGGCCATCGAACCACTTGCGCAGCCCTCGGTCGCTATCGAGTTCGCTCTTCAGCTCTGCCGGCAGCAGAATCTCGCGCTCCTCCATATCCGGCTCCAGCCAGATGCGCGCCCTCTGGCCCTTGCGTACGCTCGCGCCCGCCTGCATCTTTTTGTTCACCAGCAGCACATGCCCGCCGCCCTTGGGATGCGGAAACAACGTGGTCCGGAATGCGAACCCCTCAATCTCGCCGCGCACTCGCCGGCCCCTGCGCACCGGCCACGTCTTCACCACGTCGAACGGCACGCGCGCCACCACCCACCGCAACGCCGTCCCGTCCAACTCCAGCACCGCCGTAAACGACTTGCGCCCTGCATGAGTCTCTTTATTCGGCATTGTTCGCCGCCTCCTGTGTCTCCGCCCCGCAGTCCCGTAGTCCCGCCGCGGATTCCCATGCCTTCCGTCTTGCCTGCGATTTGCGATGCGAGGTACACTCAGGAGCCAAGCATCGCCCATGAGCAACCTCAAGACCATCCTGTGCATTGTCGTCCTGATCGTCGCCGGCGTGTTCGTCTATCGCTATCTGCACCGCGCGCCGCTATCGCCCGAGCAGTTTCACTCCATTTTGACTCTGACGCCGCAAGATCTTGAGGCCCGCTGCGGCCATCCCGAGCAGGATACCAGCGGAGTGGTCGTCCAAGACGACGGCATCCGCGATCTGCGCTACCGCGATGCGGGCGGCGCGGAGTTGGTCTTCCGCTTTATCTCCGATGACGGCAAGAACTGGCAGAGCCTGGGCTTGTGGGAGCAGGTGAACGCGCCCGACGACCTGGGCGCTCCGGTGGCGGCCACGGAAGCGGCGCGGCGCTTGCCCTGCGCAGCCAAAACGGAGGCCAGCACTTCGAGCCTGAGCATCCCGCATGGACGGCGGCAGCGCGGCGGAACCGAGGTATATCTCGCGGTGATCCTCCTGGGCCGTCCGGTTCAAGACATTCCGATTCCGGAACAAAAAATGCCCACTCCGCCCACCCCGACCATCCCGACCATCCCGACCCAGACGCCGACCCCCATGACAACGACGGGGCCGATCCCGTATCCAGGCGGCCCGCCTCCCAGCGAGGAACCCGAGCCCGAGCCCGGAACAGGACCCGGACCTGGTCCCGAGAGTCCCGCGGTTCATACCCCTATGGTTCTGCCCTGCCGGTCCGAGAGCGGGCCTTGCGAACTGCTCCAGTACGCGCAGTTTGTCGCCGAATTCAATCAGGCCATCCGGGCCGAGCGCGAAAACGACTTTGAGAACGCGATGAACCGGCTCACGCAACACGGTGTGATGATGGTGCAGCTTCCCGCGCCCGAAGTCAGCCGCGCCCAGGCGGTCAAGGCCGTGGTGCAACTGGAGGTGAAGACCATTAACCTCGTCGAGGCGCGGCTGCGCGATGACGTGGCCAGCCTCGTGCCTTTCCAGTCGGAGTCGTCGGAGGTAAAGGCGCAGAAGATGGCCGTCGTCGAGCAGGACGACCAGCAGCGCCGCAAAATGTGGAAGCGGGCCGTGGAGTCAAACCTTCCCGCCGTCAGCGCCTCTCATTCCTCCTCCGGCAACACCATGCGCTTCAACAGCGACGCCTACCAGCAACTGGTGCAGATTCATCTCACGGGGAATTGGCCGTAGTGCTGGCTGCATCCATGCGGCTTTCGAGGGGCACGACGTTAGTTATTGCTGAAGAGATGCACGATGGAGAACGAATTGTCAGGACACGACTCTACAGGCTGCGGAAGAACTTCTCGCAGGGTGGTTTGTATCAGGGAGATCGGCGATCAGGGATCACGAATGCTGCATGACCGCCGCGGCGATGGCGACGGCGGGGAAGGCGGCGGAGGCGGACACGCATCCTTTGCGGTGCATTTCCAAATCGCTCCGCGCGCGCTCCATCTCCACAAAGCTATACGCCATATGCTTCGAGCTGAAGCGGCGAATCGTCTCCGAGCGAGCCGTCATGTATTCGCTGCGCCTGTTCTCAAGAGCGCATGCGAGATAGGTGCAGATAGAGCAGCCCACAGCTTCCCCTTCCAGCCTTTCGGCCGTATTTATCACGATCAATGTCCGGTTACCTCAGCGCGCCAGAATCTGACTCTCGGCGTGGAACCAGTCCTGTAAGTCGTGGCCGTGCTTGCTGCCGCGCTTTTCAAAGATCGCAAAAGCGCGCTCTTTGATCCGTTCCTGCGCGGCCGAGACTTTCGACAGAGTGGCAGTCTTGGCGTCAGAGGCTTGCGGAGAAACAACGACAACTTTATTGATCTTCGCCTGTTTTTTAACGTTTGACACGATCATATCGAGCCCTCATGGCAATTCGTGGGCTAAGTGGGGGACTTACTCCAGATAAACTGCCTTAGTTCAGAGGACCTGAAGGGGGAGAACGATGCTCCTCCATCTCTAACACTACGCTCAATCCGCATCCGCCGCACATTTGTTTCGTAAATGCCGTTTTTTGGGCCTGAATTGCTGGGTTCTCGCGCTTCCGTGTGCAGAAGACAAGCTGCTAGATGTTAGCTGCAAGCTTCTGGCTCCTGGTTTTTAGCTTCTAACTTCTATCTTCTAGCTTCTAGTTTCTGGCTTTTAACTTCCGGCTTCGGAGCGACTTATGTCCAGCAGCTTCCGCAGAGCTTGGGGCTGTGCTCCACAGTTTCACAGTTTCTGTGTCGCTGCGCGATTTTGCATGTAGGTTGATGATTCCGGATCGGTTCCAGGCCACACAGTTTCACAGCCCGTTTTTCGCGCTTTTTGTAGGGGGTGGGTAAGGCAGGGAGTAGGGGGGAGGGGGGGGCCTCGGCCAGCTTCCAACTCCTAGCTTCCAGCAACAGGGGGGAGGGGGGTGGCTGCGGCCAGCTTCCAGCTCCTGGCTTCTTGCAATAGGGGGGAGGGGGTGGGGGTGACTGATCCGTTATCCCTGACCCCTGGCCCCTGACCCCTGATCTCTGATCTCTGGATTCATTGTGCGCCGGAAGGGGATAATTATCGGCAAATCGCGGGAGGTTTTTTCGGCCGCCGGACGACTGCCCGCCCGTTTTTCGAGAGATCGAGCACACGGCGAATCCACGCCTTGATCCGCAGGTCCTCGACTGGCTCAAGTCCAAAGGCGAAGGCCACCTCACCCGCATCAACGACATCCCGAGCAACCTGATGGAGATCGAGAAAGCAGAGACCAGGGAGCGGGGATTGTCTCCCCGCGGGGTTGACGGCCGGCTGCGCTTGTAATACGATGTGTATATACAAATGCGGTACGAGTGGGACCAACGCAAGAACCGCGAGAACCAGCGCAAGCACGGCATCAGCTTCGAGCTGGCTACGCTTGTCTTTGAAGACGAGAACTGCCTCGTCAGCCTGGACCGTGTGGATGAGATGGGCGAGCAACGGTGGCACGCGCTCGGCGCGGTTTCGGCTGAGCCTGGAATCGCATTGGTTTTGCTGGTCGCACATGTCTTGAGAGAGGAGGATCGCGATGGCGAAGAGATTATCCGCATCATCTCGGCGCGAAGAGCTGGTAAGAATGACGTCAGAAGATATCAGGAACAGGAAGTGGACTGAGGCCGAAAAGGAAGTATTGCGGCGCGGAGCCGCCAAGCAGGCCGCAGGCGACGATTCCGATATCGACTACTCCGACATTCCACGGCTCACGCCGGAGCAGCTTGCGCACATGGTGCGCCTGCGCGGTCCGCGGCGCAAGCAAGCCGTCAGCGTCCGCCTCGATCCGCAGGTGCTCGATTGGCTCAAGTCCAAGGGCGAAGGCCACCTGACCCGCATCAACGATATTCTGACCAATTTGATGGAAGCGGAACGGCGGGCCGGGCCGGGGAGATAGGGGCATTCCCGGGCTACAAAAGCGGGACCCTGGAACCACGAGACGGAAAGAGCTAATTCATTCGCTCGGAGACCTAGGGAATCCTGGTCTGAATGTCGGCCGCAATCACATTCAGGTAATCTTCCGCTGCCCGCACAGCTTCTTCGGCCTCAACCTCGCTGATCACGGCGATGTCGTAGAAGGCGATATTTCGCTTGCGGCGCATGCGGTCAAACAGGTCGAAGGCAGGCGCCAAAGCAGGATCGAGATGTTTCTGCGCGAATAGCATGATCGCGACATGATGTCCGAGCTGCACGCGGGGGCGCTGCCCGTGGCTCAACATCAGAGCCAATGAGGCCTTCAGAATGGCTTCGTACGCCGTCTGGTGGGCGGTTTCCTCGTCGATGTTGAGGTTCTTCCTCGCCGCCGCGGTCTTCTTCCGCGCGTCAACCAGGAATTGTTTCACCTGCCGCGGATTCGCGGGTTGCGGTTTGGTCGTCGCCATGGCCAATCAGCTCAATGCGCTTTCCGTTCCACACATCGGCGAGGAATGCATCGCGCCTGGCAAGCCGCCGCTTGAGCTCCCGGGAAGTTAGAACAGTGTAGCTGATTTCGCGGCGAAGCGCCTTTTCGGCTTTGCGTATCTGGGCGGCAAGCTTGGCCTGATCGGGCTGTCCCACGATGAGCACATCGATATCGCTGGCTGCGTCCGCCTCGTTTTTTGCAAACGAACCGTAGAGCCAGGCCGTTTCGATTCCGGGGACGGACGCGAGCGCGTGTTTCAGATCGGGCACGATGCCCACCGTGCCCCGCAGCAGGGCAAAGACCGGCTTCAGGTACGGATAGGCAGGATTGACGCCGTAATAAAGCTGGCGTCCCTCGGTCTCGGAGCGAAGAAAGCCCTCGCGCTTGAGGCTGGCGAGCTCGCGCGAAACGTTGGTTGAATCCGCGTCGAGCGCAGCGGCCAGTTGCCTCACATACACACGCGCCGAGCGGTTGACGTAGAAGAACGTCAGCAGCTTGCGCCGAAGCTCCGATCGCAGAGAAATCATTGCAGTAGAATTATACTGCATTTGCAGTGGAAGACTACTGCAATCTTTGCGTCCGCCTCGATCCGCAGGTCCTCGATTGGCTCAAGTCGAAGGGCAAAGGCCACCTCACCCGCGTCAACGATATTCTGACCAACCTGATGGAAGCGGAGCGGCGGGCCGGGCCGGGAAGGTAGTTGCGTTCCCGGGTCTCAAAGCCGAGGCTCGGGCGCCCCTTAATCGTAGTGAGTCTGCTTCCCAAAAAACCGGGCCATCCGCCTAATTTCTGTGCCCCGGAATCGGCACGACCAGCCTCTTAAAGGGGTGCTCGTCTTAATGGGCCACCTAGGAAGGAAGGCCACGCCCGAATTCCAACGCGCTATTGATGATTTGCTTAAGGTCTGACGCTAGAATTTTCTCTACGTTCTCTAAGGCCCCGTCTCCATGGGAGTGGTCCGTGCAATATTTATTTATCTCATCCAGAATTTTCAGCTGACCCTGCATTCGGTGGAGGCTGCTTCCGGTTCCAGCCAATCTGATTTGTCCGATCATCTTGCCTAATGAGTCGGGATTGAAATGCTCTGGAAAGCGATACCTCAAATTCATCTCAAGAAATGGTCGAACGTCTTTGACCACCGACTCAGGGCTCCCCTCTCCAAGGAGGAAGCCCCTCATTCTGTCAAAACACTTGACATATTCACTGGCGGTTAATTCCTTGACCGAAGTTCCCAGAATCGCACTATTGACTCCTGCATAAATAATGCTATAATGGGTATTGAGGTTCAGAATACCTATGCCCCGGCTGAAGGGAAGCGCCGGTCTTCTGGAGGACCGGCGGAGACGCGCGTTGGCATTGCTGGACGCGGGCAACTCTCAC
>PLSB01000296.1 GCA_003165005.1 Acidobacteriaceae bacterium | reverse complement strand
GACGTTCTTCTTGCCCTTGAGCGCGTTGACCAGCGCGGCCTCGGGGAAGGGGCGGATTACATTGACGTGGATGGAGCCGACGCTCGAACTTCGTGTCTGGCGCAGATAATCAACCGCGGCCTCGATATTCTCGGCCGCCGATCCAAGCGAAACAAAGACGGTGTCGGCGTCAGCCGTCTTGTATTCGCTGATCAGCCCGTAGCGGCGGCCGGTGAGCTCGGCGAACTTTTCGTAGGCCTCTTCGAGGAATTGCAAGATCGGCTCGGCGAAGTTGTTTCTCCGCGCGATGATGCCCTGCATGTAGTGTTCCTGGTTCTGCACCGGGCCCAGCAGAACGGGATTGGTCAAATCCATCATCTTGGGCACGCGGCGGCGCGTGGGCCCGAACAGGACGCGCTGCGCTTCGGTGGGGCAGTCGACAATGTCGTCGGGCGCGCCCAGGTACTCGCGCATCAACTCCGATTCATGCTTGTAGAAGGTGCGCTCCAGGTGCGTGGTCAGGAAGCCGTCCATGATGTTCATGCCAGGCGTGAGCGAAAGCTCCGTGACGCGGCGCAGGATCAGCGCCTGGTCGGCAGCCTGCTGCGCGTCTTTACCGAACAACATGATCCAGCCGGTGTCGAGGGCGCCATAAATATCGTCGTGGCCGCAGTGCACATTCAGGGCGTGCTTGGTGAGCGCGCGCGCGCCCACCTCCAGCACCATGGTCGATCCCTTGCCGGGCGCGTGATAGTACTGCTCCACGCCGTAGACCACTCCCTGGCCGGAGGTGAAGTTCACCACGCGCTTGCCGCACACCGAGTGCGCGATGGCGCCGCCCTGGGCCGCATGCTCGCCCTCGGTTTCGATGGCCAGCGTGTTGCTGCCGAAGACATTCAAGTTGCCTTCAGCATAGGCCTGCTGGAAGAGCTCGCCGCCCTCGGTGGAAGGCGTGATGGGGTAAAACACGCCGGCATCGGCAATGCGGGTTTCGGTGTGGTACGAAACCAGTTGATTCCCGTTGGCGGTAACGCGGATGCCAGGATAGCGAGCAGCTTTCATAGGTCCCTCACAATGAGCCGTGTTGCGAAGTTGTCAGATATCGTTGCGTGCACCGGAGTGCGAAGGCGGGAAGCGCTTCCCGTCCATGATCATCCGATTGCGACGCCGAAAGATATGCTATCCGTGTGCGTCTGCTCGTGCGTCAGCAGCCCGATCAAAAAGCCCTTATCCAAACCAAGCGGAACGGCCGCAGCGGCAATCAGGAGACCTAAGGGGAAGGTTACTCCTCACATGTGCAGCCATCTTAAGTATGCGCCTTGCATAGAGACGGTGTTTCACCATCCGGTACCACTCCGGAACCTGATTCAGGCATGGGAAAGACGCGTCCCGGCGCGATCCAGCGCCTTTGCGCTACCATAAACATAGGATTGAGGTTCCCAATGTTCGTGGTGGTTTGGCAGTTTGAGATTGCCGAGGAGAATGTGGCCGGCTTTGAGGCCGCTTACGGGCCCGATGGGGCATGGGCACGGCTTTTCCGTAATTCGCCCGACTACAAGGGCACTGAGCTGCTCCATGACGCGTATGTTCCCGGCAGTTATCTCACCATCGACCGCTGGACCAGCGAGGAAGCCTTTCGCGCCTTCCGCAAGGACCATGACAGCGAATACGAAGCCCTGGACCGCCAGTGCGACGCGTTGACCGGCAAGGAGACGCGCGTGGGCGCTTACGCGGTTTGAGCGCCCTATCTTTGGAGCTCGATTTCCAGGCCCCACCAAGAATCGGTCTTTGAGCCGATCACCGGAACGTTGACGTCGGCCAGGATGAAACCTGAGAACCGCTCTCGCTGCCGAGCATCGACCGAAGCGCACAAAGAACAAAATAACGACGGTCGTTGGTCAGCATGGACCCAAACGTGATTCTGCGTTTGCCTTCCAGCGCGATAGTGCGTCCCCGGCCGCCTGCACTGAAGTTGTACGATCCCGTCGCAAAGTCTTCTCGCGCGGTGCGGAAATCAGACCAGGCATAATTTCTGGTGAGGCCTAACCAACCAACGCCGTTGAAGACGGACAAGCGGTCCGCGTTCCGTGTGATCACTGTTTTTCCTGCAACGGTCAGCGCACAACCGCAAAGTAGAAAACAGGTACCAATCAGGAATGGGAGACCGAAGAGTGATGCGGCAAAGTTTAGATGTCCCGATATAAATTGACTCCCGTAAATGCCAAACATCGATATTCCAGACCAGGCGCACGTAAATGGTATGAGGAAGGCCGCCATCCAGGAACGGGTAGTCGCCCCGATGGTGAATCCTCCCGGCAACTGCTCAAACCAGGCGCCGCTCGGGGGTGAAGCCAGGTCCGGCCCGGTACGCTGAGAACCGTCCACAATCTCAGAGAACCGAAATGTCTTACCGCAGGCTCGGCACAGGGCCAGATCGGTCGAGACGTTAATATCCTCGACCCCTATCGTCGACTTGCAAGACGGGCATAATGTGCTCATGAGAACCAGATTATGCCATAGCATCGACGCTCATTCGAGAACAATCAGATTCCGGCTGAACTGCGGCCCGGCCAAATACTTGATACCGCGATCGAATGTTACCAGGACACCATCCTCCTTAATGGCCATCCCAAGCAAATAGGCATCGGTCACCTGCTGATGACCTGTGATGCGCGCCGCGAAGGGCGAAGTGAGATTGACCCAACTCTCTTTGATTTCCCAATACCAGTACCCGGATAGTCCTTTAACCGATTGCAGAATCGCAATGGCGCTCTCGAAAGTGTGTGGGCTGGGACGATACGTGGGATTGGTTGTCACGCGGAGAAATCCGGCCTCAGTGAACGGGCAAATACTCCAGTTATTTTTACCGGAAGTGGCGAACCAAGCCCTCGCTTTCTGGTGTTGGTCGTGCCGTTGATCCGCAAGCGCGAGCAAAACGTTCAGATCAAGCAAATTTCTTCGGATCATATTCTTCTTCCTCAAGCTTCTTCACCATCTCGGATGTGATCCTACCTCCAGTGGGAGGAAACATGGGGAATCCGTCGGGTGAAAACACAATGAGGGGTTCGGTGTCAGGGGGATTCTCCGCTTTGCGGACGAGTTCGTTCATCGCGGCACTGAGGGTGATTCCTCTCGCGTGAGCGTAATAGGCCGCGAATTCATGGACGTCATCGTCGAGTGTGATCGTAGTTCTCATATGTCCATCCTACATCATTTTTCAAATTGATGCGCAATCGAATATTTGATGCACTGCTAAATATTTGATGCAACAATATGGTTTCGATGCACGACCTTCCGCCTCTCATGAGGGAATCTCTAATATTCTCTCTTTCTTCGCCATTTTTCCTGTCATTCTGTGTCTCATCCTGCTACAATCCCTTCGAAATCCAATTAAAGCCCCTCGCCGTTTCTTGCCAGCAAAGCAGGAGATGCGCGGGGCGAGCATTGTTTTGAGGAGCCCTCCCAATGGCCATCGTTGACGACCGCACCAAAGCCGTAGAACTTGCCCTGGCACAGATTGAGAAACAGTTTGGAAAGGGGTCGATCGTGCGGCTCGGCTCCCGCGAGGCGCTGCTGCCGATTGCCGTGATCTCCACCGGCTCCATCAGTTTTGACGCCGCGCTGGGCGTGGGCGGGGTTCCGCGGGGCCGGGTATCGGAGGTTTTCGGTCCCGAGTCCTCGGGCAAGACNNGCAGGTGATCGCCGAGGCGCAAAAGGCGGGCGGTCTGGCGGCGTTTGTCGACGCCGAGCACGCGCTCGATCCCGGCTACGCGAAGAAACTCGGCGTCGACATCGACAATCTGCTGGTCTCGCAGCCCGACTCGGGTGAGCAGGCTCTGGAAATCACTGAAGCCCTGGTCCGCTCCGGCGCCATCGATGTGCTGGTGGTGGATTCGGTGG
>PLSB01000188.1 GCA_003165005.1 Acidobacteriaceae bacterium | reverse complement strand
GCTATCACCGGCCCAGCTATCGCGATCCCGACGATGCGGTCTACGACGCCATCACCGACATCGTGTCCAACGGCCGCGTCTCGCGCCTCTATCGCAGCCTGGTCGAGCAGCAGCAGATCGCCGCCGAAGCCGAGGGCTTCAGTCCCTTCCCCGGCGAAAAATATCCGAACCTCTTCGCCTTCTACGCCATTCCGCTCCCCGGCCACACGCCCGCCGAGATGCGCGACGCCATCCACAAGGAGATTGACAAGCTTAAGACCGCCGACGTCACCGACGCGGAACTCGCGATGTACAAGACCCGCGCGCGCGCCGATCTGCTCCGCGGGCTGGCCGACAACCAGGGACTCGCCAACTCGCTCGCCGCGTACCAAACCCGCTACGGCGACTGGCGTCAGCTTTTCCTCGAGCTCGACGAAGTCGACAAGGTCACCAAGGCCGACATCCGCCGCGTGGCCAACCAGGTATTTGTGGATTCCAACCGCACCAGCGCCGAAATCGACACCGAGCCCCCGGCCGCGGAAGCAAAGAAAGATGGAGGCGCGCAATGAGAAAAGCAGGGAACAGGGAACAGGGAACAGGGAACAGTGGTCAGTGGTCAGCGATTAGTGGTCGGAATGACGTGAATCGTGAGTCGTGGTTCGTGGTTCGTGATTCGCAGCGCGCCGTATTTGTAGCGCCGGTCTCCAGACCGGCTGTAGTGCGGGTCTCCAGACCCGCACACGAGCTCTTGGCTCCGTGCCCCATCCTTTCGCCGGCTTTTTGGCGAAAGGGTGGGAAACCACGGAACCTACCCACGGCTTGTCATCCTGAGCGAGTCCGCGCGAGCGGACGAGTCGAAGGATCTGCGGTTGCTTTTCGCGAAGCCCCAATCAGCAGGAACTTTCGGGTGCCCCAGGTCCCTCGCATTTGGGGACCTGGGATAGCACGGACCTTCGCGCGCTGCTTCGCCCGCAGCCTCGGATGCCGCGCCACGGCCGCTATTCTTTTCACGGCTCTATTGGGCCCCGTCGGAATCCCCGCCCAGCAATCAAAGCCCTGGGAGCAAATCCCCATCCCCACGCTCCACGAATTCCATCCCCACCAACCCGTCCGCATCGAGCTCAAGAACGGCATCGTGATCTTCCTTCAGGAGGACCACGAGCTGCCCTTCGTCTCCGGCGCAGTCCTCATCCCCGGCGGCGAACGCGACATCGATCCCTCGAAGGCCGGCCTCATCGGCATCTACAGCCAGGCATGGCGCACCAGCGGAACCGCGAAGATGGACGGCGACGCCATGGACGATCTGCTCGAAGCTAAGGCCGCGCACATTGAAACCGGAGGTGACGACGACTCGACCGCGCTCTCCTGGGACTCGCTCAAAGGCGACGCCGGCCAGGTGTTTTCGCTCGCCATGGATCTCTTGTTCCATCCCAAATTCAGCGATGAAAAACTGCAACTGGCCCAGCAGCAGGAAGCCACCGGCATCGTGCGCCGCAACGACGACGAAAACGAGATTGCCGAGCGCGAAGCGGCCAAGCTCGTCTACGGCGCCAACAGTCCCTACACGCGTCAGCCGGAGCTCGCCACCATCGGCAAAGTCACGCTCGCCGATCTCGATGCCTGGCACGATCGCACCCTCAAGGGCAAGCTCATCATTGGCATCGGCGGCGACTTCGATGCCGCAGCCATGGAAGCCAAACTGCGCGCGGTCTTCGAACCCCTGCCGCCCGTCACCCCCGAGCCGCCGCGTCACGATGAGTTCTTGGGGCCCAAGCCCGGCGCCTATTTTATCGACAAGGAAGACGTGAACCAGTCCAACGTGCAGATCGTCGCCCTCGGCATCGATCGCCACAATCCCGACATGCCCGCCATCGTCATCATGGATGAGATTCTCGGCGGCGGATTCGGCAGCCGGCTCTTCCAGAAGGTCCGCACGCAATTAGGGTTGGCCTATGCCGTCGGCGGCGGCTTCGATCTGCCCTACGACCACCCCGGAACCTTCCGCGTGGAAGTGCTCACCAAGAGCGTCTCCACCGTCGATGCCACCAAGGCGGCCCTCGCCGAGATCGCCGGCCTCAACACCAAGCCCTTTACCGAAGACGAGTTGCAGCGCGCCAAGGACGGCATCCTCAACTCCTTCCTCTTCCGCTACGACACGCGCGAAAAGATCCTCGCCGAGCAAGAGAGGCTCGAGTTCTACGGCTACCCGGCCGATTATCTTGAGACCTATCGCGCCGCTCTTGAGAAGGTCACGCTCGCCGACGTCACCGCGGTCGCCAAAAAGTACATTCACCCTGAGAAACTGGCCGTGCTCGTCGTCGGCAACCAGACTGAGATCAAGCCGCCCGTGAGCGAACTCGGCCTGGGCGCGCCGCAATCCATCGACATCACCATCCCGCGCCCGCAGCGCCCGCAACACGCGCCCGCCGCGGACCAGTAATTGTACCGCCGGTCTAACTTACCGCCGGTCTCCTGACCGGCTGTAGCGCCGGTCTCCAGACTCGCACCGTAAGAGAAGGTGAGATGAATACACAACAATTGTTGGCCGCCGGAGTCAAAATCACCCGTCCCGAAACCTGCGTCATCGACCCCGAAGTCGAGGTCGCCGCAGGCACCGTGATCGAGCCCTACGTGCAGTTGCTCGGCCGCACGCGCATCGGCTCCGATTGCCGCATCCGCTCCTTTTCCGTGATCGAGAACTGCACTCTCGGCAACGGCGTCCTCATCCGCCAGAGCTCGGTTCTCGAGGACTCCGCCATCGCCGACGGCGCCCAGATCGGCCCCTTCGCGCACCTGCGCCCCGGCTCGGAGATCGGCGAAAACGCGCACGTCGGCAACTTTGTCGAGACCAAGAAGGCGAAGCTGGGCAAAGGCGCCAAAGCCAACCACCTCACCTATCTCGGCGACGCGGAGATCGGCGAAGGCGCCAACATCGGCGCCGGCGCCATCACCTGCAACTACGACGGCGTCAACAAGCACACCACGCGCATCGGCAAGGGCGCGTTCATCGGCAGTGACTCGACCCTGGTCGCGCCCGTCACCGTCGGCGACGGCGCTTACGTCGGCGCCGGCTCCTGCATCACCAAAGACGTGCCCGCCGACGCGCTCGCTGTCAGCCGCGCCAAACAGGCCAACCTCGAAGGCTGGGCCGCCGCGCGCCGCGCCACGCGCCCACCAAAGTCCTCTTAAAGCTCCCCGGCGCCCTGCCTCGCCAATGGCATTGACGGAGTTGATTCCCGTCTCCGCGGGTTACTTCCGGTTCTTTGAGAATGTGCAGCGAAGATGCTACCCTAGGTCAACAAAAAGGACTCGGCAAGCCGCTCCCCCTTGCCATCGCGCCGGTGCGCGGGCGTAGATCAAGATCGTGGCAGGATGCCGTCCTTTTGGGCTATCGTGGTTGTATTCGTTAACAAAAACCTCTTACGGGCTATACAATGTGCCGGCTTCTTCATTGCGACGCGGAACTCCACGGAACAGGAAAAACGCATAGCGTGTAAACAGATTGGGGCCGCGGATGCGCCTGCGTCCGCAGTCCATCGCAGTAAAGTGTGTATTTGTTGCCAGGTCAGAAAAGCGCAGCCGGGCGGAACTGCCGGCGTTCCATCGGACTGATCGGGGGCTAAGGGTGTCAAAAAAAGATAAAGGCAGGCGTTCGGAACCAAGGTTGGCGGAGACCAGGGGCCCGGAGCCCGCAGCCGTTACCGGCGCCAGGCAGGCCGCGGAGAAGCCTGTGAGCATTCTGGTCGTTGACGATGAACCCCATGTGCGCGCCATGATTGCCGCACCGCTCGAGCGCCATGGATGCACCGTCGCGGAGGCCAGCGGGGGGCGCGAGGCCCTCGAAGCTCTCGAGCTCAACCACTGCAATCTGGTGCTCACCGACATCCTGATGCCGGATGTCAACGGCGTCGACCTGCTGGAACGCATTCACGCTCTGCACCCCAATCTCCCCGTCGTCATCGTCACCGCGGTTCACGACATCGCGGTCGCCATCGACGCCATGCGCCGCGGCGCCTACGATTATCTTCTCAAGCCCTTCACGCCGGAGCAATTGCTCGCTACCGTGGAGCGGGCGCTCAGCCACCGCCGCGCCCTCGAGGCGTCCGAAAGCTACCACCAGAGCCTGGAAGAGATTGTCCGCGCCCGCACCGACATGCTGCGCCACGCCATGGAGGATCTGGAGCACTCCTACGACGTGACCCTCGAGGCCCTCGGCGACGCCCTCGACCTCAAGGATTCAGAGACCAAGGGACACTCCAAGCGCGTCACGGCCTATGCCATCGCCCTGGCCCGCGCCATGGGCATTCCGCCCGAGGAGATCAAGATCGTTGCCCGCGGCGCCTTTCTGCACGACGTCGGCAAAATGGCCATCCCCGACGAGATTCTGCGCAAGCCCGGCTCGCTGACTGGGGAGGAACGCGAGCTGATGCGCGAACACTGCACCCGCGGCTATCAGATGCTGCGCAAGATTCCCTTCCTCGCCGGCGCAGCCGAGATCGTCTTCTGCCACCAGGAGCATTTCGACGGTTCCGGCTATCCCAACGGCCTGCGCGGGCAGGAGATCCCCCTCGGAGCCCGTTTGTTCGCCATCGCCGACGCCCTCGACGCCATCACCAGCGACCGCCCTTACCGCTCCGGCAGCGATTTCGATTTCGCCCGCCAGGAGATCCTGCGCTGCTCCGGCACTCAATTCGATCCCGCCATCGTCGAGGTCTTCCTCAAGATTCCCAACGAGCTCTGGCAGGAGCTGCGCTCCGAGATCAGCGGCCATCACCATCGCTATTCCCCCCTCGAGGTAGTCGAGGACTCCGGCGCATAGAACCATCCCCAATCGCTGTGCTCCAGGATGTCGGCTGCCCGCCGTCAGGAAAGTGCCCATAGTTTTGCAGTTCCGGTCAAAACTGATCAGACTCCTTTCCGCCCGAAGTGCACCATGAGAATGTGCATTCCCCAAAAGTCAAGATAACCAAAGGGGGATAGTAACGGCGGGTTGATCTGCCGCTCCGCACATTGAGCCTGGATGGGCAACTGCTTGTTGGGTGTGGCGCACATCATGCGTCGCTCGCAGCGGCGAGTGCGTCATCTTTCATTTCCCCCGTTCCCTGGTCTGCGGCTTCCAACGAGCCAAGTAAGGCCGGCGGCTTTTTCTCAGCTGCCGGCCTTGTCGTATCCCCTTTGCCGGGACGGAGATAGCGCCGCACCAGAGCGGTTTCGAAATTCGTGTGGCCGTTCGAGGGTCGTACAGGGTGGCTCCTTCTTCATGAAAAAGCCAATGGGGACTTCTTTCCCCGACTCATCGACTGTTATGTCCGAGGATGCCCTCCGCGCAGTCCTTTGCAAAACCGCGTAGTACTACAGTTGCAGATAGGTTTTTGCGGAGGGAGCAGGGGCCTTCAGGCCCCTGAAAGAGCCGCAGAAAAGGGGGCCTTTAGGCCCGGGCCCTTGTTTTTTGCGGCGCTTCACCGAAGTACAACTGTAGTATTAGAACCTATCCGCAGATTGCGTTTTGCAAATAGCGCCGGTCTCCTGACCGGCTGTACTGGCGCAGTCTGCCCTGAGCGAAGCCGAAGGGTCCACGCCGCCAGTAGCGATGTGCGGGTCAGGAGACCCGCACGACAGCCGGCCTCCCACCCAAAAAACAAAGACCGCTTTTTGGGGACCCCGGCCTGGACCCCTGCGGTACCTATTTGCAGAAGCGCTCAGGTGTGCAGCACCACATTCAGAAGTGACTTATTGACGCGAATTCCGCCGTTATATTTGATGAATCCCAGCTTGCGAAATCGGTTCATGAAGAAGCTGACCCGGGAACGGGTTGTGCCCACCATCTCGGCCAGCGTCTCCTGGGAGATCTTGGGAATCACCGTTTCCAGCTCTCCCGGCTGGCCAAGCTCCGCCATCAGCAGCAGGATCCGCGCCAGCCGCTTCTCGCTTGAATTGAAGAGCTGATCCACCAGGTCAGCCTGGATGCGCATGCTGCGCGCCAGCAGGAACTTGAGGAAAAAGTCGCTGAAGAAATGCTCCTCGTGTATGGCGCGTATCATCTCTGTGCGCTCAATCCTGAGCGCGGAGCAATCGGCGATTGCCGTGGCCGTTGTGAGCCGCAGGCCCGGCGTGCCCGCCAGCGAATCCTCGCCCACAAAATCGCCCTCCCGGAGAAGCGCCAGCGTCGCCTCCTTGCCCGTCTTGGAGACTACCGAGAGCTTGGCCCGTCCGCTTACCAGGTAAAAAATGCAATCGGACGGCTCCCCTTGGACAAAAAACGTCTTCTTTGCTCTTACGGCGACGGTTTTCCGTCCCAGCGCCCCCTTGGCCAGAAACTCCGCAGGGTCAAACCCGTCTTTCCTTCCATTTGCCATCCCGATGGCTATCTCCCATTGAATCCTGCCCGGCCTCGCTCATCCGCCCTCCCGACACCCGGACTCGATTCTGCCCACCGGTGAGCCAACACACACCAGCCTACTCTCATTCTTCGCCAAAAAATGCCCGAAAGTCTGCTCTTTTTTTGAACCCAGCGCAAAGACATCTTCAAATAGTGAAAACAGATTTCGATTCCGATAAAACAAAGCCCCCTCCGATCCGCTCAGGCCCAATTCGAAGACCCTTGACATCTGTATATATGGAGATCAATATTTGTATATACAAGGGAGACTCTCATGGCAGCCCCAATTACATCGATTCGGCTGGATACCAAGCTGGCGGATGAAGCCGTGCGCGTACTGGGAGTGAAATCCCGTACCGAGGCCGTGCATGTGGCTCTCAAAGAAGCCATCGGGCTCAAGCGATTCAAGGAACTCATGATAAAGAACGGCGGCAAGATGAAATTCGCCGGAAGCGATGAGTGAATTCGCCATCTTCGATACGTCGGTTTTAATCGACCAGCTCCGCACGAACCGTCACGCGTCGCACATCGGGAGTCTGGATGTGCCCGTGAAGAATTCTTCGGTTGTGATCGCCGAGCTTCGCCGGGGTGCCGTTGACTCAAAGGAAGCCAAGCTCGTCAGCGAGATGGAAAAGAACCACGCCATCCTCACGCCGACCGAGAACAACTGGCTTGAATCCGGCGCGATCCTTGCCAGGATAAGGGGCGACCAGGGCTTCGACCCGCACAAGCTGCGCGACCTTCACTTCGATGTGCTGATTGCATTGACCGCGCGGTCCCACGGCGCGCGCCTCATCACGTCGAACCGCGCCGACTTCGAACTGATCCGCAAGTACAGGGATTTCAGACTGGAAGTGTGGTAGGGCGTGCGATCCCAGGCGAGAGAATCCGGACCTGTGGCGCCTGGCTGTTCAAGACGACCAATGAACCATTGAAAACACCACACCAAGGTGGTCAAATGGGAATATGGATGCGATCCTGCGCAAGTACACGAGCTTCGACGAGATGAAAGCCGACGAGTATCGCTACTGGCAGAGTCGGCCCGTGCATGAGCGGATGGATGCGGTTGAGGAGATGATCCGCACGGCCTATGCGCTGAAAGGTTGGGAGGTCGAGCCGGATGTACCAAGACTACAAAGACCTTTTGTCCGCCTTCAATACCCGTGGCGTTAGATACCTCATTGTAAGAGCATACGCGGTCATCTTCCATGCTCAGCCTCGCTTGTTTTTGGGGTATCCTGAAGTAAGGAGACGATCCCTTGAACCGCGAACAGATCATAGCTCGATTGCGTGAGAATGAGGCGGCGTTGCGCGCGCGCGGTGTGGCTCATGCGGCCTTATTCGGCTCGCGCGCCAGGGGCGACCAGCGGCCGGACAGCGATACCGACATTATGGTCGAGTTCGATCCCGCGGCCCGGATTACCGTATTCGATTACGCCGGGCTTAAGAGGGACCTCGCCGCCTTGTTCGACGGCCCCGTCGATGTGGTCAACCGCGCCGGCCTGAAGCCACATGTAAGGCCCGCTGCAGCAGACGCCATCTATGCCTTCTGACACTGCCGCGGTGCTGCGCGACATGGAGCACCACATCCATCTCGCAAGCGGGTTCGTAGCCGGCATCGAATTTGAGGCATTCGAGAGCGACACACGGACCGTGTTCGCCGTCATCCGCTGCCTGGAGATCGTTTCGGAGGCCTCGCGCCGTCTCCCCGATGAATTGAAGGCGCGCCATCCCTCGATACCCTGGAGGGACATAGCGTCAGCGGGCAATGTCTACCGGCACGAATACGAGGAAATTGTCGCGAAGCTGGTATGGGACACCCTGCAACTTGCCCTGCCGGTATTGCAGGCCGCTGTTGCGCAGGAGATCGAGCGGTTGGGCCCAATACCGCCCGCACCCACGGCGCGCGGCTGATCACGTCGAATCGCGCCGGCTTCGAGTTGATACGCAAGTATCGGGATTTCAGGCTGGAAGTCTGGTAGGGCGTGCGATCCCAGGCGAGAGAATCCGGAACTGGGTGCCCGCCTATGAACGAACCACAATGTTGGGCGAAGCTTGAAGCGTGCACGCGCTCCGGCCCCCGGCATCGGCTCGGCAGTTCGGGCCGAATCTGATAGTCTCAGCACTATCTGATAATCGCTGTCAGATTCTGAGGGAGTCCAGTGAATAGTCTTCTCTACGGAGACAATCTTCCTGTTTTGCGTGAAAAGGTTCCCGACGAGGCTGTGGACCTCGTATACCTTGATCCGCCTTTCAACTCGGACCTGAACTACAACGTGCTTTTCACGGCAGATGGGCTGCACTCCGACGAGGCTCAGCTGACCGCTTTTAAGGATACGTGGACTTGGGATGCCGCTGCTCAATCTGCCTTAGATGAATTACAAACGGTTCGCATTCCGACGCTTGTCAATCTGGTGAACGCGCTCCATCTCGGCCTCGCACGCAGTCCGATGCTCGCCTATTTGGTAAACATGGCTCTCCGAATGGTGGAAATCCGTCGAGTTCTGAAGCCCGCCGGTTCGGTTTATTTACACTGCGATCCCACGGCAAGCCACTACCTGAAGATGCTTATGGATGCCGTTTTTTGGCCGACGAATTTTCGCAGTGAGATCGTTTGGAGAAGGACGGGTTCGCATAACAAGGCCCGACGTTGGGCTCCGATCCACGACATAATACTGTTCTACACAAAGAGCGACGATTACACGTGGAACCATCCGCGAAGGCCCTATATGTTAGGCCATGTTAAAGAGAATTTTGTCGAGGCATCCCAAGGCGTATACAAAACCAATTACTACGGCAATGTCTTAACGGGATCGGGAACACGAAACGGCGAGTCCGGAAAACCCTGGCGCGGATTTAACCCGACGGCTAAGGGGCGGCATTGGGCCGTGCCGGGAAAGATTTGGGAAGAGGTCGGGATCGAACCAAAAGGATTAACTCAGCACCAGAAACTCGACCTGCTATACGAGAAGGGCTTCGTCACAATCAATGAGGGAGATGCCTGGCCGCTCTACGAACGGACAATTATGCCCGGTGAAGGTCCGGCCGCTTCCGATATTTGGGCATTTCAGCCATATACAGAGGGAACTGTATTCGGCACGACTGCCGGGATCGACGCAGACGTCCGCTGGCTGAGTCCGCAGGATGCAGAGCGACTGGGCTACCCCACGCAAAAGCCTCTGGGCATACTCAAGCACATCATCAATGCATCAAGCCGCCCGGGTGACCTCATCCTCGATCCATTTTGCGGTTGCGGAACAACGATCGCGGCTGCTCAGATTCTTGCACGAAGATGGATCGGCATCGACATTTCCCCTTTCGCAATTGAACTGATTCGCAGGCAGAGGCTGGAAGGGGCATTCCCTCATCTCAAGGTTGGAGTTGATTACAAAATAGAGGGCCTCCCAACGACAATTGAAGGGGCGCGAATGATGGCCGAGCAAGATCGCGACCGGAAGGCGTTTGAAATATGGTCTGTTTCTAAAATTGATGGCATTCCAAACGATAAACGGGGAGCCGATAAGGGCATTGATGGGCGGATCCCGTTTAGACCGGATGGGAAGACTGTGAGATTTGCTGTCGTTTCGGTAAAGAGCGGAAAGTTGAAGCCAGATGATGTGCGGGCCCTCATCAGCGTGGCGAAGCGTGAAGAGGCCTCGTCACTAGGGTTCGGTGTACTTGTTACGCTGAACGAACCGAGGTCTGGAATGAAGGCAGATGCAGCATCCGCGGGAACAGTGGAATTTCACGGAAATCGGTACCCACTTGTACAGATTCTTACTACGGAAGAGATGTTAAAAGGGAAGAAGCCCAATCTTCCATATGTTGACCCGACGGTGGGGTTCGGTAAGAAGTCCGGCCACGCAGACCTTCAAGGCGATCTTCTTTAGCGCAGTCACATACGCGCAAAGGCCGTCCGCGGTTGCGGAGCGGCCTTCGTGCTTTCGTGATGCAGTAGAGGAGGGTTCCCTTTACAGTTAGTCGCCGGCGACCAGTTCGCTTTCCTCCTGCCGCCGATTGATCGGGGAGGCGGCATTATTCGAAGCCGGCTTGATCGAACTGAGCGAAACCAGTCCCGCGATCGGCTTCTCGCCCAGCACATGTTCGCGATAGAGCGCGGCCATGCGCGCGTTCTCGGCCTCCGCCTTGATCTTCCCGTCGCGCGCGCGGATCTTCTCTTCGCGGGCGTTCTTGGCGATGCCCAGATCGTCGAGCGTGTGGTTGGCTTGGGCGTTCACGTGCTCCATGTTGACATTCAGGTCGTGGCCCACGTAGTTCATGCCCACCTTTTTGCCGCCGGCGAAGATCTCGTGGCGGCCGTGCTCCTCGTACCACTTGGTCAGCGTGGCCGTCATGTGCATTTTCTCGATGATATTGCGCCAGCCCACGCCCGTGTTATACGCGCAGAAGCTGATCTCGCCTTC
>PLSB01000319.1 GCA_003165005.1 Acidobacteriaceae bacterium | reverse complement strand
TGGCGGAGGCGCAAAGGGCTGCGCCGGTGGAGGGGGCGCAACTGCTGCCGGCGTTGCCGCCGCCTTTGCCCTTTGGTCAGCTCCGCATTTCACGCAAAAGTGCGAGTCACCTTCCAACTGAGCGCCACAACTGCTGCAGAATGCCATACTCTTACCCTCTCCTTCGTTCATGCTCATTGCCGCGGTGGTGCGGCTAGCCGTCAATTCGAATCCGATGATGTAAGTTGGTCTTGCAAGAAACACGATCCTCAGGGGCTAAAGCCCCGCTGGTATTGCGGGTTGTGCGGCACGACTCAAGTCGTGCCCTTTCACGTTTCGCGGCTCCGCAAGAGTTCTTCCGCAGCCTGTAAAGCCGTGCCCTTTCACGACCGGACTTACACCCCAGGCGGTTAAGCGCTCACCGGCCCTGCGGCGGCATCGCAAAGCTTCTCGCTCCCAGCCCCAGAGTTGCTTCCACGCTGACCAGGGTGCTTTGCAATTGCGTTTTCTGCTCTTCCCTCACCTGGCTCAGGCCCTGCTGCACCATACCGAACAGAACATACCACGAGGTCAATCCCGTGCCGATCCACAGGCAGAGCTCCACGGGGAGTGAATTGACTAAGGCGCTGTTGGGAAAAATCACGCTGAGATCCCAAATCGTATGCATGGCCACGGGAATCAGGAAGGCCTTGAGGAAGCGCGGGTCCGAGAGCATGGCCACAGTGGCGGGCTGGGCCCCTTTCACGCGCCAGAAGGCGCCGGCGGCGATGGCCGTCCACACCACGTGTCCGAATGGAGCCAAAACGCCGCGCACGGCCAGGTTTTCCGCCATGGCCTGCACCGCGGTGTTGATCACCGTCCCTCCCTGCCCCCCCGCTTGCAGTCCCTGAACCAACGTGGGAAGGAAGGAATTGATCAGACCATAAAAAGTCGTCTCGAAGGCGGCAAATCCGGCGCCCACCACCGCGCCGAAGAGAATTCCGTTCAACTCATACTTATAGCGCACGCTGCGCATCACCAGCAGCACCATGGCAAACTTCGCGGTCTCCTCCACAACGCCCGGTAAATCTCCGGCGATCGCAATCATGTACTCGAAGGAAACCGCGCAGAGCGCGGCCAAACCGCCCATGACGAACAACTGTCCCACCACTACCAGCGAAACGTTGCGTGGCGTGTTCATCTCGAAGATGAGCATCAGCGTGGACAGTGGCACCGCAAACGCTCCCATGATCAGGATCGCCGGAATCATCGGCGTATTGCCGGTGAACTTCCAGACGCCGTACAACACAGCCGTCGCAATCACAAAGAGCGTGAGCAGGCGGAAGAACATCCACGGCTTGGGCCAGCCGGTCTCCACCAGTTCCAGGGGCGGCGTGGTGCGCGCAGAGCCCACCATCATGTACTCTTCGATCTCTTGCGCACTGTGCTTCGAGAAGGCCTGGCTGAAGGTCTGGCTCAGGCTGAAGCCTTCCAGCTTGTCGGTCGAGGCCAGTTCCCTGATCTTGGACCGTATGCCCTCCAGGAGTCCGCCTCCCATGTGTGCCTGTATGCCGTGCGCGGGGACGTAATACATCTGCTGCGGACCGCCGGGGTAGGCCTGGTACACGACGGGCACCATGCCCGGCGGCGGGGCCGGCGCAGCCTGATGCGCGACCTGATAACCCACTTGATAGGGGGCTGGGACAGCCGGTTGAGGCGCGGCAGCGGGCACAGCGGCGGGCACAGCAGCGGGCGCGGCAACGGGCGCGGCGGCTGCTTGCGCACTTCCTGCGGCGCCGACCGTAGCTCCGCAACTCTTGCAAAATTTGTTTTCCGGCTCACATGCCGTTCCACAGTGGGGACAAAACATAGGGATCTCCTGTCCTAATGCTCCGGGGGATGTTATGGAAAGTAGCATCTCCACGTCCGCAAAGTAAAGAATTCTTTAAGGAAAAGACGATTTTTTCCGCGCAGAAAGTTGGCGACAGGCCGAAGTAAGCCGCATTCAGGGGTCGCGCGGGCCAATCCGCAGCGGCTGACGATCCATGCCAATGCAAGGCTTCGGAGGCCGGTCCCGCACCTCTCGTGCCTGGCCCGCTCCCTTGGCCGAAGGTACCCTTTGGCTCTCGGGGTGTCTAATTTGAGTAGAGCGTGTTTCAAAAATAGCTTGATTGGGCCGCCCGAGTCCTTCGGGGGTTAAAACCCCTCGGTTTTCCTGCCCTTTTCGGCACGACTGAAGTCGTGCCCTTTCACGTAGCCGTTTTTGGAACAGACTTTAGGGAGCGGAGATTGCAAGTGCCTTGGTTTGGTTTTAGCACGAATGCGGGATTCCTGGCCTTGATTCTGGCGGTTCTGCCGGCGGCGCCGGCGCAGCGCGGGCCGGAGTCCGGCAGCTTTCAGGTTGCCCAACACGGTCACGCGGTGGGCACGGCCAGCTTTCAGTTCACCGCCACGAAGGAGGGTTTCGACTCGACCTCGCTGGTGAAAGTGACCATGGAGGGCCTCGACTATGCGCTCTCGAAGACCGAGCGGCTTTCGCCGGCCAACCAGCTTGAGCACGTGCAGTTGAGCGCGACGGTGAACGGCGAGGCGGTGAATGTGGTCGCCGCGCCCGATGCCGCGCAGTGGCTCGTGAATATCTCCGCCAGTGGAAAAAGCTCGACCACGCGGCTGGCCCGCCATCCAGGCGCGGTGTTTCTGGCTGACTTCGATCCCGGCGCGCTGGAGACGCTGCTGGCGCTTGCCGTGGAGCGCAATAGCCGCGGCCTGTGGGCGATTTTGCCGAAAGACGCGGGCTCCATCGAGCCGGTGCAACTGGCGACCTACGCCGACCAGGAGGGAACGCTCGACGGCAAGCCCATCGTGGTGCACCACCTTGTGGCCACCATCGCCGGGGCCAATACCGACCTGTTTTCGGGGCCGGAGAACCAGCTTTTGCAGGCGGAGTTGCCGCAGGAGGGATTTGCGCTGGTGCGCAAAGGCTTTGTGCTGAAGCCGCCCGCCAAGCCCATTATGCCTGCTGGCGGACTGGATGCTGCGCCGGGGCCGGGGGCTTAACTGGCCGCTGGGGAAGGCCGAATCTGCTGCCGGATCACAAAAAACATCCCTCAGGGGCTAAAGCCCTCGCGCGTTTTTCAACATCTGCGGCACGACTGAAGTCGTGCCCTTTCACGTTTCGCCGCTCGGCAAGAGTTTTTTCGCAGTTTGTTAAGCCGATCCGGACGGATCGGGGGCTCGGCGCCCTCCGGAAGCATCCAATTATCAGACGAATCCGCATCCTCAAAGGCACTCTTGCGCGACTGCGAATTGACGTAGACTGGAGAAGCTCTCGATTGTCCGCACTCTCCCTCATGTGCCGGACGGCAATTCTTATCCTCACGCTCGTGGCACTCACTGCATGCGGCGCTTCTGCCGCGCAGGATTCCGCGCCGGCCAAAATGCATCGCGAATCCGCGGCCGCAGCGCATCGCACGCGGCGCGCGACGGCTGCCCGCAGCAGGCAGCAGACGGTTGCTGCTGAAATTCGCACCAACCATCAAGCCAGTACGGCGCGGAAGCTCACGTCCATCGCGGCAATGCGCGCGGCGAGCCATGCGCCGGCCGGCACCCGTGACGACAGCGCTCACCGCGACAGCACACGCAACGGCGACACCCCGAGCAAGAGCCGAGTCAGCAGCGAAAAGATGGATTCTGCCGAACGCGCAGCGTTGCAAACAAAATCGCCGCAGATAGACAGCGATCTGCCGGCGAGCGGCGAGGCGGCGGGGACGAATCGGATTGCGCCGCCGGAGTCTCAAGAGCCGGACGCAGGCGCGGAGGCCCCCGGCGGAAATGCGGAGAAAGAAGACGCGTCGCTGCGGGTTCCGCGGAGCGCGATGCCGGCGCCATTGCGCGGTTCCCACGAATCCCTGGAGCGGCAGAATACGCGCCTGGACGCCGACGGCCTGGAGCGGATCGAGGACGAGGCCGACCTCGCGGATCGCATCGCGCACAAGCTGCTGGTGCCGATTCCGGCGTCAAGCGCGCTCGCGGTGAATGCCGGACTGCCCGCAACGCACCGTTATTGCCGGCCGTGGACGGCGCATTTCCTGGCCGATCTGGCGCGGGCGCACAACACCGAGTTTCACCGGCCGCTCGAAGTAAACTCGGCGGTGCGCACGGTGGAATACCAGAAGCGGCTCATGGAGACGAACGGCAACGCGGCCCCGGCCGAAGGCGACATCGTGAGCCCGCACCTTACCGGCGCGACCATCGACATCGCGAAGGACGGGCTGAGCCGCGACGAGATCGCGTGGATGCGCCGGCATTTGCTCGAGCTCGAGACGGCGGGAAAGATCGACGTGGAAGAGGAGTTTCAGCAGGCGTGCTTCCACATCACCGTGTACAAGAACTACGCGCCGCCGCGCGCGCCGCGCCCGGCCGCGCCAGCCCGCAGCGGAAGCGCAGCCAACAAGCGCCACAGGGCTCCCGCTCCCCCCGCCGCGAACGATACGCAAGGGCTGTGAAGCGGTCTATTGATCCGGCAATAAAATAGTGACGTGTTTTTCCCGCCCTTTCCCGCAAAGAACGCGGGAAAGGATGGGGCACCCTCGCAGTATTTAGTTGCCGGAGTAATAGCGCGGCCGAAGGCGACCACCCCAAGCCAGCGAACCAGTGAAAAAGTAAAAAAGGAGTGAAAGCGCGCCGGCGCGCCTTCACTCCCTCGCTCAATTCGCTTCCTTGCAATTACCCGGCTCAGCGATTGAGGAAATCCTCGTTGCCGACGATGCGGTAGAGCGTCGATCGGCTGATCTGGAGCTGGCGGGCGGTGCGGAGCTTGTTGCCGCGGTTGAGGTCGAGCACATACTGCACGTGGCGGCGAATGACGGCGTCCAGGGACAGGTCGGCGGCACGAGCGGCGGTTTGCGGATCGAGGCCGGTTTCATAGGTTGCACCGGGTCCCGTGGCGTGGTTCAGGAGCGACTGCCCTCCTGCGGGCAGGTCGAAGAGAGCTTGGGCGAAGGGCTGCTGACTGTCGGGCAAAGCCAGGTCGAGGGGGCGAATGACGCCGTTATCGGCTTCGAGCAGGGCGCTTTCGAGCACGCTCGAGAGCTCACGCACGTTGCCCGGCCAGTTGTGCTGCAGAAGGCGGGCGAGCGTGCCGGGCCCCAGCACGACAGGACGCTGCTGATAACGGGTGCAGAGGCGTTCGAGCAGGAACTGGGCGAGCGGGGCGATGTCTTCGCGGCGCTGGCGCAGCGGCGGAATCGCGAAACGGATGGCGGTAAGCCGGAAGGCAAGGTCAGGCATGAGAAGTCCCTGGCCGGCCATCTGGCGCAGCGGGGTTTGCGAGGAGGCAAGCAGGACGGCGCGGCCCGGCGGGCGATCCTGCAGAGTCTTCAGAACGCCCAGCAGCAGTCCCTGGCCGGGAGGGGCGAGCAGGTCGATGCGGTCGAGATAGGTGAAGCCGGCAAGCGTGGAGGGGTCGGCGTCGGTGGCCAGCCACTCGCGGGCGTCGCGGCGCTGGAAGTTCGTTGAGACCAGGGGCGAACGGCCGAACAGATAACGGGCCAGGGTGTACTTACCGCTTCCCGGCTCACCCTCGAGGGCCGCGACCTGCAAATGCGGCGCTGCCATCTCCGCTTGCATCAGCAGCTTGCGCCACATCGCGCTGACTCCGACGACTTGGAGGGCGGCAGCGGGCGAGTCCAACTCCACGAGCGTGAGGCCGGAGACGGTGGGCTGCGCATGGAACTGAGTCGAGCTTTGCATGGTCCTCAACGCGCCTCGCCTCTCAAGCCAGGATGCTGTTCTAATCCAACACACGGTTCATCGGCGGTGCCGAGGAAAACATGAACCAGTGGAAGGTCGATTCCGCAATAAAAAAAGAAACTGAAGCACCTGTCGAAGGAGATGGGAGCGGTGCCGAAAGGGGCCGGTTGCGGAACGGGGCTCTGGAATTGGCTTATATACTCAGAACTATCCCCGCCGCGGCGATTTCAAGCGCAGCCTGAAATCTCTCTCATCCTCTGAGAACCGGGCAGCGACCTCTGCGGCTTGTGGCGGGACCGGGAAAATCGCGGGGGCCCGGGAACAGTGCTCACGGAACAAATCTTGGCAACGGAGACCGTGAAGAGCCGGGCGATTCGACTTGGCCGCTGGCGCCGGGCGGTTTGGATTGCCGCGTGGATCGCTGCCATTGCCTGCCTAGCGCTCTTGCACGCATGGCATCTTCGCGCCGATTTTCCCAATGGCTCGCCGTGGATCTCGGACGGGGCCAAGTACACCGACGAGGGCTGGTACGGAAACGCGGCCATCCGCGCGCACCTGTTTGGCAACTGGTACGTGGCGGGCGACTTCAACCCGGCGGTCGCGGTTCCGGTGTGGCCGTTTCTGGAGTGGCTGCTGTTCTTCTCGACTGGCGTAACCATCGCGGCGGCGCGGGGACTGGCCGTGGCCTGCTTCTTCCTCAACCTGGTGCTGAGCTACCTGCTCCTGCGCGGGCCCGGCTCCGGCGGACTGGATCCGGCGCGTGGGGCGGAGAGCCGCGGGCCGCGCTGGATGGCCCTGCTGGGCGTGACGCTGCTCGTGACCAGCCCGTTTCTCTACTGCTTCAGCCGGCTGGCGATTCTGGAGCCGCTCGAAACCACGCTGATCCTGGCGGCGATGAACCTGGCGGTGCGGCTAGGGAACATGCGGCGGCCGGTTCAGGCGTCGGCGTGGATCGGATTCTTGTTTGCGCTGGTGGTTTTGACCAAGACCACGGGGCTTTTCCTGTTGCCGGCGCTGCTTTGGGCCGTGGTCGTGCCGTTGTGGGACAAGCGGAGAGTGGCATGGCGCTGCGCGCTCGCAACCACGGGCGTTGCCGGCCTGGTCTATGGCGCGTGGATGGCGGTGGTGGCCGCCGCAGGCCTGCTCGGCGACTTGAAATACTATTTCTTCATCAATACCTACCCCAAGCCGCCGGAGTTCGGTTGGCAGCTGGTGGCTTTCTGGTGGTCGTTTCACGGATTGCTTTGGGTCGATCGCGGTTTAATGGCGATCGCCGGCGCTGTTGTGCTGGCCGCGGCGCTCGGGTGGCGCAGCGCGTGGGGCCGCGCACTTTGGCGGAATCCGCTGTTTGGCGCGTCGTTGTGGACCGTCGCGGGCTGTGTGCTGTTTATGACGCTGCAGAACCATCCCCAGCCGCGCTACTACGCGGTCCCGGCGTATTTCTGCTTCTTTGTGGTGGCGCTGGGCGTGGCGGCGCTCCTCGGGCGGCCGCGCAAATCGGGCCGGCCTGGCCAGCCGGGCCAGCCGGTTTGGGTGCGCGGCATGGGTTGGGCCGTCGCCATCGCGGCCATCGCAGCCGCCGCCGTCGATGGCGCCGAAACCATGCGCTACGCGGCTCATCCCGAGTACACGTGGGCGAATGCCGCAACCGGCTTGGCCACCTATATGGATGCGCACTCCAACGGCAAGCGGCTGCTGACCTCGATCAGCGGCGACCAGATCACGCTGTTCACGCATGTGCCGAGCCTGTGCGACGACTTCAGCCAGCCGAACCTTCCCAGCAAGCTCAAAAGGTATCAGCCGGGCTGGTACGCGACATGGAACGTTCTCGATCCCAGGTCGCTCAACGACCTGCATACCGTTTACTCGCTCGAACAGGTGGCCAGCTTCCAGGCCCTGGACGATCCCGACCGCAATCTTCTGGTGCTGTTCAAGCTGCATCCACTCGCCGGCGGCAAGGTGCGCAACGGCGGCGGCGAGAATCTGAGGATTGCCCTGCCCGGCGACCAGATCGCGATCCCGATCGAATAATGGCGAGGCAGTGAGGAGTAGCCAACAGGAAGTAGAAAAACTGCGCAATTCGGGAAAGCGCATCCGAAACGGGATGAAGGCCGGAAGGGCCGTGACAGTGGTCACTCGACAGCCCCGTAACCGGATGATAGCCTTCCCGTGGCGCTTCCCCGGGATGTTCGAGAGGTCGATTCGGGGCCGTAGTTTCCGGCTTCAAAACCATAAGTGTGGAGGGTGTGTGACAGTACTGGGTTGGGTGTATTTCTTTGCCGGCGTAAGCGTGCTCGCGCTGCTTGCGGCCGCGCTTTTGAGGAGTCTTTCAGCGATCCGGATGGGCGCGACGGCCTTCCTGAAGCGGCAGGCGAAGTTCGCGGCGGTCCTGCTGGGCTTGCTGCTGCCCGCAATCGCAAACGCGCAGGAGCAAGCGAGTGGAGAAGCCAGCCTGAAGCTGCCGGATTTGTCGAGCGTGAGTTTTCTCGGCTTGAACGGGCATGCGCTGCTGAGCATCGGATTGCTGTTTTGCGTCGGCGGCCTGTTGTTCGGCCTGGCGATTTATGTGCAGTTGAAAAACCTGCCGGTGCATCGCTCGATGCGCGAAATCTCCGAACTGATTTATGAGACCTGCAAAACCTATCTGGTCACGCAGGGCAAGTTCATCGCTCGGCTCTGGCTCTTCATCGCGGTCATCATCTCGCTCTACTTCGGATGGCTGGCGCCAGTGGGAAATGTTTGGGTTACCCTGCCTGTCATCCTGGGGTTCAGCGTGGTCGGCGTCCTGGGCAGCTACGGCGTGGCGTGGTTCGGAATTCGCGT
>PLSB01000012.1 GCA_003165005.1 Acidobacteriaceae bacterium | reverse complement strand
GCGTGCGAGATGGACGAGAAATCGAACCACGGAAGCACCGAGAAGCGGATCAGGTTTTGCGCCGGGTTGCGTTCAATATCGTTCCGTTGCCGAACGCGCTCCATTTCAAGCGCAGCCTCGTGCACGAAAGCATCCAGATCCGGATGAAAGCGATAGTATGCGAACCCGAAAGTTCCGTTCGGCCGGTCCACCACGCTGCCGCCGTGGATCTGCTGGTACAGCCAGACTTCGCCATCAACGATGCGGGTCCGGAAGTTCTCGACCTGCTGCGCGGCCGCGAGGGCGCGATGAACGAGCGAGAGAAACACGGAAAGGCCATGGTCCTTCGCGTAGCGATACGTGGCGGTGCAATCGACGCGAAGGCACACGCCGTGGAAGGGCTCAGTGAAGGTCCGGAAGAAGTCGAAGGTAGCCGCACGCTCCCAAGTTTGCGGGTAGATTTTTTGCCGGCCGTCCTCAAGCGAATTGTGCATAGGACCATGATACGCAACGGCAATTTCGGGTGTCACTTCAATAGAATGGATGGGTGCAGCGAACCGTGCCGGTTTCCGGCGGAGAGAGATGGGCCACACAAGTGAAAGGAACATTGCTTGAGTAATTCGAAACAGAACTCCACCCCCAATTTTTCAGGCTGGTCCTGTCCGCTACCACTCGCCGACTACCCCACCATCGTGATGGGCCATGGCGGCGGCGGCAAGCTGGGCAACGAGCTGGTGGAGCACCTGTTTCTGCCGGCCTTCCGCAACCCGGCGCTTGAAAATCTGGGCGATGCGGCGGTTCTCGAAACTGGCGGCGCGCGGATCGCTCTCAGCACCGATTCGTTCGTGGTGCAGCCCTTGTTTTTCCCCGGCGGGTCGATTGGGGAATTGGCTGTGAACGGAACGGTGAACGATCTGGCCGTCTCCGGCGCGGAGCCGAAGTTCCTGAGCGCGAGTTTCATTCTCGAAGAGGGATTTGCCCTGAGCCAATTGGCCGCGATTGTGGACGCGATGGCGAAGGCCGCCGCAACCGCAGGCGTGCAGATTGTTACCGGCGACACGAAGGTGGTCGAGCGCGGCCACGGCGACGGCTGTTATATCACTACCGCAGGCGTGGGCATCCTTCGGTCAGACGCCGAGGTCGGTCCAAAACGAGCAAGAAACGGCGACGCGGTGATTGTCTCGGGAACCATCGGCGACCACGGCATGGCGATTATGAGCGTGCGCGAGGGGCTTGAATTCGAGAGCCAGATCCGCTCCGATTGCGCCGCGTTGAACGGCATGATTGCCGAAGTTCTGGATGCGGCGGGCGCTCACGTGCACGCCATGCGCGATCCTACGCGCGGCGGTCTGGCGTCGACGCTGAATGAGATCGCAAACTCCTCCGACGTGGGCGTCGCGATCGACGAGGCGAGCGTTCCGGTGCGGCCCGAGGTGCAATCGGCGTGCGAGTTGCTGGGACTAGACCCGGTGTACGTGGCCAACGAGGGCAAGGCGGTGTTTTTCGTCGCGGCGGAAGCTGCGGATCGCGTTTTGCAAATCCTTCGCGCGCATCCGCTGGGCAAAGATGCCGCGCGCATCGGCCACGTGACCGCGCAGCACAAACGCATGCTGGTGGCGCGCACGGCGATGGGCGCCAACCGCGTGATTCCTACGATGATCGGTGAGCAGTTGCCGCGGATTTGCTAAGACAGCGGAGTTGGCGGGGCTAGCGGCGTTAGCGGAGCTAGCCCGTGCATTGCGCTTCACTTTGCTGCGATCGATGTGCAAATAATCGCGCCTAGGTCTCTGACGACATGAATTCGTTCGTTGGCTTTCGTGGTATCCCACCCTTTCGCCCAAAAGACGGGCGAAAGGATGGGGCACGGGAAGGGAATGAGGGAACAAGGGAACGAACGACCTCAATTTCTAGTGCTCTAACCTCGTGGTTCTGTAGTCGTCGCAGGATGTGTGCGGGTCAGGAGACCGGCGGTACGATTTTCGGCGGCCCTTGAGAGAAATGCGGGTTAGTGTCCGATTTCGAGACAGTAACTTGGTTAAGAGTTACTGAAGTAGTGGATTCGTATAAGTCCTCTGACTTATGCAACCATTAAGTAACCAACTGCGATGACTGGCAGCGGCAAAAGAATTCTTAGAATCTATCAATCTTTCTAGCTCCCGCTCTACATTAAGAATAACTCAGATCGCGAGATCGATCGAGGCAGCGGCCACACAGGATCCATTCAAGCTCAGCTTTCTTGAGGAGACGCTGCTCCCGGTTACGCGCTCTTGAAAAAGGGATCGCCCCAAATTGTTAAGCAATCAACTCTACCTGGCCGGAGCGCTTGCGCTCACGGCGTTGACCTCGTGTGCTTTGCCGTCGGCTCCGACCCTGCGCGGCGCGCAGCCCGTCGATGAGTCGCAGACGGTGAAGCTCGCAGGCAATGTGCATCCGCTGGCGCGCGCGGAGTTTGACGCGGGCGCGGTGAGCGCCGATTTGCGTCTGGGGCACATACTGCTGGTGCTCACGCCCTCAGCGGAGCAAGAGGCGGCGCTCGATGCCCTGGTCGAAGCACAGCAGGATCCGAACTCGCCGCAGTATCACGAGTGGCTTACGCCCGCCGAGTTTGGCGCTCAGTTTGGAGCCAGCGACGCACAGTTGGCGCAGGTAACTGCCTGGCTCACGGCGCATGGATTCGCGATCGATGAGATTGCGCCGGGACGCAGGCTTGTGATGTTCTCCGGGACGGCCGGCGAGGTCTCGGATACATTTCACACCGAGATACATTCCTATCGCGTGAACGGCGCGCTGCACATCGCCAATGCGCAGGATCCGCGGATTCCCAGCGAGCTGGCCGGTGTGGTGGGGGGCGTGGTCACGCTCAACGATTTCCGCCGCACCTCCGAGATAGCATCCCAGCGGTCGCTGGCCGCGCAGCCGGAGTATTCCGCCGGCGCCACGCACTATCTTTTTCCGGCGGATTTCGCGACTATTTACGATTTGAATCCGCTCTTGACCAAGGGCACGAACGGCTCGAACGCGGCCATTGCCATCGCCGGACGCAGCAATATCGAGTTGAGCGACGTGGCGAGCTTCCGTTCCATCGCGGGCCTTGCGGCCAACGCGCCCTCGGTGATCGTTGACGGAACCGAACCGGGGCTGGTGAGCGGCGATCAGAGCGAAGCCACGCTGGACGTGGAGTGGAGCGGAGCGGTTGCGCCTGCGGCGGCAATCGATCTCGTGGTCGCGGCCTCCACGGCAACCACGGACGGCATCGATCTGGCGTCGGAGTACATCGTGAATCACGCCACGGCGCCGGTGGTGAGCGTGAGCTACGGCAGTTGCGAGCAGGATATGGGCACGGCGGAGCTGGGCTTTTACAACGGCCTGTGGGAGCAGGCGGCGAGCGAGGGTTTGAGCGTATTTGTTTCCGCGGGCGACGCGGGCGCGGCAGGATGCCAGGCGGGCAATGGCGCCACGGGAACGGCCGCCGCGGTGAATGGGCTGTGCACTTCGCCCTATGCGACATGCGTGGGCGGAACGGAGTTCAACGAGGGCGCGAATACGGCCGCGTATTGGTCGGCGACCAACTCATTCGCGTACGGCTCGGCGCTCGGCTATATTCCCGAGGCAGTGTGGAACGAGAGCGCGCTCGACGGCGGCACGGGGTTGTGGTCCTCGGGCGGCGGCGCGAGCACGGTGTACAAGCAGCCGGCGTGGCAGCAGGACGTAAGCGGAACCAGCGCGGCCGGCGGAATGCGGGCCGTGCCCGATGTGTCGCTCTCGGCAGCGAATCACGACGGCTACTTGATCGTGGAGGGCGGAGAGCGTTGGATCGTTTCCGGCACTTCAGTGGCGGCGCCTGCGTTTGCCGGCGTGATGGCGCTGGTGACGGACAAGGAAGGCGGCATAGGCCAGGGAAACGTAAATGCCCGCCTCTATGCGCTGGCGGTTGCGTCGCCCAATCTTTTTCACGCCACGCCGTCGGGGAACAACACCGTTCCCGGCGTGGAGGGATTCACGGCCAACGGCGCGACCTACAATCTGGCCACGGGGCTGGGATCGGTGGACGGCGCACAACTGGTGAACGGCTGGAGCGGGAGTTCGACCTCCGACGAGCCAACCCTGACTTTGACGGAGACGACAGAAACGGCGACGGTCACCGGCGGCGGCTCGGCTACGGTTCAGTTCGCTGCCGTCACGGGAGGGTCGTTTACGGGCAGCGTGCGTTTCAGCGTGAGCGGCCTGCCGGATGGAGTCACGGCCGCGTGGTCCACGAATCCGCTCACGGCGGCTTCGAGCGCAAGCGCCAATGAGGTGTCGCTCACGCTCACGGCCGCGCAGGCGGCGTCTGCCAGCTCAACGAGTTTGGTGGTGACGGCGACGGGCGACGGACTGACCGCAACGCAAACCATCGCGGTGACGGTCGTGGCGGGCAAGAAGGGCTGCGCACGGTTCGGCCTGGATCCGAAGAACTGCAGATCCTTGCCGAGGCTGCCGTTTCGTTAGGAGAAGCGGAGTTAGCGGAGTTAGCGGGGCTAGCGGAGTTAGCGGAGCTAGGGCGGGCGCTGCGCGCGTTGCCATTACTCGAACAGCGCGAAGGCCTGTGCGATCTGGCCGGCGAGGGCAGCGTGCGCTTCGGGCAAAGTGTGGCTGATCTCAAGCACCGTCGCGGGAGGCGTGGCGAGCGCTTTCAGGGCCTCTGCTGTTGCCTTCCAGTCGATCGTCCCGCTGCCGGGCCACAGGTGCTCGTCTTTCGTGCCGTGGTTGTCGTGCACATGCACCGTGGCGATGCGGTTGCGGAGCGTGGCGATCGCGGCCGCGGTTCCCACCGTGATGTTGGCGTGGCCGAGGTCGAGGCAAACGCCGACGTTGGTGAGGCGCCCCAATTCGAAAATGAGAACCAGATGCTCGGGCGTGGTGGCCTCGCTCAAAAGATTTTCGACGAGCAAGTGCACGCCGAGCGGGCGCGCAAAGGCTCCCAGGTGCTCGAGCGCGGCGATGGCAAATTCGATAGTGCGCGGCGACCATTCATCGTCGCGTGCGCCGAGATGCACCACGAGATTGCGCAGCGGAATGTGCTCGGCCGGCTCGAGCGCGCGCTTGATCTCGTCCATGGCGTCGATGCGGCGGGACTTCTCAGGGTGCAGCACATTCAGCGCGGGCGCGCCGGCGCGGCCCATCTCGCGGTCGGCATAAAGCGGGGCGTGCATGGAAAAGGGCTGGAGTGTGTTCGAGCGGAACCACTCGGCCAGCTCCATCACCTGCTCGCGGCTGGTGTAGTCGAAGTGCTGGCGCGCGGCAAAGATCTCCACCGCCTGCGCGCCGGAGCGCTCCGCGAGCTCAAGCAGCCCTGGGTGCAGACGGTGATTCAGGAACAGATGAGTCGACAGAACGCGCAGCATTCTTAAGTAGCCCCCCGCACCGGACAGATGTGTACCCAAAACCTAATGCTGCTTTTATTCTCGCATTTTTGAGAGGGTGTGCTGCGAGAGCTTTATCGCGGCTGGATGCGCGGGAGGAGAATCGAGTTGGTTGCCTGCGCTTCCAGGCCGTCTATGATCGAGAGAATGCCATGCACAAACGATGGCGCGCGGCCTGCGCGGAGATCGGGGGGCGAAGCCAAGTGGATGAAGTGTTGTGGATTGAAGCAACTCCGCCGGTACCGCTGGCGATTGTGCTTTGCCCCTTTGGCGGCGGCATTCTCAAGGACGAATTGCGCGAGATTGCGCGCAGCGGAGTGGAGACGCTCGTCTCGCTGCTCGAGCCGGCGGAGGCCGGTTGGCTTGGTCTTGGCGAGGAGGGTCCGCTGGCCGAGCAGTCGGGCATGAATTTTCTCTCCTTCCCGATTCAGGACGTTCATGTGCCGGCGAGCTTGCCTGTATTTCGCGCCTTTGTTGCGGGATTGGCCGAGCGGCTTCGCTTGGGCGAGCGCATCGGCATGCACTGCCGGGGAAGCATCGGCCGGGCGCCGCTCACCGCGGCCTGCACGTTGATCCATCTCGGCTGGAATGCCAAGGACGCTTTGGCGGCCATCGAAGCGGCGCGCGGCTACTCGATTCCGGATACCAAGGAACAGTTGCGATGGGTTTTGCATTACAAAGCGCAGCCGTGAGCGGGAGTCAAGCGGAGTTAGCGGAGTTAGCGGAGTTGGCGGGGCTAGCGGCGCTAGGCTTTGGGCGCGGAGTGCGGGAGCAGTCGATGGAGGTCCAAGTTGGTTCCTGACCCGATTCCGAAACCGATCATCGACCTGAGCTTTCCTTATCGCTGGCAGGCGGAGATTCTTGCGGCGCGGCCGCTGATTCTGCCGACACGTCATTTTGTTTATCCGCGCGCGGCCGACGAGGTGGAGCGCGGCGCACTTGAAGTGATGATTCGTCCCGAGGCTCCGGATGCGACGCCGTTTCTCGCCACCTGCGCGCTGGGATTTCGCGATTCGGCGGCTCCCACGGGCCTATGGTCTACTCCAAAACCAGAAGAAATCTGCGCGGTTGCCGGAGGGTACGCTTATCTCATCGACACCACCGCGCCCGAGCGCTTTACGATGCTTCCCTACCGGCCGGTTCTCGAAGTGCGCGCGGCGGTCCAAGAAAACCTGCTGCTCTTTGTTGGCCATCATGCGATTCTCGCGTGGGGAGCGGGCGGGCAGGCGTGGGAGCCGGCGAGACTGTCCGACGAAGGCGTGACGATTGCAGGCATCGACGGCGGGCTGCTGCGCGGGACGGGTTGGGAGATGAAGAGCGACCGCGAAAAACCTTTTACGCTCGACCTGCGGAGCGGAAGGCTTGTTTCCTCGCGCGGCGCATAATCGGCACGGAGCGATTTTGCTTCGCAAATCGTTGAATCTGCAACCCGTCCGCCGCTTTCCGGCTCTCCTCTTTTCTCTTCCTTCGTCAAACAGTGGGATACTTTGCCTCTTCCGGACATCTAACGTGGTAAGTCGAGAGGCGCGCAGCACGAAAAAACGTGCGCCCACTCAAAAGGAGCGAGACCTATGCTCATACAGAAACTTCAAGCCGTTGCTTTGTTCGCGGCGGGATCGTTGCTGGCGGCGAGCTTTGCGATGGCTGCCGGTCAGAAGCAGGAAGTCGAGGGAAGCACGGTCGTCACCGTCCTCCCCGGGAATGAATTGCCCGGCGGCATTCCCCAGGATGCGTTGCACCTGAAGATCGACGGCAAGCAGGCGGCGATCACGCACTTCACGCCGCTGCACGGCCCGCAAAGCAAAGTGGAAATGGTGGTGCTCATCGACGATGGCGCGCGCTCCAGCCTGGGATCGCAGATGAGTGACATGGCGAAGTTCATTGAAGGGCAGCGGCCCGATACGAAGGTTGCCGTGGCCTACATGATCAATGGCCGCGCGGTTTTTGGCGGGCCGCTTTCCACCGATCACGCCGCGGCCGCGCGCGGTTTGCATCTGACGGCGGGGGGCGAGCCGGGCATCAGCGCCAGTCCTTATTTCTGCCTCTCGGATCTGGCCAAGAACTGGCCCTCCGGAGACACCAGCGTGCGGCGCGAAGTGGTCATGATCACCGGCGGCGTGGATAACTACAACATGCGTTTCGATCCTGAAGATCCGTACGTGAAGGCCGCGATGGACGATGCGGCGCGCGCGCGGCTGATCGTCTACTCGATCTATTGGCGCAACTCCGGCAGTTTCGACAGCACATCTTACGCAGCCAACGACGGCCAGGGTCTGCTCGCGGAAGTGACCCAGTCAACGGGCGGCGCCAGCTACTGGCAGGGTGGGGGCAACCCGGTGAGCTTCGTTCCCTACTTCGCAGACATCAACCGGCGCCTTGACAACCAATACGAGCTGGAATTCATGACGGCGATCGGCAACAAGCCCACGATGCAGACCCTAAAGCTCACGGTAAGCGCGCGCGCCAAAGTGGATGCGCCGCAAGAGGTCTACGTGCACCCCGGCGTGGAGTAACTCGCTCCGCGCCGCGCGCGAGGGCCAATCCGCAAATTGCGCGTTGCGAGTAGCGCCGGTCTCCTGACCGGCTGTACTGGCACAGCTTGCCCTGAGCGAAGCCGAAGGGTCCACGCCGCCAGCAGCGATGTGCGGGCCAGGAGGCCCACACGACAGCCGACCTGGAGGTCGGCGCTACCATCTACGGATAAGCTCCGCGCCCGGCTCGAAGTCGAATTCCCGCACCCAGAATCGCTTTTGCGAATCTACTAAAATGAAGGCATATCAGGTGAATCGCAGGTTCGTTGTTCGCAGGAGCGCGTAACCGGCGAAGTCACTGCGCCGTTTTCCCCGGCCAAGGCACATTGCCAGCGCAATCAATCGTCAGGAGACGACTGTTGTCCGCAGCCGACACCACACTGCCCGCACCGCCGTCCGGCTCCGCAATTGCGGGCGGGCGCGGAATGACGGGCGCGAACGACCCGCCGGCATCGGCGGTCAATCCTGATTTTTCGCCCGATCTTTTGCCGCAAGCGAATTGGAAGCCGCGGGTCAATCCCTGGTTCATCGCCATGACCGTGGCTCTGGCGGCTTTTATGGAGGTGCTCGACACTTCCATCGCCAATGTGGCGCTGCCCCACATCGGCGGCGCGCTCGGCGCCAGCAGCGATGAGGCCACGTGGGTGCTCACCAGCTACCTGGTCTCGAACGCCATCGTGCTTCCGCTCGGCGGCTGGGCCAGCTCCCTGATGGGCCGCCGCAACTTCTTCGTCTTTTGCATTACCGGCTTCACCGTCGCGAGTTTTCTTTGCGGCTCCGCGCCGTCGCTGCCCATTCTGCTCTTGTGCCGCGTGCTACAGGGCGCGTTTGGCGGCGGCATGCAACCCATGGCGCAGGCCATCATGGCCGACTCTTTCGAGCCTCACAAGCGCGGCCAGGCCTTCGCGCTCTATGGCCTGGTCGCCGTGCTCGCCCCGTCCATCGGCCCCACGCTTGGCGGCTATATCACCGACAATTTTTCCTGGCGCTGGATCTTCTTTATCAACATTCCCGTCGGCATCCTGGCCTTCATCCTGGTTACGCGCCTGGTCGAAGATCCGCCGTGGATCAAGGCCGACCGGTCGCGCCTGCGCCGCATGGATTATATGGGCCTGGCCTTCCTGATCCTCGCCATGGGCGGTTTGCAGATCATGCTCGACAAGGGCGAAGAGAACGACTGGTTCTCCTCGGGCTTTATCCGTTTCTTCTGCTTCCTGTTCGTCTTCGGCATCGCCGGTCTATTCGTTTGGGAATTGCGGCAGAAAGACCCGCTCATCAATCTGCGGCTCTTCCGCTTCAGGAACTTCGCCATCTGCTGCTTCCTGATGATGCTGGTGGGCGGCGTGCTCAACGCCAACACCGTGCTGCAGCCGCAGTTCTCCCAGCAGTTGCTGGATTGGACGGCAACCAGGGCCGGCATGGCTCTGACCGCGGGCGGCGTCACACTGGTGTTCATGATGCCGCTGGCCGGCTTCGCCACGGGGAGAATCTCCGCGCGCTACCTGGCGGCCTTCGGCTTCACGATGCTGGTCATCACCTTCCGTTACGCGGCCGACGTTACGAATCTGCAGATGAGCTTTGCCGAGGCTTCGTGGCTGCGCGTGGTGCAGATGTTTCCGCTGCCGTTCTGTTTCATCTCCATCACCACTGCGGCCTACGTGGGCATGCCCAAGGAGCAGAGCAACCAGGTGGCGGGTCTCATCAATTTCGTGCGTAACATCGGCGGCTCCATTCTCATCTCCATCACCAATGCGCAGGTCACCAGCCGCGCCCACTGGCACGAGCAGCACCTGCAGCAGGCGATGACGCCGGGAACCATTGCCTTCGAGCAGCACCGCCAGACGCTGCTCGGGTTTCTCGGCAATTCGTTTGGCGCGGCGAACGGCAACCAGATGGCGCTGGCCCGGATCTACCACCAGCTGACCCAGCAGGCGCAGACGCAGGGCTACCAGGATGTCTACATGGAGCTATCCTGGGCGTCGATTGTTTTGATCGCGCTGGCCTTCATGCTCAGCAAGAACCGCGCCGGCGATGCTTCCGGCGGCGGGGGCATGCACTGATAGGAAACAAGCGGAGCTAGCGGAGTTGGCGGAGTTAGCGGGGCTAGTGGAGTTATCGAAGTTAGAGGAAGGGATTGACGATGCGAACGCCGTCGATGACCTGGCCGTGCTGCATGTCTTCGGAAAGCACCTGCTGGCAACCGGAACGTTTCGCACATTGAATCACCAATGCATCCCAATACGAAAGCCGACGAAGCCTATGGAGATCGGTTGCGGCAAGAACGTCCGCCAAGGCGGGTTCGACCACGTCAAGTGCCGCGAAAAGCTCGACCTTGCGACGAGCATCGGCGGGGTCCACGCCATACTTGCGAGTGACGGTGACAAAATATTCCTGGAGTATTTGGAGCGACAGCACGCCCGACGCCGATTGCTTGTGCTCGTTGAGAAGTTCCAGGGCCCGCTTCAGCTTGGCTGGATTCGTCTGGCCGTCCGTATAGACAAGAACGTTGGTGTCGAAGAACGTCCTCAGCGAGCTACCTCCGCTCGTAAATCTCATCCCGGTTAAAGCGCCAGCCGCGAGAGTTTCCCTTGCCGGAGAGGCTGTGCAGCTCCTCAAACCAACACTCGTTATCGCGGACTTTCTCGCCAGCCACGCTGCGCAAGTGCTCCCGGATCTCCTCGTTTACGCTCTTCCCGACGGCGCGGAGCTTTTCTCGGGCACGGGAGATGGTCTTCTCGTCGATGGAGAGAGTAAGATTCATTTACACAGTATACGTGCGCACATAATATGTGTCAAGATGACGAGATGCGAGTCATTGCTCTTAGTATTTCAATAACCTAATCTGATTCAGACACTTACATGCCGCCTTTGCCGAGCAGAATGCCGATGCCGTAGGTTACGGCGCCTTCGGCGGCGCCGACGATGGTCATTTCCATGCCGGAGGACCACCAGGAACGCACGGTGATGAGCGACTTGGCGGCGCCCACGGCGAAGTGCGCGGCGAGCGAGATGATGGCCGCGGCGATGACGGCTTCGATGCCGCTCATCCAGAAGAAGGGAATGACCGGAATGATGGCGCCGACGGCGGTGGAGAGCGCGCCGGAGGTGGCCGAGACGAGGGGATTCGAGAGCGCTTCTTCGCTGGTGCCGAGGCGCTCGGCGGCCAAGGCGCGCAGCAACTGCTCGGGATCGCTGGCGATGTGGTTCACCATGTGGATGGCGTCCTGCTCGGGCAGTCCCTTGACCTGGTAGTAGAGCTGGAGCAGTTCGCGGGCTTCGGGTCCGTTCATGGTGATGGCTTCGCGCTCGCGGGCAATTTCGGCGTGGTAGATTTCGCGCTCGCTCTTGGCGGCCAGATACGCGCCCGAGCCCATGGAGAGCGCGGAGGCGATCATGCCGGAGAGGCCGGCCAAAAGTACATATTTCGGGTCGCCGGCGGTGGCGCCGGAGACGCCGGAGACGATGCCGAAGATGGCGCCGAGGCCGTCGTTGACGCCGTAAATGGCGTCGCCGATCCAAGCGCCCGGCTGCTTGCGCCCCTGGTTGCGCTTGGCCAGCATCTCTTCGAGCACGGCCTTGGCGTCAATTCTGGCCGCGCCGGCCGGGGGGGTGTAGTGGCCGCGAATGAGCGAACCGAGCTCGCGGTAGTGGTCTCTCTCGTCCTGAATGACGTGCTCGAGGATGGCGACCGAGCCCTCGTCGCCGAGGGCCTTCAGTTGCTCGCCGTAGCGGGCGATGTCGCGGCTCTCCTCGATCTCAAGGCGGCGCAGAGCCATGCCCATGCCGCCGGCGCGATTGGCCAGCGTATCGGCCGCTCCGCCGGGTGAGCCGGTGTAGACCGGCGATGCTCCGCCCAAATCCTTGATGCGGCCCTCCCACAGCGTGGCGTGCTCGATCTCGGCCTGAGCCAGATGGCGCAGCACCTGTGCGCGCACCGGATCGGGGTCGCGGTCGGCCAGCGCGGTGTAGGTGTGGAAGCCTTCCATCTCGGCTTGCCAGTTGCCTCCGAGGGCAGCCAGGATCTTCTTGGTTTTAGCGCCGGGTAGTATGGCGATGGGCATGGGTCGGACCTCGCTTAGCAAGAAGAATAACGGATGGGGCGCGAGAAGGCAGGGAATTGGGAGTAGGCAATAGGGAATAGGAAGCGAGCCGGCGAGTCAGCGAGCAGGCAGAACTGGTGCGGAAATGAGGGTCGTGCGATCCCACCCTGGCCCTAAAGAGCGCGGCCAGGATGGGGCACGGCGGATTCTCGAGTTGGCGAGTCAGTGAGTTCGGGAGTTAGCGGTTTCGCCGGTTGGCGTGCGCTGGCGCGCACGTCGCGGGTTCGCCAGTTGGCGTGCGCTGGCGCGTACGTCGCGGGTTCGCGAATTCGCCAGTTGGCGTGCGCTGGCGCGCACGCCGCAAGTTCGCGCGAGTTCGCCTTTCTTGCCCAGGCGGAGCCTGCATGGAGCGCCTTGAGAAGGCGCGCACAGTATGATGAGGATCGGCTTTCGATCATGAAGCGCAAGGCAACGACGAGGAAAGCGAAGACGCGCGGCGGGAATCTGCTGGTGATTCTGGGCGTGGCGCTGGTGGTGCTTTTGCTGCTGCTGCGGATGATTG
>PLSB01000077.1 GCA_003165005.1 Acidobacteriaceae bacterium | reverse complement strand
GTCTGGATCAACCCGCCAAATACCATTACCGGCGACAGAAGAGAATAGACACTAAACTCTCTCGCCACCTGTCTCAAACTCGTTGACACGCTCCGCTCCGGTTTAGTGTCCTTGTTCCGAATTGAACGCATGATTCGGCTACGCGTTTCAGCCGGTAGCCAATCTGCAATCATAGGTATTTATCGCGCCATGCAACATTGGCGGGGTTGACGAAATCTGGAAGCCGGATTCTCCGGGGCAAGAAGGCATAGTTAGGGCTAGCAACCAAGGCGTCAGAGAATTGCAGGGCACCAGTTGCCTTCAGTCGGATGTGGTTGGAATCGAACAGCCGATGCATGTCCACGCGGAGGCAAATTCCATTGTCACGAGTATCCGCCCCACCATTCCTAAAAGGGATGATGTGCGCAGCCTCGAGAATCTCGCCCATCGAATCTCCGGTCAACAAACAGCAGCTTCTATAAGCCTCAAATACAGAGTCCCTAAACCGCGCTTGATTAGGACGCGCCAGTACGGAAGTAATCATGCGCTGCCGCTCGATGATTGAGGGCAATTGGGAATGACGGATTGATTGAACAACCTCAGCAGAGTTGTCTTGTGGGTCGAAAATCGATGCAGGAACCTCAATCCCGATAGCCTCCGTGCCGTACGCCTCGTCTAAACAAAAAGCGTCCTCCATCCGGTTTTCGCGGTGAACCATACGGCAAAATCCATAATGAGCCAGAAACAGCAAAAACTCACGAGCAAGCCGATGGTCATTTGACTCAGGTGTGCAGTCAGGCCATTTTGTAACATTCAATTTGCCCGCTCGCTGAAGTGATATGGCTTCGGCGATTTGTTCTGCGCGAGCCTTCGTCCCCGCGAGAGGAATGCAAATTCTTATTAGCTCCCAGGGCGTGATGAAGGATTCCTTGACGCCTCCGTATCGTCTTGCGAGCACTTGGAGAACTTGAAGGATCAGTACAAACGGTCTGAATTCGAGTCGGGCCTCACTCCACAATTCGATCTCAGGAGGTGTGTACGTCCAAGGATTTGGGAGCACCGTCTGCTGAACCATGATCGAGGCAAACTCACCCTGCGTGACTCTGCCCTCGGCGACCATCCGGCCCAGAGGCGTTAAGTGAATATCGCCCCGGTCAGGGAGCAAAAGCCCTGTCCCCTTCCAGTATTGGCCCGAGTTGCGTATCAGGTTGCGCTCGGGGGTACGCACAAGATCAACACGAGTTTGCGTTTCTTCTGCAACACGTCCAAGTTCAGTCGCTATTGCAGGGCTGGAAGGTGGCTCGCCCTCGTGGCGCGCAAGCACCCTGAGCACCCCGAGGAACACTGGTGGCTCAAGAAGACTTTCCGTCGGTGCCACGCTGAGCCATCTCCACTTGTAGGTTGGAAATGGCTTGACCGGAACTGGAATCATGCAGCCTCAGCCTTTCTTGCTATGCCTGCCGCTTCAGCTTCCGCAAGCATCGTGCCAATAGCTTCCCCGAGCAAAGGAGGCACAGCGTTCGCGATTTGCCTGTAAGCAGATGTCTTTGTCCCGGAGAACACAAAGTCATCAGGAAACGACTGGACCGCTGCGAGCTCCCGCGCGGTCATTCTGCGATGGTTGCCTGGATGATGCAGCACAACGACACCACCCCGGTCGTCGCCTCGCGCAGTTACGGTTGGAGCGGGTTTTGCAGGATCAACAAAGCGATGCCCGAGGTGACCGTTAAAGCGCAGCTTGTATTGAGAGTTCTCGTGGTTCGGAATATGCCTCCCATTCTCAGGCTCCGGGAAATGCTCCAGTGCATCGCCCACAGTCACCCACGGTTTCAGCCTGAGCATCCGCGCAGTGCTTGGGTCTGCATGAGTTGGAGGGGGAGGAAAGATCTGGAAGTCGGGTTGGTCCCCTCTAACTCCAACAATAATCACCCTCATGCGAAGCTGAGGCACACCGTAATCGGCAGCATTGACGAGCTGGTGACGAACGCGATAACCGAGTTGCGAGGCCTTCTCAAAGGCGGCCTCAATCACTGACAAGGCCCTCCCCTTGTCCATTGAGAGAAGCCCTTTGACATTCTCAGCAACAAAGTAACGCGGTTGTTTGTCGTGCACGACCCGAACCAATTCGCCAAAAAGCCGATTGCGGGGATCTTCCAGCGTCCTTCCCCAATTGGCTACGGAAAAACCTTGGCAAGGGAAGCCTCCGACTACAACATCGCACTCTGGAATTTCCTCGGAGGGAACTGTGCAAATATCGCGGGTGTCAATGTGATCGCCGATGTTCGATTTGTATGTCGCTGCCGCGTCCAAAAAAATGTCGTTTGCCCACACAATCTCATGACGTGCCCTGCGCAAGCCAAGATCAAGCCCACCCGCTCCCGAAAAAAGCGACACAATCCTCATTACGCTGCATCCCTTCCTGGCTCCCCAATCGCTGCTTCACATTCCGCAAGCATTTTCCCAACACACTTCGCAAACAACACTGGCACAGCGTTCCCGACCTGCCTGTAGCAGGAGTTCATCTTTCCGACAAATTCAAACTTCAAAGGGAAAGTCTGAATAGTCGCAGATTCTCTCACGGACATACGCCTGTGATTTTTCGGATGCTGTATGGCACAGACGCCACCCTTGCCATTGCCCCGGGCAAGTATCGTCGGCGACGGCTTGCTTGGATCAGTTGTGCGATGTCCGGTGAAGTTGCGGTTTGTCACCTTATAGCGCGAAAACACGTGATTGGGAAGGCTATGCGGCTCATCTGGCTCAGGAATACCGGCAAGAGCCTCTCCGATGCTCAACCGCATCTTGCGGCCAAGGGCCTTTGCGGCGGCAGGGGCCGCGTGTGTTGGCACTGGGAATTCGAAATCGGCAGATTCCGGCAAATCACAGCGCGTCCCCGCGATAATGACCCGCCACCGATTTTGCGGAACGCCAAAGTCGGCGACATTGAAGAGCTGTTTTTTGACGCGATAGCCACAAGCAGCAAAGTCCTTCTCAATTTTCTTGATTGCGCGACCAGCTCCCAAGCTAAGAATCCCTCTGACATTCTCTGCGAGAAAATAGAGCGGACGCTTATCTTTAATTACTCTTTTGAACTCCAGGTACAACCTGTTCCTCTGGTCCTTCTCAAAACGGAGAAGGTTCGCCTGAGAGAATCCTTGACAAGGAAAACCGCCCACAACCGCATCGCAATCTGGTATCGCCGTCGAGGGAACGTCTTCTATCGGGCCCCCGACGATGTGATGCCCAATGTTCCTGCGATATGTCGCGACGGCATCCGGATCGATGTCATTGGCCCAAACAACATTGTGCCCTGACTTGATTAGGCCAAGGTCCAGCCCACCAGCCCCCGAGAAGAGCGACACGATCCTCATTTGCGAATAACCCCCACGACCTCGTTGCTGCGAAACAAATCACGCTGGGGATTCGATTCCAGCATCTTCTCAATGGATCTTCTGACCAGCCACGCAATCGACACGTCGTTCTTTTCCGCAAGGCGCTGCAAGGCTTCATAATCGGGCTGATGGAGCGAAACGGTAAACCGCGCGCTCTTTTCCGTCTGTCGTAGCATAGAAGTATCCCATCCGGTGCGATCTTCACCATTTTACACCGCCTAGATTCGCATTGGAAAGCGTTCTCTTTGCGTTCGCCGAGACCGGCGTACTTGGAGTGCCATATAGATTTTCCTTCCCGATTCGGGAAAATTCCTAAGTGCCATTACTGGAATCAGATACATAACAATAAGGGCAAATTCAGGTGGCTGAATGATAGGTGGCCCACACCTCAGAAGAATTGTGTCCCTCCGCACCTCACGGATACGAGGTCGGCTCCCGTTCTCTCAGCCCCTGCGCTTCTGCTCCCGCCTCGCTTACCCGCTAGCCCGCCGACTTGCCGACTCGCCGGGTCGTAAATCGCTTTCTCCAAATCTCGCGCTCCACCAGCTCCATCGCGCGATCCTCCAGCGGCCGCTCCCACCGGAGCCTGTTCTTGTATAGTCAAGAAGGAATGTCGACCACGCCGAACAGGCCCGTTGCGGGCAAGAAGTCTGACAAGGGATTGGTCTATCTGCCGCTGATCGCCGGATGGCTGGTGCCCGGCGCGGGGCATTTCCTGCAGGGCAAATGGGTGCGCGGGACGCTGCTGGCGGTCTCGATCGTGGCCATGTTCGTGCTGGGACTGGCCATGCAGGGCAAGCTCTACACCAGCGCGCAGGACATTCTGGACCTGCTGGGCGTGGCCGGCGACCTGGGCAGCGGGCTGCTCTACGTGGCGAGCCGCGGGCTGGGATGGGGCGCGCAACCGATCCAGACCACGGTGGCCGACTACGGCACCAAGTTCATCGTGGTGGCGGGCCTGTTGAACGTCATTGCCGCCGTGGACGCGCACAACCTGCGCACGGGGAGGAAATCGTCGTAATGCATCCCTCCCACTTCACCGCAGTGCTGCTGTTCTCGCTGTTCGCCTCGACGGTCTTCGGCATTACCATGCGCGACACGCCACGGCAGATGGTCCGCTACGGGGCCTACTGCTTCCTGCTTTTTGTGGGCTCGGCGATTGCGCTCAGCTGGGTGATGTTTCTGATTGCGCGGTAGTTTTTTCCTTATTCAAGACAAAAGCGGCGGGTTGGCGCCGCTGGCGCGACGTGGCGGGTTCGCCGGTTGGCGGGCGCAAGGCGCAGGGGCTAAAGCCCCTCGTTTTTTGCGCTTCTATCGGCACGACTCAAGTCGTGCCCTGTTACAAAACATAAGCGCCAGTCTGTGTGACGCACCACGCTAGAAACAAACCTGCAAGTGGTTGCGAATCCGCAAAGAGACAAAAGCGGCAAGTTCGCGTCGCTGGCGCGACGTGGCTAGTTCGCGAGTTGGCGAATCGATCGCGGCTGGATGCGCCGATGATGCTGACACGAACGTGAGCATTGCGATGCGCGGCGGAGTGCGGTGGCGCGACGGTTAACTCGCAGGGCGCGAGAAATCGCCGCTTTTGCCGCCGGTTTTGGATTCGAGACGGAGTTCGCGGATGACGATGGCTTTGTCGAGGGCTTTGGTCATGTCGTAGACGGTGAGCGCGGCTACGGCGGCGGCGGTGAGGGCTTCCATCTCGACGCCGGTGGGGCCGACGGCGGCCGCGGTGGCCCTGATACGCACACCGGTGCGCACGCCGCCGGCAACCAGCTCGGTCTCGACATCGACGTGGGTGAGCGCGAGCGGGTGGCACATGGGAATGAGCTCGGCGGTGCGCTTGGCGGCTTGAATGCCGGCGAAGCGCGCGACTTCAAGCGGGTTGCCCTTGGGGTTCGAGGGCAGAGCGGCGACGACCGCGGCGGAGAGCGCGACGAATGCCGAAGCGGTTGCGGTGCGGCGCGCGGGCTGCTTGCCGCCGATGTCGACCATGGACGGCTGGCCGGATGAATTGAAGTGCGAAAGTTCTGACATGGTGCTCCTCAGGGTAGAAGAATGCGGACGGTTGCGCCTGCCTTGAGACGATCGGAGTCTTCGGGCACGACCAAGTAGCAGTTCGCCAGCGCCATGGCGGCCAGATCGCCCGAGCCCTGCCAGGAAACGCAGGCGACTTCAGGCACGGGAGCGGCAAAGGTGCACGCGGCGGGCAGAAAGCGCGTGAGGCCGGGCTTCGTCTTGACGTCTTCAGTGAGGCGCGCGAGGGCGAAACGGGGGCCGCGATGGAGCCGGCCGGCGAGTGCGGCCAGAATCGGCGCGGCAAAGAGCAGGAAGGTGACGGCGGAAGAGACGGGATTGCCGGGCAGCCCGAGGAAGCTGCACTTCTTGCCGTTCTGGCGTTGAACGGAGCTATCGATCCGGCAATAAGATAGTGACATCTTCTTCCCACCCTTTCCCGCAAAGAACGCGGGAAAGGATGGGGCACCCGCACAGTCGTTCGTTGCCAGATCAATAGTGGGGCCATCGCGACGACGCGGCAGTTCTCCAAAGACCAGCGGCTTGCCGGGCTGAATGCGCACGCCGGTGAAGTGAAAGCGGGCGCCCAAGCGGGCGAGGGCGGGTTCGACGAGGTCGAATTTGCCTGCGGAGACGCCGCCGGTGATGAGCAGGAGATCGGCCGCGGCGGCGCGGGCGAGCGCGGCGTCGAGAGATTTCAGGGTGTCGCGTGCGATGGGCAGAATCCAGGGCTCGCCGCCGGCTGCGGAGACCATCGCGGCCAGCATGGCGCTCGAGGAGTTGCGAATCTGGCCGGGCTTGGGCTTGGCCGCGATGGGCACAAGCTCGTCGCCTGTGGAGAGAATGGCCACGCGCGGGCGGGCGTAGACGGTGAGCTGGGTCGCGCCGCAGGAGGCGGCAAGGGCAATCTGCGCCGCGCCGATCAAGGTTCCCGCCGGCAGCAGGGCGTCGCCTTTGCGCGCCTGCGCGCCTCGGGCCACGATGTTTTCGCCTGGTTCGATGGTCCGCGGCGGCAGGAGGCGGATGGTTGGCTTGGCCGCGGCTCCGGCGGATTCGACGTGCTCGATCATCACGACGGCGTCGGCGCCGCGCGGAACCGGCGCGCCGGTCATGATCTCCCAGACGACGCCGCACGCGAGCGGCCCGGAGGGAGCGTCGCCGGCGCGGGTCGCGCCAGCCACAGCGAGCGGCCCATGCGTGGAGATCTCCGCGGCCCGGCAGGCGTAGCCGTCGCGCGTGGAGCGGGCAAAGGGTGGCTGGTCGCTCGAGGCGCGGAGAGTTTCGGCAAGCACGCGCCCGGCCGCCGCGGTCAGCCGCACGCGTTCCGCCGCAGGCTTCGCGCGCGCAAGGCGCTCGGCGCGCCGGGCCACAAAGGCGCATGCCTCGGAATAACTTAGCAAGTCATTGGCCGGCATTCGGCTCATGCAATGGATTGTAGATGGAGGGCCAGTGTTGGGGAGTGGATGGCAATGGGTCAGCTTGGAAGAGACCGTTCCTCAGGGGCTAAAGCCCGTCGTTGATCTTGCGCTTCTGCGGCACGACTGAAGTCGTGCCCTTTCACGTTCCGTCGCTCCGCAAGGCTCTTTCGGCACGCTGTAAAGTCGTGCCCTGTCCTGGCGGCTTCAAACTGACCCATCACCGAGTGCAGGTGTGCCGCCGAAGACACAAAGGGCGTCCGCTGTGGCGGACGCCCCTGCGGTGATTCCTTCTGCCGCCGCGTTACTTCGACTTCGGCGCGTGGTAGGAGGGGCTGACTTTCTCGCCCGCCTGCGTCAGAATGCCCGCCACGTCATTGGCGAAGGGTCCAGTGGGCGCCAGATCCAGATATTTCTGGTAGGCTGCCGTGCAATCCGGGGGCAGAATGTAACGGCCTGTTTTGGAGTCGACGGTAGCGTTCATAATCAGCCCCTGACCCTTCAGGTAATACATAAGAGCGAGGCCGGGATCGTTGGGGTTCGGAGACGCCTTGATGGCGATATCGGCCGCGGCAGCCTGCGCCGCGGGGTTCTGCTCCTGGAAGAAGATGACGGCCTGATTGCGGAGATAAAGCTGTGCGTTTGCGGGATCCGCCTTGGCGGCTGCGTCAAAAGCGGCATTGGCCTCGGGGACCTTGCCGGTGCGCGCATAGACCTCGCCCAGGCCGGATTGCGCCTGGCCAAGGACGGAGGCGCGCGGCTTCGCGGCAGCGGTCTCGATATCGATGGCTTTTTTGTAGGTCACGATGGCATCGTCGTACTGCTTGAGCCCAGCCTGCCCGTAGCCCAGTTGGGTCCACAACAAGGCTTCTTCCGGCTTAAGGCCGGTGTCCCTGGTCATCAGACTCACAATGTCGGTGTACTTGGCGGTCTTGATCTCGGTCTCCTTGTTGGCAAGATCGAGCTTGGAAGCGGTGGCCCCCAGAGCCTGGGTCGCGGCCACGGCGGCGTTGTCGATGTCCTTCTTATCCTGGGTGACCGTCTTCAGATCGGCGTTGAGCTGGGCGATGAGGGCGTTGGACTTCAGCGCGTCGGCATTCTTTTTCTTCAGCTCCTCAAGTTGCTTCTTCTCCTCGGGCGTCATCTTTTCGAGGTACTCCTGGCGCGACATGTCGAGGTCCTGTACCGTGTCCTGCCCTTCGACGATTTTGACGCCGCGGATGGAATCGACCATCTGGCCGGCCGGAGTATTGTCGGCGCGGTAGATCACCATGTAGGTTCCCTGTGGCGCTTCACCGGAGTAGCTGCCGGTTTCATCGACCGGGAAGGAGTACTTCAGGGTCGTGCCGCCATCGCTGGAGAGACTCACTTTGCCGCCGGACTGGGGCTGGCCGGTGGGATTGATAACTTTACCGTGAATCTTGCCTATTTTTGCAGACGCTTGCTCGGCGTGCATAGGCGTGAGAGCCAGCGCCAAGAGTCCAGCAGCAGCCAGGCGCAGCCAAAGTGAAAGATTGCGTTTCATGTTTTCTCCTCGAGAGCGGCGGGAAGCCATGCTGCCCGCAGGCTCAAATAAATTCAAAACTTCAGGCGCGGCGTGGAACGGAGCGCCTTCGTGAGCAAAACCCACGTTAAATCCAAGCGCGCACTCTGCACAAGAGGGCTCAGGCCGGCGACGCTCCTGCGCTCCGGAATTTGCTTGAACGGCCCACGCGCCTGGACGAGGAGACCGACCCGCAAGCTGCCCGCTGCGTCCCAAAGTCAGGATGCGCCGCGCTGCATGTTGTTCTTATGGTAGTGCGGCGGGTAAAGGTGCGTGTGTGGCGTCGATCACACAGTAAAACAGCGGAGTTAGCGGAGCTAGCGGAGTTGGCGGGGATGGCGGAGCTAGCGGGACTCGATCGGCTTCCTTGATCGGCTGTGGGAGCGATGAGGTTTTGTACGCGGCGGGTCGAGAGGTTCGCACGGGGACTCCAGCGTCTGACCGCATGAATTTGTGCCTGTGGGGTTCGTGCTGTCCCACCCTTTCTCCGAAAGAACGGGCGAAAGTATGGGGCACGGTGGAGGTTTTTCAGGTTATTGGGAACAAAGGATTGGACAAAGCGGCAGGATTGCGCCGCTCTCGCGGAGATGGCGAGTTGGCAAGTTCGCGTGCGTCGATCGAGATCGAAGGCATCAGTGGGGGACTACTTGCGAACAGGCCCTAAAATCAAAGCATGGGAACGGCGATTCGAAATGCGACCCCGGCAGATGTGGCGCAGATTTTGGCCTTTATACGCGCCCTTGCGGCGTATGAGCGGGCGCCCGACGCAGTGGTGGCCACCGAGGAGGGGCTTTTACGCGATGGATTCGGGCCCAGCCCTTTTTATTCCTGCCTGATGGCCGAGCACGACGGCCAACCCGCCGGTTTCGCCCTGTTTTTCTATAACTACTCCACTTGGATGGGCCGGCCAGGCATCTACCTTGAGGACCTGTTTGTGCTGCCGGAGCTTCGCGGGCGGGGCATTGGCAAGGCGCTGCTCGAACGTGTGGCCGCGGTGGCCCTGGAGAAGGGCTGCGAGCGGTTGCAGTGGGAGGTTCTGGACTGGAACACTCCGGCCATCGATTTCTATCGCGCCATGGGCGCGGAGTTTCTGGACGAGTGGCGCAATGCGCGGTTGAGCGGGGAGGCGATCCGGCGGCTGGCCGGGGAACTGGGAGAGAATGGTCTCCCACCCTTTCGCCAAAAGGCCGGCGAAAGGATGGGGCACGGTGCGCAGGAGAAAAACCAGGAAGGGGTTGCGCCGTGAGGATTCGCGTGATCGGCGGCGGCCTGGCGGGGTGCGAAGCAGCACTGACGGCCGCGCGGCTGGGCTGCGACGTGGATCTCTACGAGATGCGCGCGATTGTGGATGGAAAGCCGCGCCTGACGCCCGCTCACCAGACGACGGATTTCGGCGAGCTGGTTTGCTCGAATTCCCTCAAGAGCGAATCGCCGTACACCGCGCCGTGGCTGCTCAAGCAGGAGATGCGTCGCGCGGGTTCGGCGCTTTTGCGTCTTGCGGATGAGTGCGCGGTGCCGGCGGGCCACGCGCTGGCCGTCGATCGCGTGGAGTTTTCGCGACGCATCGCGGAGGCGATCGAAGCCGAGCCGCGCATTCGCGTGATTCGCGAGGAAGTCACTTGCCTGGAATCGGCGGGCAACGAGATTGCCCTCACAGTGATTGCTACGGGGCCGCTGACATCGGACGCACTGAGCCGGGAGATTGAGCGGCTGACCGGCGCGGGGCATCTGGCGTTTTACGATTCGATCTCGCCGATCGTCGATGCCGATTCGATCGATATGAGCCGCGTGTATTTTGCGGCGCGTTGGGAGAAGGGAACGGCCGACTACATCAACTGCCCCATGGACCGCGCGGAGTACGACCGCTTTTACGACGCGTTGCTTGCCGCCGAAGCCGCGGAAAGCAAAGACTGGGAGAAGCTCGAATACTTTCCACCCCATGCGCCAGAAGCGGGCGCACGGGGGCCCCGGTACTTTGAAGGTTGCTTGCCGATCGAAGTGCTGGCTACGCGCGGGCGCGACACGCTGCGCTTCGGTCCCATGAAGCCTGTGGGGCTGCGTGATCCACGAACTGGGAAGAATCCCTGGGCCGTGGTGCAGTTGCGCAAGGAGAATCTGCGCGCCGACAGCTACAACCTGGTTGGCTTCCAGAATCATCTGAAGTTTGGCGAGCAGGCGCGGGTTCTGCGGCTGATTCCGGGGCTCGAGAACGCGCGCTTCCTGCGCTATGGGCAGATCCATCGCAATACTTACATCTGCGCGCCGGTGCTTCTGGATGAAACTCTCTTCCTAAGGACAAAGGAGCGGAAGCTTGCGTTTGCGGGGCAGATCAGCGGCGTGGAGGGGTACACGGAATCCATCGCGACAGGAATGCTGGCAGGGATCTATGCCGCGGCGATGGCGCGCGGCGAGGAGCCTATTCCGGTTCCGCGGGCTACGGCGATGGGCTCGCTGGTGCACTACATCACGCACGCCGATGCGAAGAACTTTCAGCCGGCCAACATTACCTTCGACTTGCTGGAGCCTCTCGAAGAGGAAGTGCGAAAGAAGATTCGCGACAAGAAGGAGCGGCATCGGCTGCAGTGCGAGCGGGCGCTTGCGGCGTTCGATGCGTGGCGGGCGGGGGCTCTGAGCAGGGCAAACGCGTCTGATCTCTAACAGCATGAATTTGTGCCTATGGGGTTTGTGCTATCCCACCCTTTCGCCCCAAATGCGGGCGAAAGGATGGGGCACGGGGAGGTTCTTGTTCATGCGGTCAGAGGCCTTGATGCGTTTGCCCTGGCGCTGTGAGCCATGTACTCGCGAAGGGAACAAACCAGTGCGTAAACTCGTAACCGTTGCATGAGCACCACGACCAATTTGCCCATCCAGACGACCGACTTCCTCTCGAGCCGCCTATTCTCGCTCACGCGCCGGATTGAGGAGATCGATCCGCATCTGTCGCGGGTTCTGGTTCCATGGGTGGTGCGGCATACGCGCTACCTGCCCGGGTTCCTCCGCCTGGCGCGCACCATTGGGCAGTCGCGGCGGGTGCGGGCCCGCGCGCTTGCCGGCGGGGTGCGCGTGCCGCCCTTTCTGGTTCTCAGCGTCACTTCCAAATGCAATC
>PLSB01000158.1 GCA_003165005.1 Acidobacteriaceae bacterium | reverse complement strand
TTCTTCATCATCGTCACCGACGCGTGGATGCAGCACCCGGTGGCCTACACGCGCCTGCCTGACGGCCACTTCGAAGTCGTCAGCTTCTGGCAACTGCTGCTGAATCCCTGGGCGCTCCTGCAATATATGCACAACATGACGGGCGCGGTGGTCACGGCGGCGTTCGTGGTCAGCGCCGTGGGCGCGTTTTATCTGCTGGAGGGCCACCGCCAGGAGTACGGCCGCATCTTCCTCAAGGTGGGCGTCATCGCCGGCGTCATCTCGTCGATCCTGATTATCTTTCCAACCGGCGACCTCGCCGGCAAATACGTGGCGCGCAACCAGCCCGCGGCCATTGCGGCCATGGAAGGGCTCTTCAAGACTCAGGTCGGAGCGCCCATCGTGCTCATGGGCCAGCCCAACGAGGAGACGGGCCAGATCGACAATCCCATCGTGGTGAACGATGTGCTCAGCTTCCTTATCTACGGCACCACCAAGGCCGAAGTGAAGGGGCTCGACCAGTTTCCGCGCGACCAGTGGCCAAGTGCGCTGCCGCTGCTCTACTACTCCTACCACATCATGGCGGGGCTGGGGACATGGTTCGTGCTGCTGATGATTGTGGCCGCGTTCCTGCTGTGGCGCGGGCGGCTGCACACCTCGCGCTGGGTGCTGTGGGCGTTGCTCCTGAGTTTTCCGCTGCCCTACATCGCCAACACCGCNNAACACCGCCGGCTGGATGACCGCCGAGTTGGGCCGCCAGCCCTGGCTTATCTACGGATTGATGCGCACCAGCGAGGGCTTTTCCGACAATGTTTCCGCGAGCAACGGGCTGTTTACCCTGCTTGGCTTCATGGGACTGTACATGCTGCTGGGCCTGCTTTTCACGGTGCTGGTTTATCGCGAGATCAGCCAGGGGCCGGAGCCGAAAGCGGCCGCTGCCGATACAGCACCTGCAGATTGAGAGAGACCGAAAGGCGCTGCACCTCGCGGAAGGAAACACCTGGAAGCCTCACCATCGGAATTGCAGCCTGAAGTGAGGCACGAAGTGAAAACTCACGGCTTCATCGCTCATCGAAAAATGCATCGGAAAGCACGAAGTGTCAGGGCACGACTTTAGTCGTGCCGATGAAGCGGAAAAAAGGAGGCGGGCTTTAGCCCCTGCCATGGCTAGGCCTTCAAGACCGTCGGACCCCGAAAGCGCAACCGGAGAATTGCGCACGTTCTTCGTGACGACGCGAACCGCCGGTGGAAGGTCGCTGTTCCAAACCACACGGATGGCGGAATTGTTGATCGACGTCCTTCGGTCCTGCGTCAAGGCCGGCAGATTCACAGTCCACGATTTTGTTGTTATGCCGAATCACATCCACATCCTCATGACAGTTTCCGGCAGCATGACCATTGAGAAGGCAATGCAGTTGATCAAGGGAGGCTTCTCTTTTCGCGCGAATAGCGAGCTTGGGTTCAAGGGAGAGATTTGGCAGCGCGGCTTCTCGGATGTTCGCATTGTCGATGAATCAAGCCTGCAACAGCATCGTGCGTACATCGACAACAACCCGGTGCGAGCAGGGCTGGCGAGTGTCCCGGAAGAGTATCCGTACGGTACGGCTTGCTTGAAGCAGCGAAAGCTTGCAGGGGCTAAAGCCCCGGTCGAGTAGTGGAGCAACTTGCGGCACGACTGAAGTCGTGCCCTGACACTTCGTGCTTCACGATGCGTTTCCGAGGGGCTTTAAGGTTGCGCACAAACAGATCTTGCTGCGCCGAATGAAGGGAGTTGGATCATGATGGGTTTTGTGTGGTTCTGGCTGGTTGCGGTCATGATTGTCGGCTACGTGGTGCTCGACGGATTCGACCTGGGCGTGGGCGTGCTGCACCTGTTTCTTGCGCGCACTGAGGCCGAACGAAAGGCCACGCTGGCCTCGATCGGCCCCGTCTGGGACGGCAACGAAGTCTGGCTGCTCGCAGGTGGCGGCACGCTCTACTTCGCCTTTCCGCTCCTCTACGCCTCGGCTTTCTCGGGCTTCTATCTGCCGCTCATGATCGTGCTCTGGCTGCTCATTCTGCGCGGCGTGAGCGTGGAACTGCGCAACCACATCGACGTGGGGGTGTGGCGCGCGCTGCTCGACGGCGTCTTCGGTCTTGCCAGCACCCTGCTCACCATCTTCTTCGGCGCGGCCCTGGCCAACGTGCTGCGCGGCGTGCCCCTCAACGCCGACGGCTATTTCTTTCTGCCCCTGTGGACCAACTGGCAGCCCGGCATCGCGCCCGGCATTCTCGATTGGTACACCGTGATTGGCGGCCTCGTGGCGCTCGTCGCGCTCACGCTTCACGGAGCCCTGTGGCTCACCATCAAGACATCGGGCGACCTGGAACGGCGCGCGCGCAACGTGGTCTCGCCGTTGTGGCTCATTCTTGTGGCCCTCACCGTCGTCAGCCTCTTTGCCACCATTGCCGTGCGCCCGGCGAGCCTTGACAACTATTTCAATTACCCCTTCACCTTCGTCGTTCCTGCCGGCGTGGTCGCCTCGCTCGCCGCCATTTGGCTCTGGAACCGCAAGGGCCAACCGTTGAAGGCGTTTCTAGCGTCGTGCGCCTATCTCTTCTTCATGCTGGCCGGCGCCTGCTGGGGCTTGTATCCGGTGCTGTTGCCGGCGACCACCGGCGTGGCCAACGACATTACGCTCGCCCGCGCCATCTCCGGGCCGCACACGCTGGCCGTGGGCCTGGCGTGGTGGCTCTGCGGGATGATTTTGGCGGTCGGGTATGTAGTGTTCGTCTATTCGCGGTTCAAGGGTAAAGCGGACGCGGCGGCGGGAGGGCACTAAGAGCCAGCTTGTGTAACGTCGCCGGCCGCAGCCGCACCCTGGCGCACGCCGGTTGCGGACGATTTCAATCCTATGAAAATCGGACAGGATAAAAATTAACGATTGACGCTGCCCCGCCGTCACGATACGATTCCTGCACTATGGCGAAGTCGAACGGCGGCGACGGCGGCGCGGACAGTTGGCCGGGACTCCTGTCGGAACTGGCGAAGAACTTCCTGATCCTGAGGGACATCTTCGGCTACGCTCTGCCGGGCGCGGTGTTTCTTTCCATCGGGGTGCTGTCGAGGCGATTTTCGCTCAGCGATGTCGAGTACTTCCTCCGGCCTTACCAAGTGCCGGCGTGGCTCGCCCTGATCCTCGCCTTGGGCGCCTGCTACACCATCGGGCACTTGATGTCCCAAATCGCATTCTTCCCCAAAAACAAATGGGGGGTTCCCTGGTCCCGCAAGAAGACCGCGTCGAAGGCGGCCGGGGAAGCGGATCATAAGCAGGATGATTCCGAATTATTCGTTTTGAGAGAAGATCATCCGGTGTTGCTGACCGAATACGACCGCCAATCGGTGATGACGCAACTGCGCGGGTCGACGGGGGCAGCGATGCTGGTGGGCTTTCTGGTGTTCTATGTTTTTTCAACACCATCCATCGGAGTCATGGCTGGATTCTCCGGCGTGTTCCTGCTCTTAGTCTTCTGGTTCAGCGCGCTTCCGCACATGGACGACCTGAAGGCCAACACCTTGCAGGCGGGCAGGGCGGCAAGGACAGAGGACCCTGATCGGCCGGCCGGTGTAGCGGCCGAGCGCAAGGATTAATAGCGGTCTTACAACGTCGCCAGCGATCCCTCCGGCAATGGCTGCTTGAAGGCTTCCGCGGTCTGCCATTGACGCAGCAGCCGGAGCTGCTTACGCAAATTGCGTAGATATTTACGCAGTTTGCGTATAGAATGAATGCCGTGAACAACCTCGCCCCACTCGATGCCATTTTCCCGTCTATCCGGGCCGGAGTTCTCTCCTCCGCCCTGCTCGAACCGCAACGCTGGTGGTATCTCAGCGAGTTGGCTCGGCACCTGGGCGCGAGACCATCCAGCCTCCAGCGGGAGCTTGTATCGCTCGTCAGCTCGGGAATCCTGGAGCGGCGCCAAGATGGCCGCCGCGTCTATTTCCGGGCTAATTCCAGTTCCCCCGTTTTTCGGGATTTGCGCGGACTGGTGGAAAAGACTGCCGGGATCGTGCCTGCGCTCGTCCAAGCCCTGGAAGCATTTGGGAGCCGCATCGAACTTGGGTTGATCTATGGTTCGGTTGCGCGCAGGGAAGAACGCGCCTCGAGCGACGTGGATCTGATGATCGTCGGATCGGTGGGTCAAATCGACCTGGTCCCGGTACTGCGCAAACTGGAAGACAGGTTTAGGCGCGAGGTGAATGCCATGCTGTATTCGCCGCAGGAGTTTCGCAAGAGGCTAGCCGCAGGCGACCACTTCCTGTGCTCCGTGCTGAAAGGCAAGACTATACTGCTGAGGGGTTCGCTCGATGAGCTGGGCAAAACTTCTGCAAGACGGAAAGGCTCATCGTCACCGGACCAGCGTTCAGGAACTCGGCGAGATACGCCGCCTCGTAGCCCGCGATCTGGCTGACGCAGTCCTTCAAGCAAGGCAACCGCATTTGAAAATGTGGGAAGGCATTGTTTTGAAAGGGCACGGCTTTACAGGCTGCGGAAAAACTCTGCAAGTTGGACGAAACGTGAAAGGACGCGACTTCAGTCGTGCCGTAACCGCAGCAAAATCAGTGAGGGGCTTTAGCCCCTGCGGGAGCTCCGCCCGAGAATTCGTTCGCTGTTCGCCGTTTTTCCGCAGCCTGTCTAGCCGTGCCACCAGAAGGTCAAATGGGGATTGGGCTTTGGCCCCTGAGGGAAGTTAACCTCAGCGACTCACGCCACGGATCAAGCCAGTAATCGTCAGCGCTTTGCCCCCATGCTACACTGGCCGCGAATCCCGAATTCAGGCAGCATTTTCCAAACTTCGCATGCGCCTCGCGGTCAGGGAAGGGATTCTCCCGCGAGATGCATTGTATGCCGGGACTGAGGCCATCCGCCTGATGGTTTTGACGCGAGGCATCTTGCGCGACCGAACTCCGAAGCAATGAAGAGGAGGGAAAGATCGTGGAACCGACCTACAAGTGGAAGCCCGTCACCGATTTCTATAAAGAACAACTGGCTGCCCAGCCCATAGATGTTGAGGCCGAGAACCAGCAGAAAATTCGCGAGGTCCATGAGGAGGCGAAGAGGGCGGCCTGGGTGGAGAAGAAGGCTCCGCTTGGGATCAGAGTGTATACCTGGTACCTCTTCTGTCGCGTCGGCATCTATGCGCTCCTGCTGGCGGTTCTCGCCGTCGTCCCGCATTCTTCCGTTTCAACCTGGCTGGTGTCGAACATCGCGCACAACTTGCCGGGAGCAGCCGCTCGCGAACGCGCCGCCCAGCAAAAGGAGAAGATGAGGAAGGAAGCCGAGGCGATGGGGTATAAGCTTCCCGACTACATCGCGGGCGAGGATGAGTCGCCGGAGCAGAAGGCCCAGAAGCAACGCGAAGAGGTCATCGTTGTCCTTTTCATCCTGGCGGTATTGACTGCAGTCGACGGGTTTCTACTCCTTCGCCGTTTCTGGTGGGTTCGCTGGGGGGTCATGTTTATATCAGGCGCCACGGCGGTCAGGGCCGGATTTGTCCTCTTTGCCCTCGGGGCCTTGGGTGTGCATATTCTCATTCCTCCTGAAATAATGTCGGCCATCGTGTTCACGATGGGAGTGAACATCTTGATTTTCTGCTATCTCGCGTTCGGGACCGGCGTGGAGGAATGGTTCGACAACTAGTCCTGACGAACTCCGGGCGAGGCGAAGTGGCCGGCGTCGCCGCCCCTTCGCGCCTCCCAGATTGGCGTTTGTGAGCAAAATTGCTCACATTCCGATTCCGCATTCCGGCTATCCTCGGAGAAAATATCCGGATTTATCCGGAAATGTGAAAGAATCCAAACATGCTCCAGTTTCCAAGAATTATTCAGGGCGGCATGGGCGTGGGCGTGTCCAATTGGCGCCTGGCCCAGGCCGTTTCGAGGCTCGGCCAGTTGGGCGTCGTCTCGGGTACGGCGCTCGATGCGCTCTTTGTGCGCCGCCTCGCCGACGGCGATCAGGGCGGACACATGCGCCGGGGACTGGACGCTTTCCCGTTTCCTGAGATGGCCCGGCGCATCTGGCAGGAGTACTTCGTTTCCGGCGGAAAGCCCGCCGGCGCCTCCTACCCCAACTTGCCGATGCACCAGAAACGCGACGTACGCAAGCTCGTCGAGCTGTGCATGGTTTCGAACTTCGTTGAGGTTTTTCTGGCCAAAGAAGGCCATAAGAATCCCGTGGGCATCAACTTTCTTGAAAAGGTGCAAATTCCCCATTTGCCCTCGATCTATGGCGCCATGCTGGCGGGCGTTGGCTACGTGCTGATGGGCGCGGGTATCCCCTTGCACATTCCCGGCGTGCTCGACGCGTTCGCTTTGCAGCATTTTGCCGAGTACAAACTGATGGTTACCGGCGCCGCGCAAATTCAGTTCGCAGCTCTGGACACGCCCATGCAACTCGACCCTGCGGAATTTGCCGAGGGCCCGCTTCCCGTCCTGCATCGTCCCAAGTTTCTCGCCATCGTCTCTTCCAACATTCTGGCAGCCACCATGCTGCGCCGATCGAGCGGTATCGTCGATGGGCTTGTCATCGAAAGCCCGACGGCCGGCGGCCACAATGCTCCGCCGCGCGGCAAGCTGCAATTGAATGCGGCCGGCGAGCCGGTCTATGGTGAACGCGACCGGGTCAACATCCCCGAACTGCGCACGCTGGGCGTTCCCTTCTGGCTGGCCGGCGGATACGGAAATGCCGATAAATTGCGCGAGGCGCTGGACGAGGGCGCGGCAGGCGTGCAGATGGGCACGGCCTTCGCCTTCAGTCAGGAGTCCGGTCTGCGCCCCGATCTCAAGCAGAGGCTATTGCGGCAAGCGGCCGCTGGCGCCGGCCAGGTCTTCACCGATCCGCTGGCTTCGCCCACCGGCTTTCCTTTCAAGGTGGCTCAGCTTGAAGGCACTTCGTCGTCCCTCCAGGTCTATCAGGAGCGCACGCGCGTTTGCGATCTGGGTTATTTGCGGGAGCCCTACTTCACCGAAGAGGGCGGCATCGGTTATCGTTGCGCCGCCGAACCGGTCGCGAACTATGTGGCCAAGGGCGGCACGGCCGAGAATACCGTGGGCCGCAAGTGCTTATGCAATGCCTTATTGGCCAACGTCGGCCACCCGCAGTTGCGCAACGGCGCCACCGTTGAACCTGCGTTGGTCACGGTGGGCGACGATCTGAACTCCGTTGCGCAATTCCTGGCGCCGGGCCGCGAGAGCTACAGCGCCGCCGACGTGGTGGAGCGCCTCTTGAGCCTGAGCGCGGACGTGCCGCAGGAGACAGATTCGCTGCTTGCGGCTACTGCGTAGAGCGCAATCGCCAGAGAAGTCCCGCCGGCCTCCTGACTCGTGTACCGCCGGTCTCCTGACCGGCTGTAGTGTGGGTCTCCCGACCCGCACCGGTCAAAGAGCGACCACAGAATCACGAGGTCGGAGCGCTGGCCCACGGCCGTCGCCGCCCTCTTCGCCCCACCCACGCCGGACACCTTCTGAACCCGATCCGCCGCCGCCCGGCGGAGTTCGCAGAGACGGCTCCGGCCTGTTATGGTCAGGGAGGAATTCTTTTCCGCAAAAAAAACCAACCCCCAATGAACCCGCCCTAGGAAACTCGTATCGGTATGTGGAAGCGCTGGCGAATCCGGATCCTTCTCTTTCTGGCCGTCCTCGGTCCCGGATTCATTACCGCCAATGTCGATAACGACTCCGGCGGCATCTTCACCTACTCCCAGGCCGGCGCCCAGTACGGTTACACCCTGCTGTGGACCATGATCCCCATCACCATCGCGCTCATCGTTGTGCAGGAGATGTGCAGCCGCATGGGGGTGGTCACGGGCAAGGGCTTGAGCGACCTGATCCGCGANNTGGTCACCGAGTTCATCGGCATCGCCGGTTCACTGCGCCTGTTTCACGTCTCCAAGTTCATCGCCGTGCCCATTTGCGCCTTCCTGGTATGGGCGCTGGTTCTGCGCGGCGACTACAAAAGCACCGAAAAAATCTTCCTCATCGCCTCGCTCGTCTACATTGCCTATATCTTTGCCGGCGTTTTTGCCAAGCCTGATTGGCACGAGGCCCTGGTGGCCACGGTCACGCTGCCCAAACGCTCGGTGTGGAACGAGAGCTACATCTACATGGCGCTCGGCGTGGTGGGAACCACCATCGCCCCGTGGATGCAGTTCTATCTGCAATCGTCGATCGTGGAGAAGGGAATTCGCGTCAAGGACTACGCCGCTTCGCGCCTCGACGTCATCGTGGGCTGCATCTTTACCGACGTGATCGCCTGGTTCATTATCGTGGCCTGCGCGGCCACGCTCTTCGTGCACGGCATGGGCGCCATTCAGGTTGCCGCCGACGCTGCCGAAGCCATGCGCCCGTTTGCCGGCGACTTCGCCTTCATCCTCTTCGCCTTCGGCCTCTTCAACGCATCGCTCTTCGCGGCCTCTATCCTACCCATCTCCACCGCGTACACCGTGTGCGAAGGCCTGGGCGTGGAATCGGGCGTGGACAAGAGCTTCCGCGAGGCGCCGTATTTCTACTGGCTCTACTCGCTGCTCATCGTGGGCGGCGCGCTCACGGTTCTCATGCTCCCCGACGCGCAACTGATCAACGTCGCCATCCTGTCGCAGGTCCTCAATGGCGTTCTGCTGCCGGTGGTCATCATTCTCATGCTGATGCTGATCAACCGCACCGACCTGATGGGCGAATACAAGAACTCGCGCCTCTGGAACTGGGTCGCGTGGGGAACCAGCATCATCGTCATCGGGATGACCTTTGCCATGCTCTGGGGCCTGATGACCGGGCACTGAGGCGGCGAGTTGGCAAGTCAGCGAGTTAGCAAGCCGGCGGGCCGAGCGAGGAGACGATATGAGCTTCCGCTCTTCGCGTAAGAACGGGGCCCAAACGGCTACAGACCATCAGAATCGGCCCAAAAGAGAACCACCAGCGTCAACACGCTGACCGCTGGCTTGCTGACTCCCTGACCCGCTGCTATGATCCCTGCAATCCCCAGGAAAAATCCCAGGAGTTTGCGATGAGAAAGCCGCTTTTCAGCTCAGGAATTGTGGAGAAGTTTCTCCGCACGTGCGGATTCGTTCTTCCGGCCGTTCTGGCGCTGGGCGCCGTGACGGCATCGGCGCAGCAGCTCGGCGGAGCGATTGGGTCTCAGCAGCAGCCGAGCTTCGTCGGCCAATGGCGGGGCGTTTACAGCGGGATCACGATTACCATCACGATCCAGCCCAACGGGCAATACACGCAAACCGCGCAGTCGGGCACGATCATGACGGAGCAGTCCGGACCTTACAAGCTCTTCGCTCCCAACACCATTGTCTTCTCGGTGACGAGCTGGGCGCCAAAGACCATGCCGGTCTATCACCCGACCGGAACCGTGGGCGGCTACTATACGCAGCAGCCGATGGCGAAGCCTTCCGGCGCGACGGATACCTACGTCTTCAAAGGGGCGGACACGGTCGTACTCACCGACCAGATGACGCACGGTTCGATCACGATGACCCGCGTGCAGTAGCCGCGAGGCGCGCGCCTCCAGGAACCTGAGGGGGGAGCTGCCTTGATGGGGGCGGATGGGACTTTGCGGCGTCCCACCCTTTCGCAAAGAGCGCGAAAGGATGGGGCACGGGGCTTGGTACGGGGTTTGGGCGCCTATAACTTCGCGCGCATCCTGCGATAGCGCCGCCGTAACAGGTACACAGGCAAGCCGAGAAGCGCGATCCAGATCAGAATCGTGAGCCCGTAAGCGGCCAGGAAGAGGAAGACGCCGATCACGGTCCCAACCGCGTTGCGATATCCGGCCACAAATGCACTGCGCACCCGCACAGAAAGCGGAGCGGAGCCGGAGACGGGGTTCGACTCTCCGGTTACCGAGAGATCGATGCTGGCAAAGTCGACGCGGTGCTCGAGGTTCGCCTGCTCGGCCTCCATGCTCTCGATGTCGCCGCGCACGCGGGCAATCTCCTCTTCCACCTGAAGGACGTCATTGACAGTTCCCGTGCGCTGCTGGAGGATGGTGCGGAAACGCTCCTCGGTATCGCGGGCGGTTTTTAATCTCTGGTCCAGATCGGCGTGCTGCTGCGTCACATCTTCGCCGGATTCTTGCTCGCTTGCCACCTGGCCCAACCCGCGCAAATCCTTTATGGCCGCGGCCAGATTCGCAACCGGGATGCGCAACGAGGCCTTGAGGCTGGGCGCATCGTCGGCCGGGGTGGAGACGGTCATCTCCGCCGCGTAGCCGTGATCCCGCGCGAGGATCGCATCCAGCGCCGAGCGGGCGGCAGGAATATCTTTCGCGACGATGAGGAAGCTGACGGAACGCGCGATCAGTGGAGCGTTCGGTGCAGGAGGCGGCGCTGGAGCGACGGCATTGGCTTGCGACGGAGCGGACTGTTGATTCACCATCGCAATCCCCGCCCCTGCTGGCTGCTGATACCTGCTTTCTACGGAACTATTAGCAGTTGCATTCTGCCCGGCGCCGACCGGTTCCTCGCTCTGGCTTACAACCATAGACGCCGGCTTACTACGCACTGAGACGCCGATCACGACGATCAGCAGCACCGCCGCCAAGGCGCTCGCACCCGCAATCGCCCACGGCCTCCAGCGCGGCCTGCGCGCGCGGCCGAATCGAGCCTTCGAGCCCCGGCTGCCGCGCCCGGAATTCAATCCTTGCAACTCATCTTCAACGGCTTCTTCAATCCGCTTCGAAACCGGAGGCGCGTTCCACTGGCGGAGCGATTGCGACGTCTCGCGGAACCGCCGCACTTGGTCTGCGCATTCCCGGCACTCGGCCAGGTGGGATTCGAAGGCCTGCGACTCCTCGGTTGAGGGTTCGCTGTCGCAAAAGGCCATCAACTCTTCAGCGGTGTACGGATGCGTTGTGGCGAAGTTCATAGGACCTCCTCCGGCCTTTTTGTCTCGCGGCTGCCTGGCGATGCGTCCCCCGAAAGCAGCTCCCGCAAGGCCATGCGGGCGCGAAAAAGGCGTGAACGGACGGTGTTGACCGGCAGATGCAGCAGTTCCGCGATTTCGGCGTAGCTCAATTGCTCAAATTCGCGCAGAAGCAGAATTTCGCGGTCCATGGCGTCGAGGCTTCTGAGCGCCTCCCGCATCAGCAACTGTGTAACCATGCCGGATTCCGCGGCAGGCTCGGCATGATCCGGCAGCGAGCCCATGAACGTGGCCCGGAATGCGGCTTTGCGGCGGTAGGCCTGCAGGATCTTGAGCGCGATCGCATAGAGATAGGTTCGGAACCGCGCGCTCGGCTCGTAGCGCGGAGCGGCTCGGATCACGGCAACGAAGGCTTCCTGGGTCAGCTCCTCGGCCTGCGCGCGATCGGCGACTCGCCGCCAGAAATAGCCGAAGAGCGGCTGCTTGTAGCGCGCAAACAACTCACCGAAAGCATCGGTTTCCCCGCGCGAGAAGGCAGTCATGAGCTGCTCGTCGCTGCTCTCCGCGTCAGGCATTGCGGCGCCGGAATTGGTTCCCGAACGGTCCATTGTGATTCGCTTTGCCGCCATCAAGTTTAGCCCGATGGCCGGTAACAGATTGTGCATGATTTCGCCCGCGCCTTTCAATGACGGTCATTTCATGGAACGGCGAAAAGTTCCCGGCTTGCGGGATTTTTTTGAAGATTTGTGAGGAGCGAGGCAAAAAAGATATGACCTAGAGCAGTTTCCCTGCCGCCAACTCCCTGATCAACCCGCGGTCGGCGGCAAGAAAATCGTAGCCGGGCAGGTCTTCGAATCTGACCCACCGCACCTGCTTGTAGATCTTGTTCTCGATCTCGCCCGAGAACTCGCGCACCGCGAAGAATTGCAGGTCCACGGCGCCGCCGCGGCGGTAGTGGTGGCGGATGCGCGTGACCGCGGGACCGACCTCGGCCCCGATGCCCAGCTCCTCAGACAGTTCGCGAGCCAGCGCCTGCTGCGGGCTCTCGCCGGGCTCGATCTTTCCGCCGGGAAACTCCCACAACGAGCCCATGGGCTGATCGGGGCGGCGCTGGCCGATCAGCACCTCTCTGTCGCGCACAATTAGCGCAGCCGCCACAAAGCGGAGTGCCGCGGCCGGCGGCCGGCCCGTCGAACCTGCCTCGATGTCATCCACACGTCTAGTGTAAACCGCGTAAAACAAATGCGATTCGGAGATGGGGCTCGACAGGCAGCAAGCGTGTCCTGGCCGCGAAGAACCTCAGACCTGGCCAGCCGATTCCCCATTGACTGCCGCATCCGTGCCCTCGGCGGCCCTGGGCCGGTAGTAGCCCCAGCCGTTCTTTGCCGCGGCGTCGACGAGTGAAGGAGAGGGATTGACGGGGAAGGCGCAACGCGCCATCTCCAGCATCGCCAGGTCGTGAATGGAGTTGCCGAAGACGGCATCGGGATGGGGAAGGCCGGCGCGCTTGAGCGCGGCGGCCTTGGCCTCGTCGGTGGGCACGTCGACAATCTCGCTGGTGATCACGCCGTCTTCGACGCGCACCTCCGCCGCCAGAATGCGCTCGCCGGGAATGCCGAAATCGCGCAAGCCCTCGGCGATCACCCATCGATTCGTGGAGCTGACCGCCCAAAGCTCGATGCCGGCCTTCCGCATCCGGGCCACCAGCTCGAAGAGTTCCTCAAAGATGTGCTTGCGCACGAACTCGTCCACATATCTGGCCGCGGCGGCGCGCAACTCCGCATCGCGCAGGCCGGCGTAGACCTGCACCATATCCGCGCACATCGCCACTTCGCTCACGTTGCCCGCGCGGTAGTCGCGATAGCGCGTATCGATCCAGTCGTTGGTCGAGCGCGAGACCAGCCCCTGCTCCAGCGTCCAGGCCATGAATCCGTAGCCGGCGTCGCCGCCCCAAAGCGTTCCGTCGCAATCGAAGACCGCGACCTTCGGCTTGCACTCGAACACCAGGCGCTCAAACTCTTCAGTTGTCCATTTGCGAACTTCGATATGTGTAGCTGTCAATCGTTCCTCGGTCGTGCCTCAAAAGAATAAGTCCTACTCCATTTTCATCGAAATCGCCGGCAATTGCACGCGCCGGAGCGGCTGCCTGTGTGAATGCAGGATCAATAGAGCAACTGGCGATTGAATAAATAGCGATTCCAAAGCCGGTCATTCCGGTCCGCGAGCGGTGCGTCCTGTTGTTGATCCGGCCCGATTGCGTGAGACCGTGCTCTCCCACCCTTTCCGCAAAAAACGCGGAAAAGGATGGGGCACGGAGGCAGTCGTTTTGCCCCGGATCAATGTTCGGCTGGCGAAGGCGCGTTCTCCACTTTTTCCACGCGGATCTTGGCGATGCGCCGCGCATCCATCTCCAGAACCGTCAGCCGCCGGTCTTCATACTCGACCGACTCGCCAGGCTCGGGAATATGCCCGAGGCGGGCGAGCACGAAGCCGGCCAGCGTCTCCACGCCGCCATCGCGGGGCAGGCTCCAGTGCATCTGCGTTTCCAGATCGCGCAGGTTTACGCTTCCGTCCATCAGCACCGCTCCGCCGGCCAGGCCCAGCACGGGATGCGAGGGCGCGTCGAATTCATCCTCAAGTTCGCCGACCAGCTGTTCGATCGCATCCTCTGCGGTTACCAGGCCCACGGTCGAGCCGAACTCGTCTACCACGATGGCCAGATGCCGGCGGTTTTGCTTGAAGTCGCGCAGCAGCTCGAGCGCCGATTTGCTCTCCGGCACAACCAGGGCCTCGTGCATGATCTGCGCCAGGTGCATGGCGGCGGGCGGCGCCGCCGTGGGTGAAGACGCGGTTGCGCGCTGAAAGAACAGCCGCGCCAGGTCGCGCGCATAGACCGCGCCAACGATGTGTTCCACGCCGCGCGTCTCATCGTAAACAGGAATGCGCGAGTGATTGCGGCTGAACATTCGTGCACAGGCTTCCTCAAGCGGCATGTTCGAAGGCAGAGAAAAAATCTTTTGCCGCGGAGTCATGATCTCGCGCACCAGCACGTCGCCGAGTTCCAGAGATCGGTGCAGCAGCATCTCCTCGAACTCGGGAAGCAGCCCCAGCCGCCGCGCAGCAGTGGCAATCAGCTTCAGTTCCTCGGCGGAGTGGATAGATGCGGCGCGCTCGGTTTTGGGAATGTCGAAGGCGCGGAGCACCGCCGACGCCGAGCGGCTGAGCAGCCGGACCGCGGGACGGGCCACGGCCATAAAAACCAGCATCGGCGGCGCAATGGCGACAGCCAGAGCCTCGGCGCGGCGCAGGGCCAGGCCTTTGGGCACCAACTCGCCGGCCACCACGTGTAAATACGTGATCAGGCAAAAGCCGAGCACCATGGAGACGGCGCCGGCATAGATCTGCGCGTGCGGCAGTGCGCCGAGCCACCCGCTCAGCATTTGCGCGGCCAGCGGCTCGCCCAGCCAGCCCAGAGCCAGCGAACAAAGCGTTACGCCCAATTGCACGGCGGGAAGCAGTTCGTCGAGGCTGTGCTGCAGGCGGCGCACGGCGCGCGCGCCCGGAACCCGCGCCTCAAGAAGCTGATCCACGCGCGTCTCGCGGATGGAGACGAGCGCGAACTCGGCCGCAACAAAGTAAGCGTTGGCCAGAATCAGCATGGCCACAGCCACGGGTTTGAAAAGCAGAAAGCCGTGCATCTGGCTGTGAGGATAGCATCCGGCGGGAGCCGGGAAACAGGAGCCGGGAAGCGGAAAGTGGGGAATAGACAGCGTGGGCCGATATTCGCAGAGATTCTCTGGAACCGGACGCCGCCCGATGCCGTATCTTGATGAGGACTGAGGATTGCCATGAGAAATTCTCTTCGAGCAACCACGTTCTTGATTGTCTTGACGGCTCTGGGCGCAAGTTTGGCGCGGGCCGAGGAGGCGGCCTTTACACGCGACCTTACAGTGAGCGGCAGAGTCGATCTCACGGTGGCAACGGGATCGGGTTCGATTCACCTCACGAGCGGACCCGCGGGTAGCGTCCATATCTTCGGGCGCGTCAAGTCGAGCTGGGGCGGAAGCGATGCGAAGGTACACGAAATCGCCGACCATCCGCCCATCCAGCAGACCGGCAACATCGTCGAGATCGGGACCAGGCACGAGAACTTCCACAATATCAGCATCGACTACGAAGTTCAGGTCCCGCCGGATGCATTTTTGATTGCGGAAACGGGCTCCGGCAATCTCACCGACGACGGTGTAGGCGCCAATGCAAAACTCAACACCGGCTCGGGTTCCATTCGCGCCACGGGGTTGCAGGGCGGATTCACCCTCGAAACCGGCTCGGGCAGCATTTATGCCGAGCAGTCCGGCACGGGCGATGTGAAAGCGGAAACAGGCTCGGGATCGATCGAACTCAAGAATCTGCATGGCGGGCTGCACGCCCACACCGGCTCGGGCAGCATCAAGGCGGGCGGGACGCCCTCCGCGGCGTGGCGGCTCGAAACAGGCTCGGGAAGCGTCGAAATCTGGACGGGCGCCGCGGCCTTCACGCTCGATGCCGAAACCGGCTCGGGCAGCATTCATAGCGATCGCGAAATTGCGTCCCAGGGAACGATGGAGCATCACCACATGACTGGCAAGGCCGGCGGCGGTGGGCCAACCGTGCGCATCGAAACCGGCTCAGGCAGCATTCACATCCATTGATCGGCGGTTGGCGAAGCGAACGGCCGTGAGCGGCGCTCGCTTTTGCCGGCCCCGTTACACTTGAGTTATGATTCGTGTTTTCCGCCCTATTCCCGCCGCGCAATTGAAGTTGCTCGTCTTCGATCTGGACGGGACGCTGATCGACTCGGCGCAGGACCTTTGCAACAGCGTGAATGCCGCGCTCGGGGAATTTGGCATGAACCCGCTCCCCGATCCAGCCATTGCCGGCTTTGTGGGCAACGGAGCGCCGTTGCTCATGCGCCGCTCGCTGGCGATGGCCTCGAACTCCACCGTTGAACAGGTGAACGAAGAGCTGTTCAACAAAGCCTACGCATTCTTTCTGCAGTACTATCGCGAGCACAAACTGGATTTTACTTACGCCTACGACGGCGTTCTCGATGCCCTCAGGGCGCTCCATGAACTTCACGACGCTCCGGAAGGCGCCGCGAGAAAAATGGCGGTGCTCACCAATAAGCCGGTGCGCCCGGCGCGCGGCATCTGCGAAGGGCTCGGCCTGGCAGATTACTTCCTGCACATCTACGGTGGCGACAGCTTTCCGGTGAAGAAACCCGATCCCTTCGGCCTGCGCAGCCTGATGGAAGAGACCGGCGCGCGTCCTGAAGAGACGGTGATGATCGGCGACAGCAAGGTCGACGTCGAGACCGCGCGCAACGCCGGAAGCTGGTCGCTGGGCTGCACCTTCGGCTTCGGCCTCCAGACTCTCGCCGAGAATCCGCCGGACGTTCTGGTCGACTCGGCGTCGGAATGGACGCAGGCGCTTACTCCCGCTGCGATAGGCTGATGGCATGAGCGAATCAGGCGCGCGTCCGTTGCGCATCGTGCTTCCCGGCGGCAGCGGCCAGGTGGGCCGGATGCTGGCGCGGTTCTTTCAGGAGCGCGGCCATCACGTCACCGTGCTCACGCGCGGCCCCTACACCGCGCCCTGGCCCACCGTGCACTGGGACGGGAAAACTCTGGGCCCATGGGTGGAAACGCTCGAGGGCGCCGATGTCTGCATTCATCTCTCTGGCCGCGGCATCGATTGCCGGTACACGGCGCGCAACCGCCGCGAGCTCCACGATTCGCGCATCGGCCCCACGCGCCTGCTGCATCAGGCAATCGCCTGTCTCCAAAATCCGCCGCGCCTGTGGATGAACGCCTCCACGGCAACCATCTACCGGCATTCGCTCGACATGCCGATGGACGAGGCGACCGGCGAGATCGGCGGCAACGAGCTGATTTCGCGCCGCCGCCGCGCTCCGGAAAAATGGAATTGGACGGTCCAGCTCGCGAAGGACTGGGAGGCTGCGTTCTTCTCGACGGAAACGCCGCGCACGCGCAAGATTGCCCTGCGCACTTCGCTCGTCTTCAGCCCCGCGCCCGGCAATGTCTTCGCGGTGCTCTCTCATCTCGTTCGCGCCGGATTGGGTGGCAAACAGGGCAACGGCCGCCAGGTCGTTTCCTGGATGCACGAGGCCGATTATGCGCGAGCCCTCGAGTTTTTAATCGAGCACGAAGAGATCGACGGTCCAGTGAATCTGGCCGCGCCCCATCCGCTCGCCAATCGCGAGTTCATGGCCGCGCTGCGCGAGGCATGGGAGATGCCGAACGGCTTGCCCGCGCCGGCGCCTTTGCTCGCCATCGGCATGTTCTTTTTGCGTTCGGAGACGGAACTGATTCTCAAGAGCCGTTACGTCGTTCCCGGACGGCTGCTCGATGCCGGCTTCCAATTTGAATTCCCTACCTGGCCTGAAGCAGCAGCCGACCTGGTGCGCCAGTGGCGGAATCGAGAATAGGGAACAGGGAACAGGGAACAGGGAACAGGGAACAGAAAAGCCCCCTCCGCAAGCAACTCAAAACTGACCGCTAACAACTGAGACCTGAGACCTGTCCACTGTTACTTCGGCGTCACATCCGTCACCGGTAAATCAATATGCCCCAGCAGAATCTCGAACCGCCGCTGCTCCTCTTGCTTGTACGTCGCCTGGTCCGGCCAAAGCTCCTTGATCATCGCCTCTTCGTCCGGATTCGCTGTCGTCGCCACCGTCGAGTTCTTGTAGACAATCGTCACCCGGTAGTCCCAGCGCAGCTCTTCTGACGTGTGGTAAGCGGGCTGCTCGATTTTCACTGAGAGAATGCGTCCCGTCGATTGGATCTTCTTGAGTAGCGGCCAATGGTTCTTCAAAAACAGATTGAGGAACTCCTGCTGATGGCCCCACTGGCACTTGTAGTAGTACTCGATGGTGTAGGGCTGGCCCGCGGCCGTCTGTGTCGGCGCGCCTTGCGCCACGAGCGGACGCGAGAAGCCGGCGGCAAACGCCAGAGCCACCAGAGCGAAAACAAATCTGCGCAACGCATTCTGCATAAAAGCCTCCACCGAAGAGTTCGATGAGGCTCCAGAATACTACGGAAACGCCGAGGAGGGGCCGGATGGTTCTGGCCGTGCTCTCTTGGAAGCGGAAAACCTGCCGATGAAATGGGATGCGGGCCGGCAGGCGCGGCCATCCATCGCCAGAGTGTGGCCTTCTGTTGCGTAAACGGGCGTCTGCGGAGTCCTCGCCGGCAGAAGCCCAACCGCCGCATATCCGGCGCAGCAGCCGGTGGCCGACAAGGAAGCCAGTCATGAAACGCCGCACTCCTGCTCTCATGAAGACGCTCTCCGGGCCGATCCGGTTCAGCATCCTCGTGGTCGTGCTGGGCGCAATCGTGCTCTTCGGGATCATGGAGTGGACCGATTATGCGGTGCGAATTGCGGTCTTCGCCGGCGTGATGGTGGCGCTGTTTTTCAGCGTTCGCACCGCGATCGGGGACCCCTTTTGCGTGCGGGAAGGCGAACTCTTGCGCGAGGCTCAACTGGCGCAGGAAACCGACCGCAATATGCTTCGCGCCTTGATCGACAACGTTCCCGATTTCATGTATGTGAAGGACCTCGAGGGCAGATTTGTGGTGGCCAATGCCCACGTGGCTCGCGTGGCCGGAGTCAAGACCGCGGAAGAGTTGCTGGGCAGGACCGACTTCGATTTCTACCCTCGAGAGATGGCCGCCGCCTTCTGCGCAGACGAGCAAGACGTGATTCGTTCGGGGCAGCCTCTGTTCAACCGCGAAGAGAGAGTCATCGACCGCGCGGGCAACGAGTCCTACATCCTCACCACCAAGGTGCCGGTGCGGGACGAACGTGGCGCGGTGACCGGGATCGCAGGCCTGGGCCACGACATCACCGCGCGCAAGAAGATGGAGGATGCGCTCCGTGAGGCGGAACAGAATTATCGCGGTATCTTCGACAAGGCCATCGTGGGCATCTTTCAAAGCACGCCGGACGGCCGCCTGCTGAGCGTCAATCAATCCATGGCTTTCACCTTCGGCTACGATTCCCCGGAAGAGATGATCGCGAGCGTCACCGGCATCGCCCAGCAGTTTTTCGTCGACCGCAAGCGCGGCGTGGAATCCATGCTGGTCGTGGACAAAGTTGGAGGCGTGAAGAGCTTTGAATGCGAAGCCTTTCGCAAAGACGGCAGCAAGGTTTGGCTGGCCATGAGCGTGCGCGCCTTCCGTCAGGACGGCGTGGTGATTCGCATTGAAGGCATGTGCGATGACATTACCGAGCGCAAGCATCTGCGCGAACAGCTTCTGCAGGCGCAGAAGCTGGAATCGGTGGGGCAGCTTGCGGCCGGCATCGCTCACGAAATCAATACGCCCACCCAGTACATCGGGGACAACGTGCGCTTCCTGAAGGATGGTTTTCAGGAGCTGAAGGGCCTGCTGGCGGAATATGAGCGGTTGTTGCAGGCGGCCAAGGACCGCACATTGTCAGGTGAAGCCATTGAAAGAGTCGCGGCGGCGGCCGAACGCGCCGATCTCGGCTACCTGCTGGAGGAGATTCCCAAGGCCATCGACCAGGCGCTTGAGGGCATATCCAGGGTGTCAAAGATCGTGGGCGCGATGCGGGAGTTTTCCCACCCAGGAACCAAGGAAAAGGTTCTGCTCAACCTGAATCAAGCCATTGAAAACACGATTGTCGTGTCGCGGAACGAGTGGAAATACGTCGCCGAGCTGGAAACCGATCTCGACCCGTCGCTACCGCCGGTCTTTTGTCTTCCCGGCGAATTCAATCAGGTGATTCTGAACCTGATCGTGAATGCCGCGCATGCCATTGGCGACGTGGCCAGCAAGGGCGGTCCGGAGAAGGGAATCATCCGGGTGCAAACCCGGAGTTGTCCCGAGTGGGCCGAGATCCGCATCGAGGACACCGGCACGGGCATCCCCGAAAGCGCACGATCGCGTGTCTTCGATCCCTTCTTCACCACCAAGGAAATCGGCAAGGGAACCGGCCAGGGCCTGGCCATCGCGCGCTCCGTGATTGTCGACCGGCACGGCGGAAGCATTGGCTTTGAAACCGAGGAAGGAAAGGGCACAACCTTTATCGTTCGCCTTCCTTACGACGGCAAGACTCTTGGCGAAAAGGCGGTGGCCGCATGAGGAAACGCGTCTTGTTCGTGGACGACGAAAGCAAGATTCTCGACGGCATTCGCCGCATGATGCACGCGGAGCGGGAACGCTGGGATATGGAGTTTGCTATCGGCGGCCAGGCCGCCCTGCGGGCCTGCGAGGCGGGCAGCTTCGACGTTGTGGTTTCCGACATGCGCATGCCGGGAATGGATGGCGCCACCCTGCTGGGCCTCATTCGCGACCTCTATCCGGAAACCGCGCGCATTGTCCTCTCCGGTTACTCCGAGACCGAGCTGTCCTTGCGCGCCATTCCCGTGGCCCAGCGCTTTCTGGCCAAACCGTGCAGCGCCTCCGAACTTCAATCCACCATCGAACAGGTCTGCGCGCTCAAGGAATTGCTGAACAAGCCCGCGATTCGCGGAATCGTGGGCAGCGTCGGCCAACTGCCCTCGCTCTCGAGTACCTACACATCGCTGGAGAAGGCTTTGATCGACCCCGAGGTATCCATGAACGAGGTGGCCGGAATCATCGAGGAAGACGTGGGCATGTCGGCCAAGGTCCTGCAACTCGTCAACAGCGCCTTCTTTGGGTTGGGGCGGTCCGTCACCAGCGTGCCCAACGCCGCCGCATACCTGGGACTGGACACCATCAAGAACCTGGCTCTGGGTTCGGAGGTTTTCAGGATCTTTGTTCCCGACAAGCGGATCTCGCAGTCGGTTTGCGAGTCGATTCAGAAATGCGCAAATCGCGCCGCCGCTATTGCCAGCGGCCTTCCCATGGGCCCGAAGCTTCGCGAAGTCGCGGTGGTGGCCGCTCTTCTTCACGATGCCGGGAGCCTGGTCCTGGCCAGCAAGATGCCCGACGAGTTCTGCGCGGCGCATTCTATCGCGGCCCAGCGGGGATGCAAGGTCTTCGAAGCGGAAGAGGAACTGCTGGGAACTTCCCACGCCGAAATCGGCGCCTACCTGCTCGGATTGTGGGGTCTGCGTCACCAGGCCGTTGAGGCCATTGCCCACCACCACCGTCCCACCCGCGTAGCGCACTCCGATTTCGATTGCACCGTGGCCGTGTACGTCGCCAGCCTCCTGGCCGAGAAGTTTGAGGCTGATCCCACGGGGGCAAAGGGACTTGAAATCGAGGAGTCTGACCGGGTTTGCCTTGAGAAGCTGGGGATCTTGTCCCAGTTTCCAGCATTCGGCGGAGGGATTCGTATCGAGGCATAACCTACGATTCATGTGCAGGATAGATAGATTGGCCATGGACATACCCCCCTTTCAGAAGGTTGCGTCCAGTTTTGCCGGTGGGCACTCGCTGGCGGCGATTGCAGACTACGCTCTATTGGGGGACAACAGGTTTATGGCGGACCTGGCCATCTCGACCGATGTTGGGGGCTGACGCGGCCGGTGTGAAAAAGAGCGCCCGGGAAGACGATTCAGATGGCCTTTATTTCAGGGGAATGAAGTAGGATAGGTGCGATCCTGATTCTCACTGCAAAGTGAACGTGAACGCCAATTCGCCGATGGGCCGAGCGGCGGCAAGCAGCCGGCCAGAATTGAGAATTGTGCCCGCAGCGCTGGCAAGCCTCGGCCTTGCAGCTCTCCTTCTGTTGGGCGCGGGGCCGGCTGGGCGGAGACTCGCTGGTTCTCTCACGCGGCTTTGGGGCGCGCCGGCCCAGCGGGTCATGGCCCAATCGCGGCCGCAACCAGATTGGGGCGACCGCTTCAGCGACGGAACGCCGGACTTCCTGCGCTTGAGCGATCCGGCGGACCAGGCCGCTTTTCGCCGCTGGTTCACGCTGATCGCGGAGTACCAGACGGCGCGACCGAGGGCCGAGGTTCCGGCCGAGATCGCCGACTGCGCCAGCCTGCTGCGTTACGCCTATCGCGAGGCGCTGAAGCGCCACGACGGAAGCTGGTTTGAGACCACTGGCATGGAGGTTGCAGCGCCTCCGGGCGAGATTCGCGCCTGGAGCTATCCGCACACGCCGATGGGCGCGGAGCTGTTCCGCGTTAGACCGGGAGCCTTCGATTCCGCCGACGTGAATGACGGCGCATTTGCGCAGTTCGCCGACGCCAAGACGCTGGTGGGGCGCAATGCGTACTTTGTGAGCCGCGATGCGCGCGCCGCGCTGCCCGGTGATCTGCTCTTCTACCGCCAGTTCGGGCAATCGTCACCGTGGCACTCCATGATTGTGGTTCGCGCGGGCGCCGCTGCTCAAGTGGTTTACGATACGGGCCCCGACCACGGACAACCGGGCGAACTACGCCGTGTCGCCCTCGGCGAACTGCTTGACCACCCTGAGCCGCAATGGCGGCCTCTGCCCGGCAATCCAAATTTTCTCGGCGTCTACCGCTGGAACATTCTGCGAGGAACTCCATGAGCTACCGGAATCCCACGCTCCATAAGCCGCTGCTGGCCGCATTGTTTTTGCTGCTGTGCGCCACGGGCGCCGCGCGTGCCGTAAGTGAAGACGCTCCGCGATCCTTCTCGCTTTCAACCTCGCGGACCTTCGCGCCGGGCGAGAGCGTGAAGATCCAGCTTTATGCCAAGAACGTGCCGGAGCTGGAGTTTCGCGTGTACAAGGTGCGCGACGCGGAGAAGTTTTTTGCGAACTTGAAGGACGTGCACAGCTTTGGCGTGCACAGCTATTCGCCGGGCGAACAGATCGACCAGCGCGCGCTGATCGAGCGGATTCACGACTTCAAGGCGCATCTCTGGTGGCTCGTCCGGCGCTTCTTCCGCGGCCAGTTTACCGACGATGCGCGCGACAGCTTCCGCGAGAGCCAGGGCAAGCTGGGCAAACGCAGCCGTGTGGTGGGCGTGTCGCAGTTTGCGCGGATTCCGTTGCTGAACGAGAGCCAGCTTGTGGCGCGATGGAAGCTGGAGACGCCGCCGGCGATTGTGAGCGAGACGCAGCAGCTGCCCATCGACGGCCTGGGCGCCGGCGTTTACCTGATTGAAGCCACCGATGGAACCTACAAGGCGTATACCGTCGCGCTTGTGACGAAGATTGCCGTTGTGGAGCGAACCCTGAACGGGCAGGCCTACTTGTTTGTGGCCGATCGCAAGACCGGCGCGCCGGTTGACGGCGCTGATGTGACGCTGTGGGCGGACGGCAAGCAGCAATCGACAGGCAAGAGCGACAGCGACGGCCTGGCAACGCTCGAATCGAACCTGCGCGGCGGCGCGCAGGCCGCGGAGCCGGAGAACGTGTGGATCCTGGCGCGGCATGGCGCGGATGCGGCGATGGTAACGCCGTTCGGTTATGCCTTTGCCTCCACCGGCGGCCAGCCGAGACACGCTTATATCTATACCGACCGGCCTGTTTACCGGCCGGGGCACAAGGTATACATCAAGGCAATTGTGCGCAAGGAGCAAAACGACACCCTCGTGCTGCCCGACGAACGCACCCTCGCGTTGCGCGTGACCGGGCCCGATGAGAAGGTGGTTTTCAACAAAGAGCTTCCCGTTTCAGTGCACGGGACTGTGGCGGCTGATTTCGATCTGGCGGCAGATGCTGCGCTCGGTTACTACAACATCGAATTCAGTGGCCAGGACCAATTCGGATGGGGCAGCTTCTATGTCGAGGAGTACAAGAAGCCCGAGTACCAGGTGACAGTGAAGGTGCCGGTGGCACATTTACTTCAGGGAAGTCCGATTCAGGCGAGCATTGAGGCCCGGTACTTCTTCGGCGAACCGGTGGCCGGCGCGAAGGTGACCTACGTGGTGCACGCGGCGCAGCACTGGTGGTGGGACGAGGACGAGGCCGACGAAAACGGCGAGGGCGACGAGTCGGCCGAAGCAAACGATGAGGACGAATCCGGCTACGAATACGGCGAAAGCGAGCAGCAGGAACACCAGGGCGTGCTGGATGCGAATGGCCGGCTGACGGTCTCGCTGCCCACTGCGATCGACGACAAGCACAACGACCAGGACTACCGCATTGAGGCGCGCGTTACCGACGCGGCCAATCGCGAGGTGAGCGGCCACTCCACTGTGCTGGTGACCTATGGATCGTTCCGTGTGAGCGTGGAACCGGTGAGCTACATCTTCGAGGCGGGAAAACCCGCGCGCGTGAAGGTGACAGCGCAGGATTACGATTCGAAGCCGATCGAGACGCGGGTGCATATTTCCGCGGTGCAGACCTGGGATTCGAACACGCACCAGAAGGCGCAGACGAATGTCGCCAGCCAGGATGCGACCACGGGGGCCGATGGCACGGTTCTCGTGGATCTTCCGCTAAGCGGCAGCGGAGATTTTGCGATTACGGCGAGCGCGCAGACGCCGGAGATTCGCGCCGTGCAAGGGCAGACGTGGGTCTGGGTCTGGAATGGCGCGGGCGCCTGGTACCAGCCCAACGCGCAGGCGCAGATTGTTGCCGACAAAAAGAGTTATCAGGTGGGCGAGACCGCGCACTTGCTTTTGGTAACCGGCTTGCCTGAGTGCTGGGCGGTCGTCGGGACCGAGGGCGACAGCGTGCAATCGCGCAGGGTGATTCACGTGGTGGGCACAAGCGCCGCGTTCGATGTGCCGATTACGAAGGAGGCGCAGCCGAACCTGGTCGTAACGGCGATCGTCGTCCACGACGATCAGATCATGACGGCCGACAAGAGCCTGAAAGTTCCGCTCGTGGAGCGGACGCTGACCATTACAGCCACCCCCGCAAAGACCCAGTACGAGCCCGGCGATAAGGCGAGCTTCGACGTGCTGGCCGTGGATTCAGCGGGCAAGCCGGTTGAAGCCGACTTGAGCTTCGGCGAGGTGGATGAGGCGCTCTACTCGGTGCGGCCCGACACCACCTGGAACATTGTCAATTCGTTTTATCCCGCGCGCGAGGTTGACCTCGAGCCGCAGACTTCGTTCGAGTTCTTCTTCTCGGGCGAGGCGGGCACAAAGAGCCCGTTGCTGGCCGCGCTCGACAAGGGCCTCTATCATCCGCGCATGGCGCAGGTAAAACCGGGCTCGGACCTGGTGGTGCCGAAGGTGCGCAAGGCATTTCCTGACACGGCGTACTGGAACCCGAGCGTGCGCACCGGACCGGACGGTCATGCGCGCGTGGAGTTCAACTGGCCCGATGCACTGACCACGTGGCGGACGACGATTCGCGCCATGACCGACGACGGCAAGGCAGGCAGCGTGGTGACGCGCGTGCTGGTGCGCAAGAACCTGATCGTGCGATTGGCTGCGCCGCGGTTCTTCCGCCAGGGCGACGAGACGGTGCTGCGCGTGATTGCGCACAACTATCTCGAGAGCACCAAGGACATCACCTTTGCGCTGGATGTAAGCGGCGTGGACGTGATGAGCGGGCAGACGAAGAAGGTCAGCATTCCCGCAAAGGCTGAGAGCTACGTTGACTGGCGCGTGAAGGCGCGCGTGCCGGGCAACGCGGTGCTGACGGCCAAGGCGCTCACCAACGAAGAGTCGGACGCATTGGAGACGACGCTGCCGGTGCTGCCCTACGGCGTGAAGCAGCGGGCCGCGGGCGTGGGCCAATTGTATTCGGGCGCGGGGCAGAATCAGTGGTCGTTCAGCTATCCTGCCGGATCGGATGCAGCCTCGCACGGACTTACGATCACTGTATCGCCCTCGGTAGCCGGCACGGTGTTCGACGCGCTCGACTACCTGACCAGCTATCCGTGGGGATGCACCGAGCAGACGATGTCGAGTTTCCTGCCCGACCTGATTGTGGCGCAGGCTGTGGACAAGCTGCATCTCAAATCTCCCATCGATCCGAAGACGCTGAACGACATGGTGGGAGCTGGCATCGAACGTCTCTCGAGCTACCAGCATGATGACGGAGGATGGGGATGGTGGCCCGACGACCAGAGCAAAGTCTTCATGACAGCGTACGTGGTGAGCGGGCTCGGGCAGGCGCAAGACGCCGGCTACAAAGTCGATGGCGAACGCGCCAACAAGGCGCGGAACTGGCTCGCGTCCCAACTGGCCGCGCACCCCGACATGATTCCCGACTTGCGCGCGTATGCAGTGTATGCATTGGCTACAACCGGCGCCGCGCCTCAGGACGCCGTCGAAAAAACCTGGTCGGATCGCGACAAACTCAGCGACGAAGGATTGGCGCTGACGGGACTGGCGCTGGCAGCGGCCCACGACAGCCGCGCGAAGCAGGTGGCTCAGTTGATCGAGAAAAAGGCGCACCAGACCGGCGTCGATGCCTACTGGGCGGGCAATTACGACGGGCTGCTCGATTTCTGGGACGATACTTCTCCGGAGACCACGGCCTTTGCGCTCAAGCTGCTCATTGCGGAAGATCGCTCCAGCGGGCTGCTTCCGAAGGCGGCGCGGTGGCTCGCCGAGAATCGCGATGGCGACTACTGGTACTCGACCAAGCAGACCTCGATGGTGATCCAGGGATTGACGGACTACCTGAGCGTAAGCGGCGAGCTCGCCAACAGCAGCGACGTTGAGGTGCTGGTGAACGGCGTGAGCGTGGGCAAGCATCACTTCGGTCCTGACGACACATTCGCGCCACCGTGGCAAATCAAGATCCCAGCGGCGCAGGCCGCAAACGGCGGCCAGGTGACGATTCGCAAGAGCGGTAACGGCATCACCTACTGGTCTGCGGAGAGCAACTGGTATTCCGCGGACCGTAAGGCGTTCCAGCAAGGCCAGCTCGCGTTGAATATCACGCGCGATTATTATCTGTTGCAAAAGCGGCAGGACAAGCCGACCGATCCCATCACCTACGATTTGGTTGCGCTCAATGGGCCTGTGCATGTGGGTGACATTGTGGCAGTACGGCTGTCGATCAGCGGCACCAGTTGGAAATATCTGCTGGCCGAGGATCCGATCCCGGCGGGCACGGAGTTCCTGCCTGAAACCGGGCTCTACCAAGTGAACAGCAAACCCGCGTGGTGGAACGACTGGTTTACGCGCAAGGAATTTCACGACGATCGCGCGGCATTCTTCAACACCGACTTCGGGCCGCGCAACGAATACGTGTATCTGCTGAAGGTCGACAATCCCGGCAAGTTCCAGATCAGCCCGGCGCAGGCCGGCCCCATGTACCAGCCGGAGACTCAAACCACAACCGATCCCGCAACGCTGGAGGTGCTGCCGTGAAAAAGCAGGGACTAGGGACTAGGGACTAGGGACTCGCGAGAGAGGAGCATTCGTGAACGATTTGAAAGAAATGCTTCGGTGTCTAGGCCGCGTCCGGGGCTGGATCGCGGCGCAGTACTGGGCAACGCCGTTGATCGTCCTGGCAGGAATTGCCTGGACGCGCCTGCCCGACAAACACGTGTGGCAGGTGGGGCTCACGTTGCTGATTCCGCTGCTGCTGCTTGCCGCATTCCTGCTCCTCGAGGCCGGAACCATGCGCGGGCTGGTGCACGACGACGAGCGGCGCGTGCGGATGGTTTACGGCGCGCTCACACTGCTGGCGTGGATTGCAATTGTGGGTGTGGCGTGGGCCATCCTGGACTGGTGCGACGATCAAACCATTTTGTGGGCGGGTTATTTGAATTCGCGCTCCCCCGCACATCTTCGGGCCAGGTTGTTTACCTACGCGCACATTCAGCTCTGGATCACGATTCTGATCTGGATCTTCCGCTGGATTGTCGTGCCGGCAAAAGTGATCCCGCACGCGGTCGCGTCGGCGCAGTGGGGATGGCGGCTGCCGTGGAGACGTCTGATCCGGCTGCTGCTCGACTGGCGGTGGTGGGCCGCCGTGGCAGTTGCGGCGCTGGTGGGAGTGGCGCTGCCGTTACACTTCTTTACAGCCGAACCCTCGGGCGCGGTCTCGCACCAGGTGTGGGCCGTCAGCTTCAAGCTGGCGGGCGCGTATTTGCTGGCGATCACGAGCTGGGTGCTGGTGCTGGCATGGGCCGCGGTGCGGCTGGGGCGCAGCATTCCGCGTGCGGAGAACGTTACCGGCTCATCGTTGCCTGAGACTGGCGACAACGCTCGCGGGAACGCCTGAGCGCAGCCACTCGATTACCTGCCCTCGGCCATAACGCACCAGCAGTCGTGCCGCGTACCACTCGGCGGCGCGATGCGCTTGTTCTGATTCGGCCTCCGTCGACGCGTGCGCGAGCGCTGATTCCGCTGCGTCCGTTGTGAGCGGCGGCGCGGACTTTTGAGCAATCGTGTTTGCCGCCGCACTGTCCATCTCGCTCCACACTTCCACCAGGCCTTCGCGCAGCCAGAGCGGCGCGCGCGCTCCCGCCTCATGCTCAACAAGCGCATGCAAGAACTCGTGGCGCATTGTGTCGGCGAGCAGATGCCGTGCGGCCAGGGTTCGCAAGGGCTGTGTTCCGATCCAGTCGCCTTCAGTAAACGCGGCAACCCATCCGGGCGCGAGCGTTCCTGCGCGAAAATCAGGTGTGGAAGCGAAGGCGCGAACCGTGATCGGCGCGGAGACGTTGAGGCCCGAACGTTGCGCCGCCTCGGCGCGCGCGCGGCTTAAATCGGGTAGGAAAGCAGTGTCGGAGGCATCGAGAGTCTCGAGAACGAACCCGCTGCCCGCGAAGCTCGCCCACGCGCGTCCGCTGGCTTCATCGGCGGCAACCGCGCCGGGAAAGTACTGTTCAAGAATCTCGCGCGCCGTGCGCCCCTCGGCCGCCATCGCCGCCGCGCCCTTCTGGCAAAGGCCAACGCCGTGCCCCCATCCACGGCCGTGAAAGGCAAACCGGTCGCCCTGGCGGCTGACCTCAAACCATGTGCTCGGAATCTTGTTCCATCCCAGCGACTCGCCCACGGCCAGCCGGAAATCTTCCGCCTGAATCTCTCGCGCATCGAGCCGCAGAGCGATCGCGCGCCCTGACTCGCCTCGCCGCGCGACGGCCAGATTCCGCCAGCCTGCAGGGGCCAATCCATGCGCGGCCAGCGCAGCGGTCAAGTCGGCTCGAGAAATCTCCGAGGCCCACTCTTTTCCGCCGTCCTGGGTACAGAACGGATCGGGCTGCGATGGCAAATACGGAGCGGCGCGCGCGCGCGGCCAGACCTCGGCCGGCGAGGCGGTTCTCCCGCCACAGTCTTTGCCGAAGTAGGCCAGCGCACGCTGCCCTTGAAACCACAGCGTTTCGCCGCCAGTGGCCAGAACCGCGGCGTGCGCCGCTGCCTGCCGCCCGCTGTTTGCGCTCCAATGCAGAAGCTGGCAGTGCGTTGAGTCGCACAGATCGTAGCCGGCGTGGCCATGCGCCTCGTGCAGCGCAAAACTTCTCACCACGATGGCAAGCGCCTTGAGCGATTCCGCGCTGTCGGCCGCGCTGCTCTCGCTCGCGACCACGCGCTCAACGTAGCTCTCGATGGGCAGCGTGACCGCAATCGCCAGCACACCGGAGCGAGAGGAAATCGAGACCGGATACGGCAGCGTCACCGACTCACCATGCGCGTCTAAGGTGACTCCACCTGAAACCTCCAGGCGCTGCGCATTTCCGGTTCTTCCTGCGCCGCTGAGCGTCAAACCGTCTCCAGCAGCCTTAACGAGAATTGGTTCTCGAAAAGCCAGAGTCGCGCAATCGGTGCATGCGCGCAGAAAGGTTTTGTGCGCGCCGCCCGCAGGTGAGAGCGTAACTTCGCGATCGCGCCACAGGGTCCACATGCCGACGCGGAGCGTTTCCCGCGGATGAGCGGCAGACGAGACGGCGGCAGCCGAATGGGTTGGAGCGGGCTTCGCGCCCAGCCACATCGCGCAGCCCGCAACAAGCAGGCTCACGAGCGCCCGTGTCACTCCTCTTCCGCTCATGGCCGCTCCAAAGGTGCATCAGCCAGAATCGCTCCTGCAATGCGCGCCGCATCTCGTCCGCGGCCTGCTGGCAGATACACCACAATCACGACCTTGGGCTTTTGCGCGGGCGCCAGGCCCACAAACCAGCCATGTGACTGGCTCGATCGAATTCCCTCCGCCGTTCCCGTCTTGCCCAGCACCGCAATGCCGCCCAGGTTCGCTGCGCCGGCCATGCCGAAGCTCGCCGAATTGGCAAGCCCATCGTGCACAACTTGTGCCGCCTCGGAGTCAGGATGCGCGGCAAGCTCAAGTGCCAGCCAGCGGTAGGCAGCGGCCAACTCCAGCGGTGTAATGCGGATGCCATCGACGCCCAGCAGCGCCAACTGTTCGGCATCGGTTGACTGCGGCTCATGAAATTCCGCGGTTGCTTCAGCACGAGTAAGACCGGTTGTGCCGAGCAATCCCGTGGGACGAAGCAAGCGCCCCAATTCTCCAGGCCGGAGCGTACGCGCCACCGCGGCAAAATAACTATTGCACGACCAGGTGAGCGCCTCGCGGGCATCGAATGGCGGAGCAGCCGGGTGCGTGCATGCCAGCCGGTGGCCAGCGATTGCCAACTTGCGATCGCAGGCTTCGCGGCTCGCAGGATTCCAGCGGCCTGCGGCGACGAGCTGATAAAGCACCAAGGGCTTAAGCGTCGAACCCGGCGCTGCAAGGGTACGCGAGGCGTCGCTGAGCCCGCGCGACGCCAGCAGCCTCGCGCTGGCAGTGTCGATGACCACTACTCGTGCTTCCGGCGCTGCGCTCGTCGCGCGGCTCACCGCAGCCGGCCAGGATTGGCCGCTTGCCTGATAACCGGCGCTCAGATTGCCCCATGCAATCGCCAAGGCGATTAATCCGCGGATTCCTTGCACCGAACAAGTATGACGCACGCACGCAAGAAAGAGGAATGCACCGATTCCAGAGAGTGTCGTCGCCATCGCGAAAGATGCAAGTCAAAATGCTTGGCGATGGCTCCCGCGGCAGGTCTCTCGCGTTCCGCAGCTGCTTGGCCGTGGTCGATGAAAAGAGCGGACACGTCGTGGCGCCGATCCAGCAAGAACTGGAGACACGCGCTTGAGTCTATGCCGCCACTGAGAAGGACCGTCGAACTCGGCAGGTCGATTTCCTCAAGACTGAAATTGCGTTGCCTCACTATGTCGCTTCTGGCAATCCATGCGAAAGGTTCTTGGGCGTTCGCGGAGGATGATGTTCTGCTATTAAAAAAAAGGAACTTGAGGGGATGAGCCATGACTTGAACCGGGGAAAATCCGGTTGTAATTCCGCAGATTTGCCTCGTAGGCGGTGACAGCTAAAGAATCGACTACAGTGCTGTAGCGGAAAAAGGCAGATGCGTGGGCGAGATGGCTTATATCGCTTGAAATATCTATGGCTTACGATGGTCGGGGCGGAGGGATTCGAACCCCCGACCCTTTGCTCCCAAAACAGCTTCAGCGAGCTATTGAAAACTGTTGAAATCACGCGTTTCTAACCGTTTTCCATTGAATTATTTGCAGCCTCACTGTTGAAAACTGTGGCTCTATGCTGCTCTTGGGTGCTTTGACAGCTACAAAATCGACTACACCCAATAGCCGCGGATCAGTATGTGACAAACCGACGCCTGCTTGCCAGCTGTGCAGAACTCAGGGCGCTCCGCGCTCAAATCAACCCGCACTTTCTCTTTAACGCCCTCAGGGCTATCGCCGGACTTATTCCGTCGCAGCCCGAGCTCGCCCATCAGACGATGGAGAATCTCGCTCAGGTCTTTCGCTATACGCTGCGGGGTTCTGAGAAATGGGTCCGGGTCGAAGAGGAGGTGGAATTCATCTCCGGGTATCTGCGCGTGGAGCAGGCCAAATTCGGCGACCGCCTGGTCGTTGAAGCTTCCATGGAGCGAGACGCTGCCGCGATCGCCTAGCCGGCCATGTGTATCCAACCGTTGGTGGAGAACGCGGTTCGCCATGGGGTATCGAATCTGACAGGTCGCGGCTTCGTTACCGTCGCCGCGTCCGCACGTGTTGTTCTTGACGGACTTCGACGAGCATGAGGTCGACGCGTTCGAGCTGGCTGCCGTCGACTACCTCTTGAAACCGGTCAATCGCGCGCGGCTCGCGCAAGCCCTGGAGCGCATTCGGTCGATGGGTGGAACGACCAGCGAGGAGCCCATCAACGCTGCGTCACGCAATCCGCACACTCGCCTGAAACGCTTTCTCGTGCGGCACGGCAAAAGTTAGATTGTTCTGGACGAATCGCATGTCCTGTCTTTCCTCTCCCAGGACGGCCTCACTCGCCTGATCGGCGACTCTGGAATCTTCGTCTGAGAGCCGCGCGACCATAGTGGGTGACCTGAGTCACATACGAAATTCTCTGTCACACAAACCCTAGTCCTATCCGTTCTCTATACGTAGACATCCTGCGGTTCGCCGCGAACCACGGTGTCTGCCGTGAGGACGAGAGGATGCAGCTATGGGCCGAGGTCGCGGAGCAAGACGGCGCCGCTTCCCAGTCTGCGATGCTGTTCCTGGTACAGCCCTCCATGGACGTTGAGCAGGAAGTCATTCGCGCCTACGAATCGCTGCGGCTGCCGGTGCACCTCTACCTTGCCGCCGTGTTGGGCGATACATCGGAAGCCGAAGACATCTGCCAAGAGGTTTTCCTGCGTCTCTTTGTCTACTGTTGCGGCCGCGGCATGGTCGCGCCCGAGCGCGTGCGGTCCTGGGTCTTTCGCGTTGGCCACAACCTGGCTATCGATCGCATTCGCACGCGGAAGTTCAGGCGGGAACTGGATGGGGACGATCCGCTTCCGGAGCTGCTCCAGTTGCCGGATGCCGGCCTGACGCCGGAAGAGGCCGTGCTGGAAGGCGAGCGATTGCAAGCCGTCCAGAGGAGGCTCGCCCAACTGTCGAGCCAGGAACGGCACTGTCTTTATCTCCGCGCAGAAGGGTTTCGTTATCGGGAAATAGCGGAGATTCTAGGCATCACCAGAGCGAGCGTGGCGGAGTTTCTTCGTCGCGCGCTACGCAAGCTCATGCGAGACAACGATGCGTAACCTATTCCCATTCGCCGACTGGCAGGGCTCGTGGCATCCGCGCGAGGATGACCTGCTGCTCTACATCGATGGAGAGTTGCCGGCGCGGCGTCATGCGCGCATCGGTGCGCACCTCAAGGAGTGCTGGGCGTGCCGGGTGAAGGTTGAAAAGTTGGAATCGACGATCGCCGCGTTCATGGACTACCGCAGCCGCGCGTCTGCCGGGCTGGGCGGAAGCACGGCTAACGACGCATTTCGCCTGCGTATGCGCGCACTGGCGCGGCACGAGGGTTCGCGGCAATCGATGCGGGAATTCGTTGCGAGAGCGCGCCGACTGGCAGGCGGGGCGACCCGCCGGGTTCCCGCGATGGCTGCCGCGGGGGTCCTGGCGGTTGCGCTAGTGGCTTTGGCTTGGAAGTATTTTGCGCCGGCACCGGTCAGCGCCGGGGAGTTGCTGGCCAACGCCACGCTCGCTGAATCCGCGAGAGCCAATGATGCATCGGTGGTCCTGCATCGCTCGCTGCTCCTGGAAAAGCGCAGAAGCGGTGACGCAAAGCCGGTCGAGCGGCGGCGCATCGATGTATGGCACGCGGGCAATTCGGGAATGACGGTGCGGCGTCTCTACGACGAATCCGGTCATCTTCTTGCCGCGGAGTGGCGGCGCCGCGACGGAAGCGCTGAGATTCTCAGCCCACAGATGCGACCTCGGCTTGAGGCGCGGACGGAGTCGCCACTCGCGATGCTGAACCGCCCCGAGGATCTCTGGCGGTTGGACCCCTCGGCCGCCAGTTTCGTTCAACTGGCCGGCGATGCTTCAGGCGCCAAGGTGGCGCGTCAGGGAGAAAACTTTCGCGTCAGCCTCGGCCCTGAGCATGCGACGGGGCATTTCCTGAAGGCCGTACTCACGATTCGCAGGAACGGCCTTCGCGCCACAGGCATTGACCTCCGGCTTGCCGAGCCGGCTGCGCCTCCGCAGCCCGAAGTGCGTACGCAGGAGGTGGTCTACGACTACTCCATTGCGGAGGATAGCTACCAACAGGAGCCATTGGAGACGGCGCAGGCCGGCGTATTTGCGCCCGACGCCTCGCTCATGCTGCCTGAACAAAGCCAGGAACCCGTGGTAACGCCGGACTTGCAGGTTGAAACCACCTGGCTTCTCGATGGGATTGGCGCCACGCTGGGCGGCGAGATCACAGTCAGCATGGGGTTCGATGGGAGACTGCATGTCGAGGGCATTGTGCAAAACGAGGCGCGTAAGCAGGAGATTCTCACAGCGCTCAAGCCCGTGCGCTCCAACCCCGCAGTCCAGATCGACATCCTGAGCTACTCCCAAGCGTTGCGCCGCGCCGTCGCCGCTACCCACACTACTGCGGGAGCAACACCGGGCGTCTCCAGCGGCAACTCCAACCTTTCCGCGCAGGCGGATATCAGCGAGTTCCTGGCAAGCCAGACTCCGCCGCCGCCCGAATCGGAACTGCGCGAACGAGTCATGCGATTTTCCGCGGAGATCTCCGCAAACTCCAGCAACGCCGCACGCCATGCCTGGGTGCTCAAGCACCTTGCGGAGATGGCCAGCCCGGGCAGTGGCGAGAATCTCTCGGCGGAGACGCGACGCCAGTACCTTTCGATGGTGGCGGTACACGCGCGGGAAGTGGAGCAAAGCACAAGACGGCTCAAGCTCGAGCTTGACCCGATCTTCTTCGCGGGACTTCCGCCGCCTGGTGAAAGTCCGCCGCCGCCGACGGAACTTTCTCCGGTCATCGACCGGCTTCTTGACGCGGCTTTGCGCAATGACAAGGCGATCCAGTCTGCTTTTGGCATCAGCATGGGCGTTGAATCTCCGGTCTCCATTCGCACCGCGGAGTTTCGCGAGTCAGTGCTGGAAACAGAAGAGCTTGCCTGCTGGATTGAGAAACAGGCCGGCGGTGAGTGCGTGGAACCCGGGCAGAATACAAAGGCGAGCCCATAACCAGCGGACATCTGTTGCGATCCGGACCGGCGTGCATACCTAGATAAATAGCGTTTTTACGGCAAGGAGCGAACCATGTTGGCACGAGAAAGAGAAGTTCGCGGCATCGCAGGTCAATTCCTGATCGTAGTCTGCATGCTGCTCGTGTGTGTTTCTGCGCGCGCGCAGGATGGGCAGGCACTCGCGGACCTTTCGGGAACGGTGACCGATGCCCACGGTTCCGCTGTGCCCCACGCGAAGGTGTCGGCGGCCAATGAAGGCACCGGCCTTGAACGGAACGTCAATGCCGATGCCAAAGGAGGTTTCCTTATCCCGCTGCTTCCGCCCGGCGTCTACACCGTCACCGTCGATGGCGACGGATTTCCGCGTTTTCAAGTTGCCGGAATTGAGCTTCGCCCAGGGATGAATCTTCGCCTCCCGATCCGATTGCCTCCACTGACCAGCATCCGCGGCAAAGTTATCGATCTCAGATCCGGCGAGCCCATCGCCAAGGCACTGGTGGCTATCCGGAGCCAGCATCTGCGGACGGTCACATCGGCGACTGGCGAGTTCCAGATCGTTGACGTACTTCCGGGCAGGGCCGATCTCTACGTCAGCGCGGTGGGATTCGAACTTCTCCGGGAGAAACTCGACCTGCAAGCGGGCAATACAAATGACGTGCAGCTGCTGCTGGGCCAGGATGCGTTGCGACGAACGGAAAGCGTCCGCGTCAACGCTGGCCCCTTTTCTCAGGTGCACACCGAAGCGCCAGTCGAACACTCCCTCACCAACACGGAACTCAAGAACCTGGCGTCGGTGCTCTTCGACGACCCGATGCGCTCGGTCGAATCGTTGCCGGGCGTCGCCGCCAACAACGATTTATACTCCGAATTCGCGGTGCGCGGAGCCGGTCCGTCAGAGATCGGCGTCTTTGTTGACGGGGCGCTGCTTACCAATCCCTTCCATGACATCCTCGACGACCGCGGTAACGCCTACTCCATTGGCCTGCTCGAAAGCGGATTCCTGGACTCGGTGGCGCTCCTCAGCAGCAATGTTCCCGCGCAGTATGGTGACTTCACTGGGTCCGTTCTCGACGTTGATACGCGCGAAGGCGACTCCAGCCGCACTTCGTATCGCGCCGACGTCAGCATGGTTGCAGCAACCATGAGTGCCGAAGGTCCGATCGGCGCGGGCAATAAAGCCACCTGGCTGGCCTCGGCGCGCAAGGATTACGTAGGTGTGTTTGCAGGCAAGAACAACGGTCTCGGGCTTACCTTCTACGACACGCACGGCACACTCGCCTATGCTCCCAATGCGCGCAACAAGATTCTCCTCAGCGGTATCTACGGGGAGACCAGTGTATCGAAGGACGACTCAAGCGTTCTGGGCTACGATCAGCTCAAGGACGCTACCAGCAGCAGCACGCTCGCCAGCGCCCGCTGGATATGGTCCAACCGGGTAGCGCTTTCGCGGGCGCAGATCTATGCTTCCATCGATTCTGCGAACGACAAAGATAGCGGCCAGGAATTGCTCGAACGGTCCAACGGCCAGGAGACCGGCTATCGCGAGGACTTCACGGGCCAACTCGGCAAACACAATGTCTTCGAGGCCGGCGGCATCTACCGCCAACTCCATCGCGATTACTTGAAAAAGGAGCCATGGAACTACGCCACAGAGACCTTCTCAAGCTCGCTTATCCAGAGCGCATCGTTTTCCAGTAACGTCTCCCAGCCTGGCGCTTATCTCCAGAACATTCTTTCCGCGGCCGGCAAGCGCATCAACGTGATCGTGGGCGGACGTTGTGATAATTTCAGCGTGAATAACGCAACTGTCTTCCTGCCGCGGTTGAGCCTGGCGATCTCTCCATTCGCTCAAACCAAGCTTACCCTGGCCGCCGGCCAGTACTCCCAGTTTCCTGACATTGTTGACCTCTTTGGCGAATTCGGAACGCCCAATCTCAGACCTCAGCGCTCCAACCAGGCCTCTGTGGCTATTGAGCAATTGTTGAGCGAACGATTAAGGGTGCGCCTGGAAGCTTACGATCGCCAGGAACGCGACGGCATCTATTCCGCAGCCAGCCAGTTCCGGCTTGCGGCTCCAGGCGGCCTCATCCTCTTTCCGCAACTCGGACCCGTTCTGGCCAACTCGCAGCGCGGCTACTCGCGCGGGCTGGAGTTTATCGTCCAGCGCCGCAGTGACAACGGCCTGACCGGTTGGATCGCCTATACGCTCGGCTACTCGCGGTTCACCGACGCAACCACCGGCGCGCATTTCTGGGGCGACTACGACCAGCGCCACACGTTGAATGTCTTCGCGAGTTATCGCGCCGGCGCCTCGGTTAACCTCAGCGCCAACGCGCGGTACGGCAGCGGCTTTCCTATCACTGGCTATGTCGGGCCGCCTACCGAATACGAAGGTGACTGGTATTTTCCCCTCACCGCCACGCCGAATCAGATCCGCATGCCGGCCTATTTCCGGCTCGACACGCGAGTGAATAAAGCCTTCTACCGCAAGCGTTCAAAGTTCACACTCTATGCCGAAATCACTAATCTTACCGATCACTCCAATCTGCAGTATTGGGGATTCGTTCCAGATATGATTCAGGATGGGTACCTCGAAGCGGGACGCGGCAACCTCCTGCCAACCATCCCCAGCGTAGGAATCAGCGCGGAGTTCTAGTGCGCGGGCGCTTCCCCCTCCCGCCAGGAGTGCACCAAATGAAGAATACGAAGAGGCTCACGGGGCGTGTAACAATTTTCTTCGCCCTGATTCCAACTGCGATCCTGACCGGCTGCGGCGGAGCCTTCATTTCCAATCAGCAACAGCAGCCGCCGCCTTCGACCGATCCCGATGCGCGGGCCGACGCCATGCTTGCGCGGATGACACAGAAGCAAAAGCTGCAGCTGGTGATGGGAGGCGTGACCAGTAACTTGACCTACGGTTATACCGTTCCCCGGGGCGCCGGCGGATGGGTCCCGGGTATTCCGAGCCTGGGCATTCCGGCCCTCTATCTTGCCGACGGAAGCGTCGGGGTCGACGCGGGCGTGGGACAGGCCACTGTGTTGCCCTCGGCGATTGCCAACGCCGCCAGTTGGGATCTGAACGAAGCCACCAAGTATGGAACCGTCATCGGCACGGAGCTCACTGACTACGGAATCAATGTGAATCTCGGCGGGAATGTCAATCTGACGGGGCGCGAACCGCGCGACGGGCGAACCTTTGAGACCAAAGGCGAAGATCCCATCCTCGCGGGAAAGATCAACGCGGCGCACATCTCCGCCATCCAGGCCCAGCACATTATCGGCATGATGAAGCACTTCAGCTTCAATGACCAGGAGAGCGGCAGGGCGACCGCCAACGTGGTGATCGATGAACGCGGCGGGCGCGAGAGCGACCTGCTGGCCTTCGAAATCAGCGTCAAGGATTCGAACGCCCAGTCGGTGATGTGCTCGTATAACCTCACCAACGGTGTTTATAACTGCGAAAACAGCCATCTGCTCAACGACATTCTGAAAACCGATTGGTCATTCCCCGGCTTTGTGATGACAGACTGGTGGGCGGTGACCGACACCGTCGCAGGCCCCAACGCCGGGCTCGATCAGGAGCAGCCCAACCAGCTCTACTTCTCCTCGCTCGGCGCAGCCATCGCCTCCGGCGCTGTCCCGCAGTCGCGGCTCGACAACATGGTGCACCGCATTCTTCGCGCCATGTATGCTGCCGGCCTCTTCGACTATCCGCAAACCATCCAGCCCATCCCGGCCGCAGCCGACGCCGCGATCGCTCAGGAGATCGAGGAGACAGGCGCGGTTCTGCTCAAAAACTCTGCCAGCCAGTTGCCGCTCAATGCTGCCTCGATGCAATCGATTGCCGTGATCGGCTCCCATGCCGACACATGGGTGCTATCGGGAGGCGGTTCGGCGCAGGTCGATCCGGTGGGCGGAGGAATCCACGGACCGCAGCCGTGTCCGCCTTGCTGGGCCACCGTCACCTGGGTTCCCTCTTCTCCGATGCATGCGATTCAGGCCTTGGCGCCCAACGCGCATCTCCAGTATGCCGACGGTTCTGACGCCGATGCCGCAGCCAACCTCGCTGCCTCGGCGCAGGTTGCCATCGTCTTTGTGAATAACTGGGGCAGCGAGGGCATGGACCAGACAACCTTGGGGCTTACGGATTACGTCGACACGACGCCCATCAATCAGGACGCTCTGGTCTCCGCGGTTGCGGCTGCCAACCCCCACACCATTGTCGTGATTGAGAGCGACGGACCCGTTCTGATGCCGTGGCTCAGCCAGGTTTCAGCCGTTCTTGAAGCCTGGTTCCCCGGCCAGAATGGAGGGCCGGCCATCGCCAATCTGCTCTTCGGCGTTGTCAATCCTTCAGGAAAGCTGCCGATTACTTTCCCGGCATCGGATGCGCAGTTGCCCCGGCCGGTCATTCCTCAACCCCCTGACGATATAACTCCCTTCGATGTAAATTACATCGAGAGTTATAACGTTGGATACAAATGGTTCGATTCGCAAGGACTGACGCCGCTCTTTCCTTTTGGGTTTGGGCTTTCCTACACCACCTTCTCCATCACCAATGCCAGCCTGACGAATAACCTCTCATCGGCTTCGAATCCCAACCTTCAGGTGTCGTTTACGCTCGCCAATACCGGCGCGGTTGCGGGATCGGAGGTTGCGCAGGTTTATCTCGGGCTTCCGGCATCGCTCAACGAGCCGCCGCGACGCCTTGTGGGATGGCAGAAGGTCCCTTTGCAGCCGGGAGCTTCGCAATCCGTCACCATTGAAGTCGACGAGAATGACTCTTCGCATCCGCTGTCGTATTGGGATACAGGCAGCAACGCCTGGACACTCGGGGCGGGAACCTACACGGTCTATCTCGGCGACGCGGACAACGCGGCCACGCTCCAAACCGTAGGGACCTTCACTGTGACGCCCTGATGCTTTGAGAATGGAACATCGTGTCACAAAGTCGCTGCAAATCTAAGGAATCGTAAGATGATCAGTGATCTGCTTTACGTTCCACTTGGTCTTGATCTTGGTTTGAAAGCCGTCATAGTCGTTATGGAGGCAACTCCGTTGCTCAGAGAATATTTCCCCGAGGCAGCTTGGCCATCCTCTGCCCCAAGCGGGTCTGATAAATGTGAAAGACAGATAGCTGCGCCATACGGCATTTTCACTGATGCTGTAAGGAAACTCCGTGCCCCATCCTTTTCACGTTCTTTGTGAAAAGGGTGGGAAACCACGAAACCCACCCTATAGGAATAGTGAAAATGCCTTAGATTGCCAGACGTGAGGTCCGCACTTGCTTGGTCTGAATGCCTGATAGGGCGTTTGTCATTTGAATAGAAGCGTGAATCAAATACTCGACGCTCACCGGCTCTTTATCGCTCCAGAAGGCCGGGAAAGATACGCTCCAAATGTTTTATTCAGAGTTCCGGCAGGATGGTCGCCCACCTGGAATTTACTGCCTCATAAACAGGCCTTCCGGTTCGGGCTGGTGCTCGATCCACACACAATAAGCGCCATTGACGGTCGCGACGTTGCAGGCATTGTCGTAGCTATAGGTGATGACGTTGTTCCCGGACCGGCGATTGTCAGTGACCTTCACGAGCCGGTTGAGATCGCCGTTTCTCTCCTGTGGGGGAGCTTGTGTGAGCTTCGCGATCCTCAAATTCCCCCTGCAACTTGATCTGGTTGCCGAGATTTTCAAGGAAGCGGTTGATGAGGGCCACGCTCCGGCGCAGTTCCTTGCGACGGAAGTGGCTGAGCAGTGCGAGCAGTCCGGGCGGTTCGATGACCGGTTTCTGGTGGCTGCCCAACGTCTCGCTCACTGCCGCCACAATACCCTCCAGAACCTCCGGGTTGATGCTGGCAAGCATCTTACCCAGCAGAATGGCGTTGCGCGTGGCGCGGACCGCTTCTGCTGAATGCGCCGCCTCCACGGCGGTTTCCAGAATCTGGTTGCCCGCGGCGAGCGCGCCGGTCAGCACGCGCAATGTTCCGGTCTGGTGCAACTGCTCGAGCAACTCGTAGCTCTCGAGCAGCGCCTCGGCGTGCTCAACGGGAACCGCTTCCAGCCGCTTGCGCAGCGTCTCGCGCGGATCGTAGGGCGGCACTTCAAATGCAATCGGTCGCGCCATGGCTATCTCTCCTTGCCGGCCGCGGCAACATTCTCGATCTGGACCAGATTCTGGCCCGGTTGATGGTAGTCCGCGCGCGCCCACTTGCGCTCGACCTCCACGCCCCTCTTGGGCGTAGGCGCTCCGTGGCGCGAGTTGCCGCGCGGGAGCGGATCTCGACCGGAAGGATTGAGGACGGTCATACGCACCGAAGTTTCCTTGTAGGCAGGCGTGTGGGTCGCTTTGTCGGCATAGCTGCTGGTCAGGCGATTCACCGGCTCTGCGACGGAGTTCATGGGCATGTACAGCTCTTTGCCGTTCACGCGCGAAGTAACTACCGCCTGCACGGTCACTTTGCCGTAGCGCGAATCGAGCTCCACCAGCGCGCCGGTGCGGATGCCGCGCTCCTTGGCCAGTTCCGGCGAAACTTCGACAAACGTCGACGGCGTCTTATCGCGAATGCCGGCCGTGCGGTAAGTCATGTTGCCTTCGTGAAAGTGCTCGAGCAGGCGTCCGTTGTTCAGGTGCAGATCGTACTCCGTGTTCTGCTGATCGCTCGGCTCGGTCCATGGCACGAAGTAGAAGGTCGCCTTGCCATCGGCGGATTTGAATTGCGTTGTATAAAGCAGAGGCTGGTCGCTGCCGTCGGCAGCCACCGGCCACTGCAGCGTCTTATAGCCCTCCAGCCGCTCGTAGGTCACGCCGGCCATCAGCGGCGTCACCGCAGCGATTTCCTCGTAGATTTCGGATGGATGCTTGTACGTCCAGTGCGCGCCCAGCCGGTTGGCGAGGTCAATGAGAATCTCCCAATCGGGCCGGCTCTCACCCAATGGCTCCATGGCACGATACAACCGCTGAATTCGCCGTTCCGTGCTGGTAAACGTGCCTTCCTTTTCCAGGCTTGGGCTGGCCGGCAGAATCACGTCGGCAAAGCGGCAGCTCTCGGAGAAGAAGATTTCCTGCATGACGAAGAAGTCGAGCTTCTCAAGCGCGGCCGCCACGTAGTTCGCGTTGGAGTCGACCAAACTGATCTCTTCGCCGAACATATACATGGATTTCAACCGCCCGTCGTGGATGGCGTCGATCATCATGTGGTTGTCGAGACCCGGCTTGGGCGGCAGCGCAACGCCCCACGCCTTCTCGAAGCGGGCGCGAATCTCTGGGTCGTCCACCTTCTGATAGCCGGGGAAGTAGTTGGGCATCGCGCCGTGATCGCTCGCGCCCTGCACGTTGTTATGGCCGCGCAGCGGGTATGCGCCCGTGCCCGGCCGCATGTAATTGCCGGTGGCGAGCAGCAGGTTCGAAATCGCCGTCGATGTGTCCGAACCCATCACGTGCTGCGTCACGCCCATCGCCCAGCACACGCACACGCTGTCAGCCTCGGCCACCATGCGCGCCACTTTTTCGATGGTCTCGGCCGGCAGCCCCGTGCGTTCGCTCGCCATCGCGAGCGTAAAGGAATCAAGGCTCTTGCGGTACTGCTCCGCGCCCTTTACCCACTTGGCGATAAAGTCTTCGTTGGCCAGGCCGTGATCGAAGATGTATTTGGTCACCGCCGAAAGCCAGATGAGATCCGTGCCGGGGCGGGCGTGCAGGTGAATGTCGGCGCGCCGCGCCATCTCATTTTCGCGAAGGTCTGAAACGATGAGCTTTTGCCCGCGCAGCTTGTGCGAGCGCTTGATGCGCGTGGCCAGCACCGGGTGACTCTCCGCGGTGTTGCTGCCGATGATGACGACCAGCGCCGCCTTTTCAATGTCGCTGATGGACCCGGAATCGCCGCCGTAGCCGACCGTGCGAAATAGGCCGGCGGTCGCCGGAGCCTGGCAATACCGCGAGCAGTTGTCCATGTTATTCGTGCCGATCACGGCCCGCGCCAGTTTCTGCATCAGATAGCTCTCTTCATTGGTGCACTTCGACGAAGAGATGAAAGCCAGCGCGTCGGGCCCGTGCTCCGCTCTGATTTCGCGGAAGCGCCGCGCCACCAGGTCCAGAGCCTCGTCCCAGCCGGCCTCGCGAAAACCGCCGCCTTCGCGAATGAGCGGCCTGGTCAGCCGGTCGGGACTGTTCACGAAGTCCCAACCGAACTTGCCCTTGATGCACGTGGAAACGCCGTTCGCCGGGCCGTCGGCCGGTTCCACCTTCAGAATGTGGCGATCCCTGGTCCAGATGTCGAAGCTGCAGCCCACGCCGCAATAGGTGCACACTGTCTTGGTGCGCTTGATGCGGGACTCGCGCATCTCGGCTTCCATCTCCGACACTTTCATGATCCCGCCGTAGCCCACTTCTGGCTCCACGTCCTTCACCATGTCGATCATTCCATTCAGGGTCTGCTGCGGCAGACCGGTAAAGTAGCCCGCTTCGCCCAGCATCGATTTTTCCATCAGCGCATTGCACGGGCACACCGTGACGCAATGCCCGCACGAAACGCAGCTTGACTCGTTGATTGGAACGCCGCCATCCCACAGCACGCGCGGATGCGGGTCCTCCCAGTTGATCGTGAGCGTCTCGTTCACTTGCAGGTTCTGGCACGCCTCCACGCAACGCCCGCACAGAATGCACTGCTGCGGATCGTAGCGATAGAACGGGTTGCTCGTGTCCACTGCGTAGGGCTTGGGCTGGTAGGGGATCTCCTGGTGCTCGATGCCGAGGAGCTTGGTGGTGTTGTGGACCGTGCAATTGCCGTTGCTGTTATCGCAGACCGTGCAGTAGAGCAAGTGATTGCTCAGAATCCGGTCGAAGGCCTCGCATTGCGCGGCCGTCGCCCGCGGCGAATGGGTCTCCACGCGCATGCCGTCCACGGCCTCCGTCGCGCAGGCGCGCACCAGCTTGCCGTCGGCTTCCACCATGCAGGTGTCGCAGGTCTGAATGGGCCCGAGTTGCGGGTGATAGCAGACCTGGGCAAGCTGGATGCAGCTGCGCCCGGCGTTGCGATTGATTAAATCGATCAGACGCTCACCCTGGGTGAACTCCAGGGCATTGCCATTCACAGTCACTGCCATGCTCAATCACGACCTCCCGTGACCGATTTGAGGATGCTAGTACGGCTTCCATGGGCCCGTAAAGCTTTTTCTTAGCAAGGGAAAGCATCTTCTATGAATTCTTCGTGAATCGGCCCCGAGAGCGGCGGGTGCCCCACGTCCCGATTCTGGGACGTGGGAAAGCACGAACCTCAATCTTCCACTTCTTAACCGAGCACGAAACCGGTAGCCCACTCTTACGGCAATCACCGCGACGCGCCTGCATATACGATAAACCGCCGCCCACGCAAAAAGCCGATCAGCGTCATCCCCATCTCCCGGGCCAGTTGCACCGCGAGGCTGGAGGGCGCGGAGACCGACGCCAGCACGGGTACGCCGGCGGCCAACGCCTTTTGTACGATCTCGAAGCCGCCGCGCCCGCTCACCATCAAAATAGATTCCCCGAGCGGCAATTTGGCGGCATGCATCGCCCAGCCAATCACCTTGTCCACTGCATTGTGCCGCCCGATGTCCTCGCGGAGGGCCACGAGCGTTCCCTCGGCATCAAACAACGCCGCAGCATGAAGGCCTCCGGTGCGCTCAAACACCGCCTGCTCGGCGCGAATCGCCTCGGGCAGGCTGCACAGCACCTCGGGCCGCACGCGAAAGTTTGGATTGGGAGCGCACAGCCCGCGCCTCCGGATGGATTCGATCGTCGCCTTGCCGCAGATACCGCAGCTCGAGGCGGTAAAAAAGTTGCGTTGCAGTTCCGCCGCCTCGAAGTTCCGTGTGCGCAACTCCACGTCCACCGTGTTGCTCTTCGCGCTTGTCTCCACGCCGGCCCCACGCATCGCGGCGATCTCATCGGCGCTCTCGATGATGCCCTCGGTGAGCAAGAACCCGGCCGCCAGTTCCACATCGTGTCCCGGCGTGCGCATGGTCACCGTCACGGGCGCGCCGTTCAGGCGAATCTCCAGCGGCTCCTCGACGGCAAGCATGTCCTCAACGGCGCGCACTGCGCCGTCATGCCACTCCGTCACCTGGGTCAGCACCACACTGTGCGCCGGTGGCTGCATCGCCGCTCCTTTCCGGCCCCTCTTTCCGGAATTGACCTTCGCTCAGCCAGCGGCCGATTGTCAATATTGACCGGCGTTGCCTTGCCGAACCCGTGCGTCCCAGGCCCAGTTTGTGTAAACTTCTGGCTGATGCAGTCGCTGCGTGAAAAGCTGGACGATGGCTCGCGTTTTCTCATTGCCACTGAGCTGGTATCGGTGCGCGGTTCCATGTCTGAGGCGAGCGCGATCAAGGCGCGAAGTTTTGCCAATGAGCTCGTCGCTTGCCCCGAGATCGACTGGATCTCGATTACCGATAATGCCGGCGGCAACCCTCAACTGGCGCCGCTTGCGCTAGGCCGGCCCCTTCTCTACGCCGGCAAGGAAGTCGTGATCCACCTTACCTGCAAAGACCAGAACCGCAATGGCCTGGAGAGCGAAGCCTGGATGCTGAACAGCGAAGGCTTTCACAACATCCTGGCCATGACCGGTGATTACCCGGTGAGTGGGGCCGGCGGATTGGCAAAGCCGGTTTTCGACATCGACTCGGTTGGCCTGATCTCGCTGCTCAACAAGATGAACCAGGGTCTGGGCGGTGGCGCGGCCAACGGCGGCCAGCGGCTGGGCAAAACGCAGTTCTGCATCGGCGCTGTGACCACGAACTTCAAACTGCGCGAGGGCGAGGTGGTTCCGCAGTATCTGAAGCTCAAGAAGAAAATCGAGAGCGGCGCGCAGTTCATCATCAGCCAGATCGGCTTTGATGCGCGCAAGACCTCGGAGCTGCGGTGCTACATGGATGCGCATGGCGCCAAGGACACGCCCCTGATCGGCAACGTGTACCTATTAAGTTCTCGTGTCGCACAAATCTTTCACCAGGGCCGCATCCCTGGCGTTGTGGTTTCCGAACCGCTTTTCGAGCTGTCGAGGCTTCACGGCCAGTCGCCCGATCGCGGCAAGGCTTTCTTCATCGAGTTTGCGGCGAAACAGATTGCCATCTGCCGTGGCTTGGGTTACCGCGGCGCGTACCTGGGTGGAGTGCACGATTTCAAATCGATCGAGAGCATCCTCGCCATGGAACGCTCGTTTGGCCCCGATGACTGGAAGCAGTTTGCCCGCGAAATCCAGTTCTCCCGGCCGGACGAATTCTTTTATTACGAGGCGAATCCCGGGACCGGTCTCGCCGACCCCGAGCGTGAGGCGCCGCGGCCTCAGGAATCCCGCCGGCACGTGACCATGGTCTACGCCATCTCAAAACTGGCGCACAACACCATGTTCGAAGTGGGCAAGCCGATCGCGAGACTAGGCGCAAGCCTCTGCGCGCGCGCGCGCGATCCCATGCAGGGACCGGCGCCGATGCGGGCGCTGGAGATGCTCGGCAAGTCGGTTCTTTACCACTGCAAAGATTGCGGAGACTGTTCGTTGCCCGACATCGCGTTTCTCTGCCCCGAATCGCAGTGCGCCAAGAACCAGCGCAACGGCCCCTGCGGCGGCACGCGCGAGGGCCGTTGCGAAGTGGATGGGTATGGCGAGTGCATCTGGCTGCGCGCCTACGAGCGCCTGAAGCACGAGGGCAGCGAACAGCATATGCTCGACCACGCTCCCGTGATCCAGAATCAGGGACTGCGCGGGACATCGGCCTGGGCAAATCTTTGGCTTGGCCGGGACCACTCGGCCAGGCGCTCCGATGCAGCGCTCAAGGACTCTGAGGCCGCGCCGAATAGGCCGGCTGCGCCGGAATCTGAGCCAGCCCCTGGCTCGCCGCCGGCCGCAAAAGACGCCAAAACCGCGATATAGGCCAGGTCTTTATGAAGACTTTACCTTTGCACTGGATATTTAGTTGTGGTCTCGACTAAAATTGGACCGTATTGATCCAACAACTCCCCTCGAACCTGGAGAACAGCGCATCGAGATGCCCCGCAAACTTCACATCATCGGCGAGTTGATGAACAACTCCTATGCGCGTGCGCGCCGGGCATTCACTGAGCGTAATCCGGCCGGCTACCAGCAACTCGCGCGGCTGCAGACAGAGGTTGGCGCCGACTACCTCACGCTCAACCTGGATGGGACGCAGCGCATTCAAGTGCGCCGCCAGGAGATGCTCGACTTCCTGCCCGACGTCATTCCGGCTATTCAGGAAGCTACATCGACGCCCATCGCCTTTGACAACCCCTCGGTCGACTACCATCGTGTGGCGCTTGAACACTACGATCGCTTAAGAAGCGGCCCGCCGATTGTGAACTCACTGGCGGCGTCGCGCGAGCGGCTCGATGAGATGGTCGAGCTCGTCAAGCACTATGACACGCTCGCCGTGGTGATGGCCTCTGAGACATTCGTGCCCGACGGTGCAGCCCAGTGCCTCAACCCTCAGGACTCCTACCGTGCCGCGAAGTATTTCGTCGAGCTGCTCCAAACCAAAGCCGGCCGCCGCAACGACCAGATCATCATCGACACAGGTCTTGCGCCGGTGGGCGCTGATACTTACGGCCTGGTAAATATCGGCCTCGATGCCATGCGGCTCATCTCTGCCGATCCCGATCTCAAGGGTGTGCATCTCATCGTAGGGCTCTCAAACTTTGCGTGGGGCACTCCAACAACAGTGAAGGACGATCTCGAAAACGCCTATCTTACGCTCGGTATGGAGGCCGGCCTCGACTTCGCGCTTGCCAATCCCGAAAAGAACCCCGCGCCGCTGGCCTTCGATCATCCCATGGTGGCCAGCCTGCGCGAAGCGCTGGCGCAGGGCCGGCTCCAGGAAGGCGAATCGCCGGAGATTGCGGGATTCCGCCAGGCCGAGGCCATCATGAATGTCTGCCGCGAGGTCGAGGCTGTCGACTTCTGAGATGCAAAGCTCTGTCCAAATTCCTGCTGCAATCGCCGGCCGCCGCGTGTGGCTGCGCCTTGGCACGATGATCGACGGCTCAGGCGCAGCACCGCAGCGCGATGCACACGTTGTCTACAGCAAAGCTGGGATTCTCTATGCCGGCGCTGATACGCCGCCCGCGGAAATGGTGAAGAGCGGCCGCACGGCAACTACGCCAGACGCCGAACTGCCCGACTACACTCTGCTCCCCGGACTCATCGACGCGCACACGCACATTTTTCTTGAGGGCGGCGAGCTCGATCTCGACAAGCGCGCAGCATTTTTGAAGCAGTCGCCCGAAGAGCTGCTTGAGCTGGCCAGGGGGCGCCTCGAAAAGATCGTGCGCCTCGGCGTGACGGCCATGCGCGACTGCGGCGATAGAGATGGCGTGGGCCTGGCGCTGAGCAGGCTTTGCGCCTCGCCCGATCGGCCGCTCATGCCCTACATCGACAGCCCGGGCGCGGCGATCCATCGCCGGGGGCGTTACGGCAGCTTCATGGCCGATCCGCTCGAGAGCTTTCCAACCGCCGCTGCATGCGTGGCAGCGCGCGTCAGGGCCGGGGCCGATCGCATCAAGCTCATTCCCACCGGCATTATCAACTTCAAGCAGGGAGCAGTCACAACCGCGCCGCAGATGACAACCGAAGAGATCGGCGCGATTGTCGCCGCCGCCAAAAGCCACAACCGGCAAACCATCGCGCATGGCTCGGGTGACGACGGTCTTGAGCGGGCCATCGAGGGCGGCGTAGATTCCATCGAGCACGGCTTTTTTCTGCGCGACGATCAGTTGGCCAAAATGCGCGACCGGCACATAGCGTGGGCGCCCACGTTCTCGCCCGTCGAAAAGCAGGTGGACCATCGAGATCGCTTGGGCTGGGATGCGCACGTGGTTGCGAACCTAAAGAAGATTCTCGACCGGCACGCGGCCAGTCTGGTTAAAGCTCACGCCATGGGTGTCGAGATTGTTGCCGGCAGCGACGCCGGCTCCTGCGGCGTAGCGCACGGGCTCGGATTTCTTGAAGAGCTTGAGTTGATGGAACGGGCAGGTCTCTCACCCGCTGCGATCGTTTACTCGGCAACCGGGGCAAGCGCCAGGCGGCTAGCCTTTAAGGAGAAGTTCGGCGAAATCAAACCGGGCTACCTGAGCCGCTTCATTCTCACGCGCCACTCGCCGCTCGAGACCGTCGCGAATCTTCGCAAACAAAAAATCATCGTTTTCGATGACCAGGTCTTCGCGACAGGCGAATCGCCCGACGTCAGCGGGCTTTGAAATAGATACAACTATCCCGGAGCTCGCAGAGCGTGGGCCGGGAGGCCTACGCTACAGCCGGCTGGGAAGCCGGCGCTACAAGGTGGTTATGCGCAATGCGGCGGTCAGATCTCGATATACATCGCGCCGTCTTCTACCGTAAGCCCAATGCCCGCGGCCGTCGCCGCCTCGCGCAGCGCAGCGTCGAGCATCACCACGGGATCGGAGCTTACGTCGAGACGCCGCATCAGCCCTTCACCCTTTTTGCCGCCCGCCGTCAGAGTGATTTTCAGCCCGCGCCGTTTGCATCGCACCGCGGTTCCATCTTCGAGCTTGGTGTTCATCGGTTTAATGTAAGCATCCACATAGTGAACGCCGATTCCCGACTTGTCTTGGGTGTGCTCGGGAAGTTTTTCCTTCGCGGCTGGATTCAGATCGCAGAGTTTCGATTTCACGCTGGGCTCCGTTATGGTTTTGATCTCAGGTATTCGTCCATGGTTTTCCTGAAGGCGCGAATGTGATCCGGCGTGCTTCCGCAGCAGGCGCCCACAACATTCGCGCCCGCTTCGAGCAGAGGTACAAGGCCCTTGACCATCTGTTCCGGGGATTCGTCGTAAATCACCTTCATGTTCTCAAGCCGCGGCTTTCCGGCATTCGGCTGCGTCATCACCGGCAGGCTGGTTACGCTCTTGTACCGCTCCACGGCGGCGCGCGCGCGTTCCATCTCCATGCCTGTTCCGCAGTTCAGCGCCACTACATGCGCGCCGTGCTCTTCCATGAACTCCGCGGCGCGTTCGGGATCGATGCCCATCATGGTGCGGAACGTGGAGCCGTCGAGGGTCACATCATATGCCATTGACCCGATGATGCAAGGCGCGCCGGCCTTTTGCGCCGCTTCGATACCGAGCAAGAGCTCTTCGAGCGACGTCTGCGTTTCCACGATAATGGCGTCCGCGCCGGCTTCGACCAGCGCGGCAGCCTGCTCGTCGAAAGCGCTTCGCACCTGGTCTTCTGTAAATTCGCCGAAGGGCTTCATCAAACCGCCAAATGGGCCGATGTCGCCGAGCACATAGCCATCACGCTCGCCAAATGCCTGGCGCGCAATGGCCACGCCTGCCTTGTTGATCTCAGCCACGTGATCCGATTCGCCGTGGCGGTTGAGCATAATGCGCGAACCACCAAATGTGTTGGTGATAAGGCACTCCGAGCCGGCCTCCACGTACCGGCGCTGGATCTCGAGCACCCGCTCCGGATGGTTCACATTCCACGCCTCGCCGCAGTTGCCCTGCTCCAGTCCCGCGAGCATCAACTGCGTTCCCATGGCGCCGTCGCCCAGGATGGGCCGTTCCAGCATCGCTTCCTGAAAGAGTTTCTTCATCGTTCTTCGGCGTCCTCAGCCAACTCCCTTTGTACCAGGGCATAGTGGATGGTTTCGAGCACGATGCCCCATTTGTGATCGCGGCTTGAGGCCTCGCAATAACATCCCGCCCCGGAGGGCGTGCGTTTCCATTCGAGAACCGCGTTCAGCCGCTCCCCCTTGAGGGGCTTCTCCCGCTCAATCGCAGCCATCAGTGCATCGGCGTCTTCGATAAAGCGGCACATATACGTGTAGCCATCGTCGCCCACGTCCGGCAAGCACTGCTGCTCCAGAATCGGATAGCCTTCGGCGCGCGGGCCAAGTCTCACTTTATAGAGGAACGTGAGCGGGCGGCCCATATTTGTGCACGTGGTTCCATCGTAACGGAAGACCGCGTCTACGGAGCCGTCCGGCTCTGCGCGCATGGTGAGCCGCTCCTCCGCCCATCGTTCGAGAGCTTTCTTGCTGGTCTGATACTGCGCATTGCGGTCAACCGCGTGCGTCTGAATCTGTTCTCCCGCGGGACGCGGAGCTCTGCGGTATGGCGCGCGCCGGTACTGGCACGGACCGTACGAGCATCGCTCGCAGGGAACAAGGGCCGTGAGCTTTTGCAGCCGATCCGTGTGCCGCGTCAGCCCGAACGCTGCCAGCAGCGTCTTCTTGGGCCGCAGCATGCCTGAATGCAACGCTTCCACAGACGAAGGGAAGGTCTCGAAGCGAGTCTTCTTGAGCAGCTCAAGCAATCGCGGCTGCTCCTGAATATCCCACTCAGGATACCCGGGACTATAGTGAGGCAAGACCGCCATCTGCCGCTGTTCCGCCCAGTCGCAGAGCCGCGCTCCGGCCAGCGTCGTCAGATGTTCCACGACCGCGGACGCGTAGACCTCAAGAAAGAAGTACTCGTCGGGTTTCTCGCCGGTCCAACACCGGCGCGCTTCTTCCTCGGCCTCGGGGCCCGCACCAACCGCGACGAGAATCACGCTATGCGCCTCGGCATCTGTCAGCGTGTTCCTGAGCCGCTGGCTTGAGAACTCGATTCCGTCAATGGAGATCGAGTCGCCGGCCATCTCAAACTGCTCGGCCTGCCGCGCGTACATCCACGGCCTGCCATGATCCGCGTACCAATTCTGCGCCCAGGAGGCCAGCTCGCGCGCTCGGCCCTCGAGTACCCAGCCGCGCGGAAAGCCGAGCAGCCGCACGTACTCCTCCTCCTGCACGCCGAGCGATGAAAGCGTGCAGGCGAGCTCGATCTTGTCGCTCACGGCATGCACGGCATCGGCTCCACGGGTTTGAATTGGCAGCCTTCCACGAAGAAATTGAAGAAGCCTGGATGCGTCTCCAGGCGGCAGTGCTGAACCCGTTTCACCAGCTCTTCGAGTTCCTGCCGCTTCGCTTTCGAGAGCAGCGCAATCGTTGCCCCTTCGATCGCGGTGTTGCCGGCTTGCACAATCTTCGCCGCTGGCAGATTCGGCACCAGCCCGATGCGCTTGGCTGCTTCCACTCCGATATGCCGCCCAAACCCTCCCGCGAGATAGAAGACGCCGATATCGTCGAAATCGATTCCATACGTGCTGAACACCACGTGCAGTCCCGCGACATTCGCCCCCTTGGCCTGAGCCAGCTCGTTCACATCGCTTTCCAGCAGATAGACCTCTTTCTCTCCATCCCGGTAGAGGTCGATGCGATGCAGGCCGTCTTCGAAGCGCCCGTATTCATTCATACGCCCGGTGCGCAAGAACTCGCTGAGCGCGTCCACCAACCCTGAACCGCAGATTCCCTCCGGCATTCCGTTGCCGATTACGCCAAGTTCGAAGCTGCCCTCGGCGCCAATTTCCACCGCTTCAATCGCGCCGTCCAAAGCCGGCATTCCGCATGCAATCGCTCCGCCCTCGAAGGCTGGTCCGGCGGGGCAGGAGGCCGCAAGGATACGATGCTTGTTCCCCACGATCAGCTCGGTGTTGGTTCCGATATCCATGATCGCGACGAGCCGCTCTTGATGGACCAAATCGACCGCAAGCATTCCCGCCGCGGCATCCGCGCCCACGTGCCCGCTGATGATCGGCGCCCCGTACACACGCGCTCGAGGATGGATCGGCAGAAGGCTGTGCTGTCCGGTCTGTGTCAGGCTCGTGGTCGCGCGCTTGCCCGCGGCCATTTCGATTTCAGTGATGGACTGGTACGGACTCTGGCCGATCGAGTACACGCTCTGCCAGAAAAACAGGTCGCGCATGGTGGAGTTGCCCACCACCACAATCTCGTAGATGCTCTTCGGATCGACTGGGAACTTCTCGATCGCATGGCTCAGATATCCGGCCAGCGTTCGCATCAGCAGCCGTCCCGGGTGATCGGTGTCGTACGAAATGCGCGACATCACCTCGGACCCGCCGAAGCGCTGCGGATTTTCAAACGAAGTGTCCGCAATCAGCTCGCCGGTTTCGAGATCCATCAGCCGAAGCACGACCGTGGTGGTGCCCAGGTCCATCGCAATGCCGTGAATCGGCCCGGTCGAGCGGTCTACCTCGACGCCATCGATCAGGATGCGGTCTCCGTCCCGGGTTACCGCCGGGTCGAGCTGAACCTGCGCATCGGCCGCCAGCAAGCCCGGCGCGTGCCGCTCGATCTGCATCTGCCCGCGGCGCATCGTATGGCAGCGCACATGCCCGCCAGCGCCGGTCACAAAGGTCTGACAGGAGAGGCGAAAACTGCCTTTCAGATGTTGTTCCGGATCGGCCCGCGCCGAAAGGAGGTCCATCCCTTCGGCCACTTCGACCATACACTCCTTGCACTTGCCCTGCTTGCGGCAGGAGGTGGGCACGTCGATATCGAGGACCTCAGCGTGCTCAAAGAGCGACCGTCCGCTCGCCGCCTCAATCGATTGTCCGTTGATGGTAAGCGTGACGGTCATTGCGAATGAGTTCCTACCATTTCTTGGCTTCGATCTCGGCCTTCAATGCCTCCGCCACTTCGTGCGCCGAACCTTCGCGCTCCTCTTCCTCGCTCCATTGCCACGCGGCCAGGTAGGCGTCGGAGTCTTCGAGCCCCTCCTTCATGGCTTGCGCGTCGACGAGCTTCATGAAGCGGTCGTCCAGCATCGCGTTCACAGTGTCGGACTCATCCTCGACCCTGATCTGCGTAGGAATCTTTTTCCAAGAAAGGACCTTGTACGTGGCCACGGTTCGCACCTTTCGATTTATGCCTGCGCCGTCAGCCGCAAAAACAGATCTACCGCGGCCGAAGCATTGGCTCCATATCCGTCGGCCCCGATCTCGTCGGCAAACATCTGGCTGATCGGAGCGCCGCCCACCGCCATCTTGATGTGGGTCAGGCCGGCGGCGTCAAAGCCGTCAATCACCGTCTTCATATACATCATGGTGGTCGTCAGCAGCGCGCTCATGCCGATGATATTCGGCTTGCATTTCTCCGCCGCGGCCATGAACTTATCGACGCTCTGGTCCACGCCGATGTCGTGCAACTCGAAGCCCGCGCCTTCGGCCATCATGCCTACGAGGTTCTTGCCAATGTCGTGCAGGTCGCCGCGCACCGTGCCCATCAGCAAAACGCCCTTCGGCTTGGTGCCGCCGTCCTTCGACGTCAATAGCGGCTTGAGTACCGCCATGCCGGCCTTCATCGCGCGCGCCGCAATCAGAACCTCGGGAACGTAAAGAACATTGTGCTTGAAGTCCTCGCCGACCACGCTCATGCCTGCAATGAGTCCTTCGGTCAGAACCTCCTGCGCGGAGCGCCCTTCGGCGAGCGATTCTTTCGTCAGCCGCTCCACTTCGCCGGCATTGCCTTCGTACAGAAACTGATTCATCAGGGCGTAATCGGGCATTTTTCCTCGTCCTCAACGCACGCTCATCGCTGCCGCGCGCTTCGCGTTGAACTCCTCAAGTGCTTCCAGCATGGCCAGGATGTTTTCGCGGGGCATGCCAGGGCTGGTGCCTCCGCCCACAGAAAGGATGATTCCCTCGCCGCCGGAACCTTCCAAAACTTCCAGCGTCTCGTCCTTCACCTCTTCCGGCGTGCCGCGCACCGCCACCTCCAGCGGATTCACGTTGCCCATCAGGCACATGCGGTCGCCCACGCGCCGCTTCACCTCGGTAATGTGCCGCTGCTTGCCCCAGTTCAACACGTTGAAACCCGTGTCGGGCAGATGGTCCAGGCATGCATCCACTTCGGCATCGTTGTGATAAAGCTTCACCCAATCCTTGGGGAAAGCATCGCAAATGCGCTTCAAATAGGGATGCGCGAACTCCAGGTAGTGCTCCTCGTTGACGAATCCCACAATGTCGTCGAGGATGAAGATGCTCTCGACCGTATCGCCCATCACCTTCTGTTGCGCCTTCAGCCAGTCGATGATCACCCGCGTGCACAGATCGATGAGCTTGTGCGCGCCGGCTGGGTTTTCCACCAGGTCGATCATGAATTCGGTCGTGCCGCGCACAAATCCCGCCGTGCACAGCGGCCCGCGCGAGGTCACCATTGGCAGGATGTAGCCGGCATCCAGAATCCTCTGCCGCGACCTCTTGATGCGGTGCAGCGTTAGCCCCGCGAACCCATCGGCCTCAACTTCGTAGTCGGGAAATCTGTCGATGTCCTCAAGGTGATAGAGCGTTTGATATTCGCTCGGAGTATTGTCCTGCCAGAATTTGATCTTCGCGCCCAGCACCGATGGCTCCGCTGCCATCCCGTACTCCATCCACCACGAGGGAATGAAGATGACATCCGGGAACTCCCGCATGATCTTCAGATTCGATTGAAACCAAAGCTCCGGATCGAGGAAATAGTCCAGGTGTTCGATCCCCAGGTAGCCTGGAATCCAGGGGCTGTCGATAATCAGCGCCATGGGGATCTTGTCCATCTTTTCGCGGCGCGCCGCACGTTTGAACGTTTCCCATTGTTCTGGCAACATTTCGACCTCTCAATCAGTGTCGCAGGAGATGATTCATTCCTTGGCTGCTGAATCTCGAATTCAGTTGCGGTTCCGCCGGCTCGGCAGCTGCTTCAAGCGGCGCAATACTCTCGACGCCTGCGCCCGCATCTTCAATTGGAAGCTCCATCGGGGAAGGGGCCAGCGGATCGAGTTCGACTCTCAAACTAATATAAGGCGTCCCTGCCGCGGCGCACAACTTCGAAACCCCCTGCCGCTGGCTCGCCAGGATTCTATCCATCCGGAACTCGCCGTGTTTTGGCGCTGAAGGGCCAGGCCTTTCAAAGCATTAAACTGCACATTTCCAATAGTCTTGACTGCTAAGAGTAGGCTACAAAACCTGCGCGTGGAGATGGGGCGCTGCAGAAGCCGGAAATCGTTCGAAAGAATGTCGGGCAATTCTCCAAATGAACGTTCATTGGGGATTTTGGCTGTAGTGATTTTGTTGCGGACCGTTACACTATTGACTCCTGCATAAATAATGCAATAATGGGTATTGAGGTTCAGAATACCTATGCCCCGGCTGAAGGGAAGCGCCGGTCTTCTGGAGGACCGGCGGAGACGCGCGTTGGCATTGCTGGACGCGGGCAACTCTCTCCACGAGGTGGGCCGCCGGATTGGGTGCAATCCCAGTTCGGTGATGCGCTGGCGGGATGCCCGGCGCTGGGGCGGGGCCGGCGCCCTGCACGT